>NZ_KV814399.1:17256-82369 GCF_001813925.1 Corynebacterium sp. HMSC072D12
GCGCAGCCACACCAGGTTCGGCGCCTTCGGTGCGATGAGCGGGTCGACGCAATCCAGGGACACGTTCGCCGGGATGGAGGTGTGGGCGCCGTCGCCGTAGGAAGCGGCGTGGGCGACCACGGCGAGCACCGGAAGGCCCAGCTCTTGCGCGAGACTACCTCGCACAAGCAGGACGGTGCCGCCGCCCTCGCCTTCGAGGAAGCCGCCGCGGCGGCGGTCGTTGGCGCGGGAGATGAAGCGCTCGTCGATGCCCTTCGCAGCCATCGCTGCAGTCTCTGCGGTGGCGTTCATGTCGCCAAAGCCTTGCAGCGACTCGACTTGAACGTCGTCGATGCCGCCGGCGACGACGACGTCGGCCTTGCCCAGCGCAATCTTGCTGTATAACCCAGATAAAGATCCAGCCCACTCTCGACTAGGTCGAGGCGGGCTGAATGATTGAACAAAGCTTATCACGGCGCACGACACCCCGCCAGACGGACGAACAAATGAGCAGGCACTGAATGCGGCTGAATGGACGGTGTCAAGTTTTCGTGGCTGGGTGAATTTCCTTGCATCATCAATCGCATGCAGAAATCGCGTACATCGTGTAGGCTCACACGCAGCACTAACAGCCCGAAAGAAGAACAAGAAAGCAAAAAGGAGGCGAACCGCGATGATGACCTATAACAATCAGCCGCTAGGACGCCTCTTTAAGCAACTCTTCTAACAGGCTGACTTGACCATTCCCCGGGAAAGCGGCCCTGCTTATCCCGGACGTTGGTGCCAGCCGCGCGACCCGCGCGCACAGCTTACAAGTCAGCCGCCCAAGCAGGCCCTTTCTCACGAACTGCGTTACGCAAACGCAGAGAAAGGCTCTCTTATGCGCCTGCACAACTTCGCCTCCATTGTTGAAGACAAGACGGTGGCGCAGGCACAACTCGTCGCTGACCTGCCCTTCGTCCACCCACACGTGGCGCTCATGCCTGATGCCCACTTTGGCAAGGGCTCCTCGGTCGGCACCGTCTTCGGCACGCTGCGTGCCGTCATCCCGGCGGCCGTCGGCGTGGACATCGGCTGCGGCATGATCGCCGTGCGGACCCACCTCACGCACGCGGATATCCAGGACTTCGCTCTCGAGGACCTGCGCACCGCAGTCGAAGACTCCATTCCGCTCTCGCCCGGAAACTACAACGGCTGGATCATGGACCCGCGCACCGAGGCCCGCACGCGTGAGCTCGCGCAGCTGGCCCAGGACACCGGCGTGGACCTTAGTCATTCGAAGAATTGGCGTCAGCAGCTGGGCAGCTTGGGCGGCGGCAACCACTTCATCGAGCTGTGTCTCGACGAATCAGACCGCGTCTGGCTGTTCCTGCATTCTGGCTCGCGCGGCGTGGGTAACAAGATTGCACAGAAGCACATCAAGGCCGCGCAGCGCCACTGCAAGAAGCACTGGATCCAGCTCGCGGACAAGGACCTGGCCTACCTCGTCGAGGGCACGCCCGAGTTCGACTCCTACATTGCGGATCTCCACTGGGCACAGCACTTTGCGCTGCTCAACCGCGATGAGATGATGGATCGTTTCCTCGACTGCGTCGCCACCTGGTCTGGCGCGGATCGGGAGACGCTTGAACTTGAGCGCATCAACTGCCACCACAACTACACCCAGCGCGAGAACCACTACGGTAAGAACGTGTGGCTCACGCGTAAGGGCGCCATCAAGGCGGACGAAGGCGACCGCGGCCTCATCCCCGGCTCGATGGGCACCGCTAGCTACGTCGTGGAAGGCAAGGGCTACCCGCCGGGCCTCAAGTCTGCGCCGCACGGCGCGGGTCGCGTCATGTCGCGCACCCAGGCCAAGGCCCGCTTCACCGAGGCGGACCTTGCCGCACGCATGGAAGGGATCGTCTATCGTCCCGGCGCCGAGTTCGTCGATGAGATTCCGGACGCCTACAAGGACATCGACCGCGTGATGGCCGATGCCGCCCAGCTCGTTGAGGTCAAGCACACCCTGCGCCAGATCCTCAACGTTAAGGGCACCTAACCTGCGCCATGATGGGACCGTCACTTTTAGTGACGGTCCCTTTCAAGCTTTCCGATGTCCCCTCCTGCAGCGTCGCACCAGCACGACGCTTTGCCTTGTGTAAGGAAACGAAGGGCGTGACCACTAGTGATTACTGCTTATTTATCGCGAAGGGCTGGAACTGCTCGGCCGGTCGGAGGTGAAAGCCGAGTATTAAACTGCGTCGAGGCGAGTTGGCGTTCAGCATCGTCGACTAACATGAAAACATCGTCAGCGAAGTACCCGAGAAGCCCGCCCGCACCGATTACTTTCTTACGCAGAATGCCAGCGTCGGTGAGTGAATCGAGAGCATCTCGGGCCGTGCTTGTCGATGAAATCCCCAGCTCGGACTTCACGATGGGCACCGTGACCAAAGGCATGGCAGGAAGCTTCTTGAGCAGTTGGAACTCCGTCGAATTCGATTTCAATGCGCGCTTGCTTCCTTGCGTAGTGCGATGGCGATTGACCTTGTCCATCCATTCTGCTTCTAGGGCGGCGACGCTATCCGCAAGTTCAGCTGCTTTGGTGGTGGCGACTTGTGCTGCCTCGACGAAGAAAGAGATCCATGCCAGCACGTCACCCTCGCGGAATTTCGTGAGTCCGTCGACGTAACGGTCACCGAGCGTTGCCAGAACCATACTGACGGGGAGAACTGCAGCATCGGTGAGCCCTCTGCGCTGCAAAAGCGCGTGAACCATAGCTCGCCCCACGCGTCCATTCCCATCCGGGAATGGGTGGATGGTCTCGAACTGCGCATGAACGAGCGCTGCTTGAACAAGCGCGGCGTGGTCTGCCCCGTTGAAGTATTCAATGAGATCGTCGAGGAGTCCTGGGACTTGTGCAGGAGGCGGGGGGACAAAAGCCGCATCGATGGGGTGATAGTCAGACCCGCCAATCCAGTTTTGAGTAGTACGTACTCCTTGTAAAGGCTTTTCTGCAACGAGCGCTGTCTGCATTGCAACAATGTCATCCAGGACCAGCTCGTCTTTGTAAGCCAAGTCCGTATTGATGGTGTCGAGGATGGCGACATTGCGGGCGACAGCTGTTGCGGATTCTTTGAAACCTCGAATTTCGGAATCTGATTCACGCGCGAGGATCGCCATGGCCACTTTGTCGGAGTTGGGAGCGATTCCCTCGATCCTGGAGGAAGCGACGGCCTCAGAACGGAGCAGGAGTCGCGCAACTCCTTCAAGGGAGTGGGTATTGTCTCTCATCCCAAGATTGTGAATCTCCCGCTCGATGCGAACGATACGTCGTGAGAGCTCGGACGGCAGCTTCAAAGACATGTCTGCGAGGGGATCGGGAACAAAAGCATAATACTTCCCGCCTTGCTTGGCGCGTCTAGAAAGACCGCTGCCATCAGCAGGGATCCATTCCAATTCGACTGTCTTTGCCACAGTTGACTCCTGTCATGCGCTTGGGGCATCGGGGATAAGGCTTATCTCGGTAGATCGATATCTTAGTTTACTGGGATAGCTGTTATCCCGGTGGGCTGCGAGCGCAATGCGCCAGATAACTCTTATCGTGAGTCACTGCTTTGTTAAAGACTATTGGAAACAGAACGGTGCTGAAGGAAGCTATCAAGTTAGACGGCGGATTCTAAGCGCAATATTTGCTCCGTTTGAGAGGCATGTCGAAGGCCTCGAAGATGCGCAGCTTCAAGGAGAATTGGCTTCTCCTGATTGAAAAGAGTCGGTGAGCAAACATCGTCGCGACATAAAGCGAAACGATGCTTGGGCAAAAGTAAAGGGCCAGTTCAAGTACGAACTGGCCCTGATTGCTAGAGGCTACGCACTCGGGAACTCCCCGTTTGTGCCCAGGCGCGCATCGGCGTCGAGGAGCATGGAGATTTCCGCGGCCTTGTCGGCGTCTACGAGGCCGTAGCCGTCAATCATCACCTTGGCGTCGCGTGCCGGGAGGCGGCGGCCCTCGATGACCTTGAAGAGCGGGGCGCGGCCGAGCATGCCGGCCTCGAAGTGTGCGCGGCCAGTACGCAGGCGCTGCTCAGCGCGCTCACGCCACGAGGCGGCGGCGTCCGCCCCGCGCTGCTGGGACACGGCCTGCTCAAACACGCCGGGGTGGGCGTAAACGATGAGCGCGCTGACGTGGCCGAAGCCAAGCGAGGTCAGTGCCGCTGCCTTCACGCTGCGTCCCGCCGCTGCGAGGTCCAGCGGGGAGCGCAGCCACACCAGGTTCGGCGCCTTCGGGGCGATGAGCGGGTCGACGCAGTCCAGGGACACGTTCGCCGGGATGCGGTGCGTGCGGAAGACGTCGATGATGCCGCCGGTCTGGAAGAGCGCGGCACCCGCTTTGGAGTGACCGGTGAGCGTCTTTTGGGAGATGACGAACATCGGCTGATCCTCATCGCGGCCAATCGCTGGCCACAGCAGGGAGTGCAGCTCCGACTCGTTGGGGTCGTTGGCGTTGGTGGAGGTGTCGTGCTTGGACAGGACCGTGACGTCGTTGGGCGTCAGGCCCAGACCGCGCAGCGAGCGCGCCAGGCGGGAGTTCTCCCGGCCGCGGCCAGCACCCAGCGCACCCAGGCCCGGGGCCGGGATGGAGGTGTGGGCGCCGTCGCCATAGGAGGCCGCGTGCGCGACCACCGCGAGCACCGGCAATCCTAAGTCGGCTGCTAGTGAGGCACGAACTAGCAGGACCGTGCCGCCGCCCTCGCCTTCGAGGAAGCCGCCGCGGCGGCGGTCGTTGGCGCGGGAGATGAAGCGATCATCGATTCCCTTGGCGGTCATCTTGGCGGTCTCCGCGGTGGCGTTCATATCGCCGAAGCCCTGGAGGGACTCCACCTGGACATCGTCGATACCGCCGGCCACGACCACATCGGCCTTGCCCAAGGCAATCTTGTCCACAGCTTCCTCAATCGACACCGCTGCGGTAGCGCAGGCGCCGATGGGGTGAATCATGGAACCGTAGCCGCCCACCAGGGACTGCATGGTGTGCGCCGCGATGACGTTCGGCAGGGCCTCCTGCAGGATGTCGGACGGGCGCTCCTCACCGAGGAAGCGGGTGACGAAGACCTTGTGCAGGGATTCCATGCCACCGATACCGGTGCCCTGCGTGGTGGCTACTTGGCCCGGGTGGATGGAGCGCAGCAGCTCCGCCGGGGAAAAGCCGGCCTGGGTGAAGGCATCCACCGCGCTGACCAGGTTCCACACCGCCATGCGGTCCAGGGAGTCGAGCATGTGCTCTGGGATGCCCCACTTGGCGGCGTCGAAGTCATCCGGCATCTGGGCGGCGACGGTGCGGGTCAGCGTGGCCTTGCGCGGCACCTTGACGGTCGCACCCTGGCGGCGGGTGACCTGCCATTCGCCGTCCACCTCGACGATGCTGACGAACTCCGGGTCCGCTTCCTGGATATCGCGGGCGGTGGCCTCCGAATCCACGGTGAAGGTGACGTCGCGGTCCAGGAAGACGGTGGTCAGGTCAATGGAGCCGCGGTCGGTGAGGTGGTACTTATCCGTCAGGGTGCGCACGCCGGAGCGTGCGACGACCTCA
The DNA here is from genome assembly GCF_001813925.1 of Corynebacterium sp. HMSC072D12. NCBI lineage: Bacteria > Bacillati > Actinomycetota > Actinomycetes > Mycobacteriales > Corynebacteriaceae > Corynebacterium > Corynebacterium sp. HMSC072D12. Next base: position 22,805 of record NZ_KV814399.1, read on the forward strand.
TCGCGGAAGCGCTCGAAGATGTCCTCCTCGGCGATCTCCTCATCGCTCTCCACGACGAACCAGCCCGGGTGTGGGTCCTCGCGCCATTCCACCAGCCCGGTCATCCAGGCCAGCTCCAGTACGCCAGCGGCGGTCAGTTCCGCGGAACCATCGCGCTGCAGGCCATACTCGGCCTCGAAGCGCGTGCGGCCGGAGCCCCACGAGGAGACCTCGCCGATACCGGCGATGACCACCATGTCCTCCAGGTCCGTGGTGACTTGGCCAACTTCTTCCTCCAGGCCAGGCTGTACTGCTTGTACCTGGTTGGGCAGTGCGGTGATGGTGGCGGGGGCGTCCTTTTCCTCATGTGCAGCTGCGCCAGTGGTTCCTGCCGGCTCCACATCTGCGGCGAGCTCCTTGAGGGAGAAGCCCTCCAAGCCGCCGGTGAGGTCCTTCTCCACCGGGGCGTGAGCTGCCTGCTCGCGCGAATCGGCGCTGGCCAGGTCCATGAGCTCGGCGGAAATCTCCTCCGGGCTCCACACCTTGATGCCGGCCTTCTCGGCAGCGGGCACCAGCCCATCGTTGCCGCCCATGAGGTGCGTGCCGGCGACCCAGCCGATCTTGGCCTGCGCCAGCGTGACACCCTGCGGCCAACCGGCTTCGACTTTCCACTTGTTGAGGATGGCATCGAGTGCTGCCTTGACCTCGCCGTAGGCGCCGTCGCCACCGAAGGTGCCGCGGTTGGGCGAGCCCGGCAGGACAACGTGGCAGCGCTTGTCCACATCCTCCTGGCTCAGCCGTGCCAGCCCCGCGATGGTGCGCTCGACGGACCACAGCAGCAAGCGGGCCTGCGCCTCGGTGGTACCGGAGGCATCCGCCAGCGAGCCGGATACGCTCGGCGCGGCGAAGGGGAAGGCCAGCGTCGGAGTGAGGGCCGGTTTGAGGATCTTGACCTCGTTGCCCACGGACTCGCGTTGCTCGGAGCCGATCCAGTCGATGAGCGCATCGATATCGCGGAAGCTCGACAGGTTTGCCGGGACCAGCCACAAGGCGGAACCAGCAGCCCCGTGCTCGGCGTAGAGCGTGCGCGCGAATTCCTTGCGGGCCTGGCTGACACGAGAGGCAGTCATGATGACGGTTGCGCCGCCCTCCAGCAGGCGCTCCACCAGCGCGGTGGCGATGGAACCAGGGGCAGCACCCGTGACCAGGGCAACCTCACCGGCATACGCGCCGGGGGTGGTGTCCATTGCGGCCTTGGCGATATCCTCGCGCTTCCACCAGCGCGCCTGACGCGCCAGATCCTCGCCGGCACCGCGGAAGCTGTCCACCGGGTACTCGGCTTGGCCCAGTGCCAGGCGGGCGAGGCGCTCGCGGGCGATGGCCCAGGAGTCGTCGAAAAGCACGGCCTTGTTCGCATCGAAGGAGGGCGTGACGGACTTGAGCCAGCCGGAGCCGAGCTCTGCCTCGACGGCATCGATGACGGTGGTATCAGGTGCCTCGATGAGCTCCGGTTCGGAGTCTAGGCCCAGCTGGGAAAGAACCTGGCGGGCGACAGTCGCCAGCACGCCGCTCTCACCAGTGACGGTCTCGGCAAAGGCATCGAGCGCAGCGGAGTCAACCACGGCACCGCCACCGGCGCCACCGGCGGCCGTGCCCTTGGATACGGATGCACCGTGGGTAGCGGCGACGGCCTGGACGGCGGCGTCGATCAGCTCGTGTGCTGCGGACTTGGAGGTAGCGCTCGCCGGCACGGTGCTCAGCGAGCCGCCGCGCACCGAGTCCTCCTCGCGGGAGCCCAGCAGAATCTCCGCCTCGACGTGGGCAACCCAGGACTCGGGCAGGCCCCAGGTGCCGGTGACGTAGTCCGCCACGGCGGTGGGCTTAAGGCCCGCCGCGCCGAAGAGCTGGCGTAGGCGCGCGCCGACGGCCTCACCCAGAACCGGGCCGAACGCGGAGTAGCCTGGGGCGGCGGTGGCGACCTTCTCGCGCAGCGTGGCCACGTCGGCATCGGCGGCGCCATCGATGGCGGGCACGCCGATTTCCGCGGACATGTCCATGAGCAGCTGGTTACGGCGAGAGGACACACCGTTGGTCAGCTCCTCCACGGTGTCGGAGTCCGCGATCTGGTCCACGCGGATCTTGTTCTGGAAGGCGAAGAGCACCATGATGGCCTCCGCAGCACCAAAGCGCAGCTCCGGGGCGTCGCCGGAGGCGGCTGCCGCGGTAGGCGCAGGAGCAGGTGCGGCAGCCGGCGCGGCCGCAGCCGGAGCCTCAGCAGCCTCGGCTGGTGCCTCGTTGGCTTGTGGTGCCTCCTCGACGTCGGATTCCGCAGCCGGTGCGGCGGCGGGGGCTTCGGAGACGTCGGCAAGCATGACCTGCTCCTGGTCGCGCTCTACGTTGAGCACGCGGATGGTGCCCTCCGGGATGCCGGCGACGGCCAGCGAGCGGGTAGCCAGGTTGGTCAGCGTCGGGGAAGAAGCCAGGCCGACCTCGATGATCTGCTCGACCTTGCCAAAGAGGAGCTCCTGGGTCTCAATCCAGCGCACAGGCGAAGCGAACTGCCAGGACAGTAGCTCGATGAGCAGCAGGCGGGCGAGCTCGTGCTCGGAAAGATCCTCCACCTTCAGCCCGTCCAGCTTGCCGGAGGGAGCCAGCGGTGCCACGGCGTCGACGAAGTCTTGGGTGAGCTCGAAGGGGCGGGCCACCAGGTTCGGGATATAGCGGCCTACCAGGGCATCGAGGTCCAGCTCCTGCGGCAGCAGCTCATCGAGCTTCTCAGCGAAGGCCGGCACGCCCTCGCGCAGCACACGGGAGTGGAAAGGAACATCAATCCCCGGGACCATAACGGCTGCGCGCGGGGCGATGGCATTGGCCTTGTCTACCAGGGCCTTGAGTCCCTTCTTGGTGCCGGCGACGGAGTACTGCTGGCCGCGGATGTTGTAGTTAACAATCTCCAGGAACTCACCGGTGGCCTCGGAGACCTCAGCCACCCAAGCGTCGACGTTGTCGGCATCAATACCCGCCATGTTCGGGCGAAGTGCGGCCATGGCGTACTCGGAATTTCCTTCAGCATCGCGCGGCACCAGGCTGCCCATGGCGGAGCCGCGGGAATAGACGATGTCGATGACCCCCTCGAGGTCGAAGATATTCGCCAGCGAGGCCAGTGCTGTGTACTCGCCCAGAGAGTGGCCGGCGAAGTAAGAAGTCGGCGCCAGGGTGTCCTCGGCGCGCAGGCGTTCGGTTTGGGCATAGGCCACGACGGCCAGGGCTACCTGCGTGAATTGGGTCAGGTGCAGCACGCCCTGCGGGTGGCGGAAGGTGGTGCCGCGGACGGTGAGCTCCGTCGGGTTCTCATCGATGATCTTCTGGATGCTAAAGCCCAGGTTCGCGCGGGTATGCGCATCGGCGCGGCGCCAGGCCTCGCGTGCCGCCGGGGAAGCTTGGCGGTCATCCTGGCCCATGCCCTCTGCCTGGATGCCCTGGCCGGGGTAGACGTAGGCCGTGGTCGGCGCGGCGAGCAGGGCTTGGCCGCGGGAGACGACTTCGCCGTCGATGCGGCAGGTGACTTCGAGTGCCTGGTGGATGCCCTTGCGGCCGACGCGCTCGACGGTGACCTCGATGTCATCGCCCAGCTGCACCATGCCGTACATGGAGTAGGTCCAGCCCACCACGCGGCCGTGGCGCCCGGCCACCTGTTGTGCGGCGGCCGAGAGCCACATGCCGTGCACCAGCGGTGCCTGCAGGTTAACCAGCTGGGCCGCGTTATAGGACGTGTGAATCGGGTTATAGTCACCGGAGACCAGCGCGAAGGGCGTCATGTCCTGCGGGGCGGTGACGGTGGCGCGGTCGACGAAGGAGCGCGGTGTCGGCACCACCTTGGTGGCGGACTTGCCGCCGCCCCACTCCGGTGCTTGGCTCGGTGCGGCGGTGCCGGTGGCGCGGCCGCGGATGGCAAAGCGGTGCATCTGCGTGGCCACGATGTCACCGGAGGCGTGATCCTTGAGCTCGAGCTCCACCGTGACGATGCGTCCGGAGACGGATTCCTCGATGGCAGTGCAGGAGGAGGTGACGTCGATCTGGCGGCCGTCGGCAAGCTGCTCCAGCGGCACGCGCAGGTCGATGACGTGGTCCAAGTGCACCGCGTTAAGCAGGCCTTCGATGACCGGGTAGCCATCCTCTAGGCGGCCGGAGCCGAGCGCGGCATAGATGGCCGGCCAGCACGGGCCGACCAGAACATCCGGGGTGCCGGCTTTCTCTGTGGAGGACTCACCGCAGGTCACCGCGCTGTGTGCGGAGAGCAGCGAAGCAGGGAAGTGGAAGGAGTAGCCGGACTCGACGGTGGGCATCTTAGTGATCTCATCGCCCTGCTCCGCCGTGGAGCCGACACCAGCCAAGCCCTCCAGGAGGGTGAAGACGGAGTTAGGCAGGCGCTCCTCGGAGACCACCGGGGAGCCACCCGTGGCTACATCCTCCGGCAGGTCCACAGGGACGGTGACCTCGCGAACGTAGAAGGGGCGCTGCTCCTCCGGCAGGTCATCCCAATAGGAGTCCGCCGTGATAACAATCTCCCAGTTGCCCTCGGCGTCCTGGCGCAGGTCGAAGGCGTTCTCATCCATCTCATAAGCCGGGTTGGCCATGAGGTGGCCGTGCCACAGCAGGGTAGGAGAAGTGCGCAGGAATGCGGCCGCATCGGCGGCGGAGTTCAGGCGGGAGAAAGCCTTCTGCGGGGTCGAGCCCTGCTCCAGCAGCGCATCCGTGGTGGCCTGCTCGAAGCGGGCAAGCAGGTCCGCCACGGGCTCGTTCTTCTTGGTAATGCCCGCCACGGCCACGGGGCCGGGGATGATGCGCACCTGGTCAGCGGTGTAGCGCTCATCCTGTGCCTGCCAGAGGGTGTCCTTGCCAAACCAGGACTTCAGGTCACCGTCCAGAGCCGGTACCCATGGCATGGGCTTGACGTGCTTGTAGTGCAGGGAAATCCACCAGGCGGCATCGCGCGCGGAGACCTCGGTGCTGCGTGCGGCGGGGTAAGCATCCAGCAGCTTGGCCACGGCCTGCGGGGCATCGTGGACATCCTCAACGCTGGTGAAGAGAGTTTCAATCTGGCCGTGATCTGCCGGGTTCAGGCGGGCCTCAACGCGGTGCAGGAGATCGAAGAAGCGGTCATCCCAGCTGGGATCCACGAACGGGTGGGCCAGCTCCACGAAGCGCTCGAGCCACTCCGCGTAGGTCATGGACTCCACATCGCCGAAGTAAGGCTTGCAGGTCTTGGCCAGGGCGTCGATGATCTCCTGGCGGTGGGCCGGGTATTCCTCGATGCTCAAGGAAGTAATCAGGCGCGAGGCTGCAGCGAAAGAATTATCCAGGTCGTGGATATCCGCTAACAGGTGGGACTGCGAGGATGCCACGCCGTGCGCACCGGTGCCGCGGCCGACCCATCCGCCGTTCTTGGAAGGCGAAATGCCTTCAGTGTTGACCAGCAGGTCCTTCACCGAATCGGTGGCCTTGGCTTCCTTGGTGGCCATGGCAACGGTGCCGAGGAAGACGGCGTCGACAGGCATGGTCGGCATAGCGTGCTTCTTCGCCCATTCACCGGTGAGGTAGGAGGTGGCGCGATCCGGGGAGGCGATGCCGCCGCCGACTGCCAAGTAGACGTTGGGGTGCTGGCGGATTTCGGCGTAGGTATCCAGCAGCATGTCATCCAGGTTGACCCAGGAGTGGTGGCCGCCGGCGTGGCCGTCCTCGACCTGCATGATGATGCGGTCCTCCGGGTAGGCCGTGGCGATGGCCAGCACATCCCGGATCTGCTTCGCGGTGCCGGGCTTGAAGGAGATGAAGGGGAAACCATCGGCGTGAAGGCGGTCCAGCAGCTCGCCAGCTTCCTCTACTTCCGGGATACCGGCGGAGATGCACACGCCGTTGAAAGCCGCACCGGCCGCGCGTGCCTTGGGCACGATGCGCGCCTGGCCGAAGTGCAGGTTCCACAGGAAGCGGTCAAAGAACATGGTGTTGAACTGCGCCGTGCGGCCAGGGCGCAGGTGCTGCTCCATTGTGGCCAGGTGGGCGCGGAAGACCTCATCGGAGTACATGCCGCCGCCGGCCATCTCCGTCCAGTGGCCAGCGTTGGCTGCCGCGGCCACGATCTCACCATCAGCGGAGGTCGGCGTCATGCCGCCCAGCATGATCGGGGACAGGCCCGTGAGATCGGAGAAGCGGGTCTGGGTATAGGTGCGACCATTGGGAAGCTCGATGGTGCGCGGGGCGAAGTCAGCGTAGTTCAGGGCCTTGGGCAGTTCAGCGCCCGGCGTCGCCAGCGCATCAAGCTCCTGCGGGGTGGCGGCCGAGACCACCGTGACTCCCGTGCCTTCCACCACGCGGCGGGTGATGTTCGCCAAGGCGCGGTCGAGAACAATGAGGTGCTCGGAGTCGAGCGCGGCGAGCGTGGCCGGCCAGTCGTGTTCGGTGACCAGGATGGCTTCGGCCTGGGTGCGGGCTTCGTCCACGTCGAGGCCGCACTGCTTAGCCAGCGTCACGGTGCGCTCGGCCGCTGGGGCGAGCACCGCGTTGTGGAAGGGAAGCGCTACGGGCAGCTCATCAAAGCGGGGGCTGAGCTCATCGCCGCCGACGGTACGCTTCTCCAGCTCGGCGTTGAAGCTCTTCACGGCCTCGTCGATGGCGGTGCGGGTGGCAGCCAGGTCCTCCGGGCTGCCGGACAGCGCAAAGTGGCGGCGGCCGTTGACCACGGCGATGGCGGCGGTGCCGTGCAGGTACTCGGTGATGAAGCTGCGCTCCAGGCCGCGAATGGACAGCATCTGGGAGCGCGGATCGGAGCCGTTGACCGCGCTGGCGGCCGTGCCCATCAGGATGGCCAGGGCCAGGGCTTGCGCTGGCTTGTCGACGGCCAACGCGCCCAAGCTGCCCTGCGAATGCCCAGCGCGCTCGTCGATGTCGACGCCCAGGTCACGCAGCTGCTCGATAGCGGCAATCTGGCCGAGGACGATGCCGGGGATGGAGACCGCCGGCAGGGCATCGAGGGACGTGGACTCGGTGGAACCCGCAATGAGCTGCTCGAGGCGCTCGAGCGCGCCGGGGCACGTGGAGGCGATGGTGCGTGCGGCGGGGCCGGTGAGGCTGCGTGCCTGGGCGAGGGTCTCGCGCAGGGTGTCAGCAGTGGCGGCAGACTGCGCGGCGGTGGCGATGAAACCCTGCCAATCGGAGCCTTGTCCGGCGAAAAGCACGGCCGGGCGGGGCATGGAATGCAGCATAGTAACAGGCATCTTTCCTCTTTTGAGCTGATGGGGAACGGTTTTATGAAGAGCTGTGGGCAAGATTAGTTAGCCCTACAGAACAATCATGATGTGCCACCGTAGTCGAAGCCTTCGCGCAAAGCGGCCTCCCGCGCGGAAAATGTGAGGTTTTTCTCACGTTTGGGTTGTGGGGGTACTCGCCGCGTCGCTGCCGCGCGAAGTTGCGCAACCTTTTGTATTCTTGGCCTCACTGCAGCGGCTCGGGGAGGAGCAGGGGTGGCTCAGCATCGGTTCGCGCAGCATGAAAGAAAAGAAAAACAAGGGGGGACTATGTCTCAATCAGCAACCGAGAAAACAAACAAGACACCAGCTCGGCTCAGCAAAAGCCGAGTCATCAAAACCATGACCAAGCTGGCCGGAAAGCTGGAGGAAGATTTCTCCACCGGCTTGCCTACCATCAAAATTGCGGGCGGATTCTTAAGTGTCGACGTCAATGAAGAGATGGGCGGCCTCTGTGTCCTTGGGTATTGGGGCGGTGCAGTGCGCTTCAACCCGGACCGGCAGCCTTTGCGCATGGAGGTCAATGATCTCAACGGCGGTGGAATCTCTGGCAACCTCGTTGCCGAGCCCTGTGGAAGCTCTACTATGCATACCCACCTGCTGGTCCTTGCGCCGCCTTATCTGCCGTCGACGGCCACGAATGCTCAGCTCAAGAGCATTATCGCGGGCTATGCGGCCGAAATGTCGGCGGTCTTCGCGCGCCTAGATGAGCAGTTTCCGGAAGAGCCCTCCAAGCCACGGAAGGGGTCTGGGCTTAAGCCGGTATCGCCCCACTATTTCAGCGAGGCCTATGGGGTTTCAGCGGTGGGGATGTGGCGGGTGCACGAGCGCGCCACGCGCCTGGCGATGATCGGCACGTCCGTTCACGTGGTGGACCACCGGAACGGGGCCGTGAGCATCCTCATCAATGAACACGCGATCACTATTGAATCCGCTCGTGATGGCTCCGGGGATATTGAACTCCGCCTCGTCACGCCCTCCGGCCGCTGTGCGTGCGACCTTGACGCGCTCGTGCGCTGGGCCGAGTTTATGAACGATGATCAGTATGTCTACTCCGCGCGCATCGAGGTGGTGAACCTCGATGGCGGCGATGGGCAGGACCTGGTCTTGGTGGCCACGGCCCGCATTCCCACGAAGTGGGGCTACACCGATGAGCAGCTGGATTGGCAGCTCAGCACGTTGGTGAGCCAGCTTGTCGGTGCTGGTGAAGCGTTCTACCGAACCTTCAACCCCACGCGCGTGATGCGCTATATCGACCGCGCGGCTTAGGCGGAAGCTTCTTTGCCGAGCAGTTTGAGGAGGTCCTGCTGCACTTCGCGGCGGCGGACCTTGCCAAGCTGGTCGGAGGCCAGGTGCTCGAAGTGGTAGAAGGTGCGCGGTACCTTGTAGCGGGTCAGGCGCTCGCGGCAGTAGTCCTTGAGGCCCTCTGGATCGAGCACCGCGCCATCCTCCAGGATGATGCAGGCCACGACATCCTCGGAGCCGTCCGCGCGCGGACGGCCGACGATGGCCACGTTGGTAACGTCCGGGTGCTGGCGGATAACGTCTTCCACTTCGGCCGGGTACACATTGAAGCCGCCGGTAATGATCATTTCCTTGATGCGGGAGACGATCTTGATGAAGCCATCGGATTCCATGATTGCCATGTCACCCGTGCGGTACCACCCTTCGTGGAAGGACTGCTCGGTGGCCTCCGGCATGTTGAAGTAGCCTTTGAACACCTGCGGCCCGCGCACGAGGAGTTCGCCCGCGGTGCCATCCGGCTGGGTCTCGCTGAGGTTGTCTGGGTTGCCGATGCGCACCTCGGTATCCGGGAAGGGGATGCCGATATAGCCGGGGCGGCGGTTCTTGTTGAGCGGGTTTGCGGCCACGATCGGCGAGGTTTCCGTGAGCCCATAGCCCTCCACGAGCAGGCCGCCGGTCAGCATCTCCCATTCCTCAACGATCTCCTCTGGTAGCGCTGCTGCGCCCGAGAGGCTGTTCCCGATGCCGTGGAGATCGATGTTCTGTTCCTTGGCTGCCTCCATAACCTTGGAGTAGATCGTGGGCACGCCCGGCATCCAGGTGGGGAGGCGCTTCTTCATGATGTCGAGGAGCAGAGGAACCTTCGGTGCAGGGGTGAGGACCAGCTCGCCGCCAATGTGTACGCCAAGGGCGGCGATGAGGGTGAGTCCATAGACGTGGAAGAGGGGGAGGGCGGCGAGCATGCGCTCGGGCTTCTTGCCCAATTCGGGCACCCACGCTTCCGCCATCTTCATGTTGCAGTACAGGTTGGAGTGGGTCAGCTCCGCTCCCTTGGGTCTGCCGGTGGTTCCGGAGGTGTAAAGGATTAGTGCGGTATCGTCGCGGTTGACCTTGGCGTCTTCGAGCTTCTGGCCCTGCCCGCCGATGGCGCGGCCTGTGAGCGTGCTCCACGGAACGGTGTTGGGGGCGGGAACTGAAAGCTCGGCCCGCTTGTCCTTAATGAAAGGAAGGGGCAAGCGCAGTAGCAGCTGCTTGGGGCGCGGCATGGCCTCAATCATGTTGACCGTAACGATCGTCTCCAGCGGCGTGGAATCACGCAGCTCCTCAAAGACCGGGCTCGCCTTATCCCAGACCACGGCCACGCGGGCGGCGTGGTCCTGGAACAGGGGCTCGAGCTCAGCAGCGGTGTAGAGCGGGTTATGCTCCACGACGGTCGCCCCGAGCTTCAAGATGGCATAGAAGACCGCCACGTGCTGGGGGCAGTTGGGGAGCGCTACGGCGACGCGGTCGCCGGGGCGAATGCCGAAGGCCTTAAGCCCCGCTGCGGCGGCGCGCACGTGGGTGTCGAGTTCGCGGTAGGTCATCTGGTGACCAAAGAACCACGTGGCGGGCCTTTCGCCGAATTTCTCCACGGTTTCTCGGTAGGAGTCCAAGAGCGTTTCGGTGCCGTAATCCAGATTGGGTTTAGTCCACTCAGGGTAATACTGGAGCCAGGCTTTCGTCTCAAAGGCGGAGGGGGCCTGGGCAGGGGATTCGGTCATGTTCGCGAACTCCTTAGGTGGTCAAACTTATTATGTGTGGAACAGTATAACCAACTTGTGACAGAAGTCTCGCAAAAATTAGCAAAGTTGCTTAGAGGAGTGAAAATATTATAACCCCGGTGATATGCGTCTATCGCGCAGGGATCGCTCCGGGGTTATGCAGCGCTATTATTCAGCCTTGAGGCGCTCCAGTAGATCCGCCTGAACCTCGCGGCGGCGAATCTTGCCCAGCTGGTCCGTGGCCAGCTTCTCAAAATGGTAGAAGGTGCGCGGCACCTTGTAGCGGGTCAGGCGCTCGCGGCAGTAGTCCTTGAGGCCTTCGGGGTCGAGCGCGGCGCCGTCGTTCAGCACGATGCAGGCCACGACGTCCTCCGAGCCGTCCGAACGCGGGCGGCCCACCACGGCGGCCTCCGCCACGTCTGGGTGGTCCAGCAGCGTTTCCTCAACCTCGCCGGGGTAGACGTTGAAGCCGCCGGTGATGATGATTTCCTTAATGCGGCTGACCAAGCGGATGAAGCCATCTTCCTCCATCACGCCCATATCACCGGTGCGGAACCAGCCATTGTGGAAGGCCTTCTCGGTGGCTTCCTCATCGCCGAAGTAGCCCTTGAAAATCTGCGGGCCGCGGGCCAGGACCTCACCTTCTTGGCCGTCCGGCATGGTCTCATCCAGGTTCTCCGGGTTGGCGATGCGAATTTCGGTATCCGGGAAGGGGATGCCCACGTAGCCGGGGCGGCGGTCGTTGCTCATGGGGTTGCCCACGATGATGGGCGAACACTCCGTCAGGCCATAGCCCTCCACGAGCAGGCCACCGGTGTACTTTTCCCACTTCTCCACGGTATTGACCGGCAGGGTCGAGGCACCGGAGAAGGCCGCGCGCACGCCATCGAGGGAGACGTCGTTTTCTTCCGCCTTCGCCACAATGCGCTCGTACAAGGTCGGCACACCCGGCACCCAGGTTGGGGTGTGCTTCTTCATGAGATCCATGATGAGCGGCATCTGCGGGCTCGGAAGCAGCACCAGCTCGCTGGCGATGAGCGGCGCCAAGGTGGCGTTCATGGTCAGGCCATAGGCATGGAAGAAGGGGAGGGCGGCGAGCATGCGCTCAGGGGAATCGCCCAGGCCCGGTACCCAGTGCTTGCCCATCAAGATATTGGAGAAGAGGTTGCCGTGGGTCAGCTCCGCGCCCTTGGGGCTACCAGTGGTGCCGGAGGTGTAGAGGATCAGCGCGGTGGTGTCCTTGGTGACTTCCTCCGGGGTGATGACGTCAGAACCATCGCCGCCGATCGCGTTGCCCACGAGGGATTCCCACGGCACCGTATTCGGGGCCGGGGCGGTGAGCTGATCGCGCTTGGACTTCAGCGGCGGAATAGGCAGGCGCAGGGCTAGGCGCTGCGGAGTCGGCATCGCGTTGATCATGTTGATGGAGACGACGGTCTCCAGGGAGGTCGTCGGGCGCAGCTTCTCCAAGGTGGAGGCCGTTTTATCCCACGCAATGGCGATGCGTGCGCCGTGGTTCTTAAACAGGCCCTCCAGCTCGTGGGCGGTGTAGAGCGGGTTGTGGAGCACCGCGATGGCGCCCAGCTTGAGTACGGCCCAAAAGGCGGAGATGAACTGCGGGCAGTTGGGGGCGACGATGGCAACGCGGTCTCCCGGGCGCACGCCGAAGGCGCGAAGGCCGGCGGCTGCGCGGCGAACCTGCTTGTCCAACTCGGCATAGGTCTGCGTGCGGCCGAAGAAGTAGGTTGCCGGCTTGTCGGGGTGGAGCGCGAGGTTGTTGTCGTAAACGTCGAGAAGCGTGGTGTCCCCGTACTCCAAGCTGTGCGGGGTCCACTCCGGGTAGTACTGGAGCCACGCCTTGGACTCGTATGCCGACATCGATTCACCTTTCGGTCGCGTAGGTTGAGGTACGGGCCAGTATAACGCGGCTCGTTTCGGGATACACTGGAAAATTATGCGCATCGCGATGATTTCCATGCACACCTCGCCCCTTGAACAGCCCGGTTCCGGGGACGCGGGCGGCATGAATGTCTATGTTCTTAACACTGCCCGCCAGCTCGCGCGCCTCGGCGTAGAGGTCGATATTTTCACTCGCGCCACGCGCCCCAGTCAGGGGGAAGTGGTGGACGTCGAGGAGCGCCTGCGCGTCATCAATATTGTGGCGGGACCCTATGAAGGCCTCAGCAAGGAGGAACTGTCCACGCAGCTGGCCGCGTTCACGGGCGGCATCTTCAACTTCGCGCGCTGTTTTGAGGTGGAGTATGACGTTATCCACTCCCACTACTGGCTCTCCGGCCAGGTGGGCTGGCTGCTGCGTGACCTTTGGGACGTCCCTCTTGTCCACACCGCACACACGCTGGCCGCGGTGAAGAACGTGCACCGCACGCTCGATGACACCCCGGAAACCGAAGCCCGCCGCATTTGCGAGCAGCAACTGGTGGATAACGCCGACATCCTGGTGGTCAACACCGCCCAGGAAACCCGCGATCTGATCGAGCATTACGACGCCTCGCCGGAGAATATCGTCGTGGTCTCCCCGGGTGCAGATACCGAGCTGTATACCCCGGGTACAGACCGTATGACGGAGCGCGCCCGCCGCCAGCTGGGCATCCCGCTGCACACCAAAGTCGTGGCCTTTGTGGGTCGCCTGCAAAAGTTCAAGGGCCCCGACGTGCTCATCCGCGCCGCCGCGGAGCTGATGGAGCGCGATCCGGATCGTCGCCTGCGCGTGATCATCTGTGGCGGTGCCTCTGGGGCGAATTCCTCGCCGGATGCCTACCACAACCTCGCTCGTGAGCTGGGGGTGGAGCGCGTCGTGCGCTTCCTGAGCCCGCGCCCGCCGCAGGAGCTCGTGGCCATCTATCAAGCCGCGGATATCGTCGCGGTGCCCAGCTATAACGAGTCTTTCGGGCTGGTAGCCATGGAAGCGCAGGCCTCCGGAACGCCCGTGGTGGCAGCGGCCGTCGGCGGCTTGCCTATTGCCGTCGCGGATGGTGACACGGGCTTGCTCGTTCACTCCCATTCGGCGCAGGATTGGGCTGACGCGCTAGAGCAGTTGCTTGACGACGACCCCCGCCGCATCGCCATGGGCGAAGCCGCCGTCGATCACGCCCAGCAGTTCAGTTGGGCAGCGGCCGCCACCCAGCTGGAGAATATTTATGCCGATGCGATGAGTATCGAGATTCCGGACTGTCATGCGCGCCGGGCAATCGGATACTAATCCCACATAAATGGGCATAAACCCACACTTAGGGGTGATGTGCTCGGGTTCACAGGCGAGCCGCCGAAAAACGTGGCATGCTGGTGTTTATGAGTAACGGAAAGCTGATTCTACTTCGACACGGACAGTCCGAATGGAACGAGTCCAACCAGTTCACCGGTTGGGTTGATGTCAACCTCACCGCCAAGGGTGAGGGCGAGGCCAAGCGTGGCGGCGAGCTGCTCAAGGAACAGGGCATCTTGCCGAATATCGTCTACACCTCCCTGCTGCGCCGTGCCATCCGCACCGCCAATATTGCGCTCAACGCTGCGGACCGCCACTGGATCCCGGTCGTGCGCGACTGGCGCCTCAACGAGCGCCACTACGGCGCCCTGCAGGGCCTCAACAAGGCAGAGACCAAGGATAAGTACGGTGAGGAGCAGTTCATGGCATGGCGCCGTTCTTACGGCACCCCGCCGCCGGAGCTGGAGGATGGCGCCGAGTACTCCCAGGCCGGTGACCCGCGCTACGCCAACCTGGATCAGGTTCCGCGTACCGAGTGCCTGAAGGATGTCGTCGAGCGCTTCGTTCCTTATTTCGAGGAGGAGATCCTCCCGCGCGCCAAGAAGGGTGAGACCGTTCTCATCGCCGCACACGGCAACTCCCTGCGCGCGCTGGTCAAGCACCTGGATCAGATCTCCGATGAGGAGATTGCCGGCCTTAATATTCCAACTGGTATCCCGCTGGTCTACGAGATCACCGAGGACGGCTCCGTGGTGAACCCGGGCGGCACCTACCTCGATCCGGAAGCTGCTGCTGCCGGTGCTGCCGCCGTGGCCGCTCAGGGTGGAAAGAACTAAACACCGAGCAAGCTGCGTGCTGCGCACAATCCCCAGGGAGCATATACTCCTTGGGGATTCTTTGTAGGGGCGTGAATGATTGTGGAACTGGTTTTAGCTTTTCTTGCCGGCGTGGTGGCCTGTGGTCTGGCCATTCCGGTGCTGGCTCGGTTCCGTGAACGCATGGAGCGCCGCCGCGTCCGCGATGCGGACGCCAACCAGGTCACCAGTGTGAGCCAGGTCCTGCATCTCGCCGTGGCGGGCTCGCCGGCCGGTATGACGGTGCTCTCGCGCGACAAAGAGGTCATCTTTTCCAACCCTGCGTCCCATCAAATGTCGATGGTGCACGACCGTGCCGTGAACCCCGATATTTGGAAGGTCGCGGAGGAGGTCTTCGACGATAAGGAGACTCGAACGCTGGACCTTGCCATTCCCAAGCGGCGCACGGGTAACCGCGTGATTCAGGTACGCGCGGTGGTTCAGCCGCTGACGCTGAACGACGATCGCTTCGTCATCGTCTACGGCACCGACGAGTCCGAATCGGTGCGCATGGAATCTGCCCGCCGTGACTTCGTGGCTAACGTGTCGCACGAACTGAAGACCCCAGTCGGCGGCATCGCCCTGTTAGCCGAGGCCCTCCTCGAAGACACGGGGGATCCCGAGCATGTCGAGTACTTCGGCAGCAGGGTGCAAAAGGAAGCCGCTCGCATGGCCGAGATGGTCAGCGAGCTCATTTCCCTGTCCAAGCTGCAAGGTGCGGAGGCGCTGCCAGAAATGGAGCCGCTTGACCTCGATGACGTCATCGATGAGGCCATCACCCGCAACCAGCTCGCCGCCGATTCCCACCACAACCAGCTCACCCGCGGCGAATCCGCAGGTGTTCACGTCATGGGAGATAAATCCCTCCTGGTTACGGCGATCTCAAACTTGATCTCCAACGCCATCCACTATTCGCCGGATGAGCTTCCGGTATCGGTGACGCAGAAGGTCGTCGGCGGGAAGGTCGTGCACATCCGAGTCACGGACCGCGGCATCGGCATTGCTCCGGAAGACCAGAAGCGGGTATTTGAGCGCTTCTTCCGCGTGGATAAGGCACGCTCCAGGCAGACCGGCGGGACTGGCCTTGGCTTGGCCATTGTGAAGCACGTCGTGGCTAATCACGGCGGCAATATCAAGCTGTGGTCACGCCCCGGAACTGGCTCGACGTTTACTATCGAGCTCCCTATATACGCCGAAGAGAAGCCAGCGGATAATCTTATTAACCGGGATAATATAGAAGACGGAGCCGTCAGCTCTGCCGCCCCTGGTTTGCAGCGCGCTGTGGCGCGTGTAGCAGCTCGTCGAAAGGATAAAGCGCAATGACCACCATCCTCATCGTTGAAGATGAAGAGTCGCTGGCCGATCCCCTCGCCTTCCTCCTCCGAAAGGAGGGATTCGACGTTCTCCTTGCCCCTGACGGGCCCAGCGCGCTCGAACAGTTTGCGGCACATAACGTAGACATCGTCCTGCTGGACCTCATGCTGCCGGGAATGTCTGGAACGGACGTCTGCAAGCAATTGCGCACGACGTCTTCTGTGCCGGTGATTATGGTGACCGCGCGCGACTCGGAGATTGACAAGGTTGTGGGCCTGGAGCTCGGCGCGGATGACTATGTGACTAAGCCTTATTCCTCCCGCGAGCTCATCGCCCGCATCCGCGCTGTGCTGCGCCGTGGCCAAGATGTCTCCTCCGAGCACGCTGAGGAGGAGCCCGACGAGCAAATCCTGGAAGGCGGCCGCGTGCGCATGGATGTGGAGCGCCACACCGTTCTCGTGGCCGGCGAGCCGGTATCCATGCCGCTCAAGGAGTTTGACCTCCTCGAATACCTACTGCGCAACGCCGGACGTGTACTGACTCGCGGCCAACTCATTGACCGCATCTGGGGAGCGGATTATGTGGGCGATACCAAGACCCTCGATGTTCACGTCAAGCGCCTCCGCTCCAAGATTGAGGCCGAACCTTCCCGCCCACAGCAGCTCGTGACGGTGCGCGGCCTGGGCTATAAGTTCGAGGCTTAAACGCGGGGGTCAGCCGGGTGCCGCGGGAACTCGACTCCGGACCGTGCCCGGGCCTCGCAGTGTGTGGCCAGGATGTCGTAGCACTCCTCTCCGAGTAGCGCGATCAGCTCGGTTTTCTGCGACTTCCACAGCGGTTCTTCCGCGATGTGGCAGGAGGGATCTGCCGAGCAATACCAATCAAAGTCCTCTCCGCCGTTACCCCACCCGCGGCGGTCATATTCGCCGATAGTGGTGCGCAGGATTTCCTCCCCGTCGGGGCGCTCCTCATAGTCCTCGTGCCGGCGAATCGGCAGCTGCCAGCACACCTCGGGCTTGACCACGGTGAGTTCCTCACCCGCCTCGAGCGCCCATTGGTGGATAGCGCAGCCCGCGCCCGTGGGCCAGCCGGCGCGGTTGGCAAAGATGCAGGCGCCGTCGACAAGCGGCGTCTTCAGGGCCGGTTCCGGCTCGCCATCATCGCCGTCGAGCTCATCCCACTCCAGCCAGGGCTCCAACTCCTCAGGTTCTCCGTGCTCCAGGAACTCATCTACCCCCGCAGGGCGGTGCTGCCAGAAGCGGGCGGGCATGCGCGCGACGGCGTCGCGAAGCTGCTCCCGATCCGTCTCATCAGCCATGTAGGCGCCGTGCACGCAGCAGCCGACATCGGGCTGCTGCTTATCGATGCCGTGGCACCTCTCCGTCCCAAACTGGCAGGCATAGTGCGATTCGAGCCAGGTCAGGTCGATGGAAAAGATGTGGAGTGGATCGTTTGGATCCGTAAATTCAAACCACTCTCTGGGGAAGTCGGGGGCCTTTTCGCGGCCGGCCAAGATGGACGCCGCCGCCGGGGAGGAGGCGGGAAAACCCAGGTAAACTTCATTCGATTTCGGGCGATTCACACCTACCCACGGTAGACCTACTACTCTAGAGGCGTGCGATTAGGTGTATTAGACGTCGGAAGTAATACCGTCCACCTCGTTGCGGTCGACGCCGCAACCGGTGGGCGGCCTTCGCCGATGAGCGATTGGAAGACCCCGCTGCGTCTGGTGGAACAGCTAGACAAGGACGGCAACATCCACGAGAAGGGCATGAAGAAGCTCATCTCCGCCGTGGGTGAGGCCGCTGAGCTGGGCCAGAAGCTGGGTTGTGATGAATTCATCGCTTTTGCTACCTCCGCCGTGCGCTCGGCCACGAACTCGGCCAAGGTTCTCGATGAAGTTGAGAAGCAAACCGGCGTCCGCCTAGAAATCTTGTCGGGCGAGGAGGAAGCGCGTTTGACCTTCCTCGCCGCCCGCCGGTGGTATGGCTGGTCCGCTGGCCGCATCACCAACCTCGATATCGGTGGCGGTTCGCTGGAGCTGTCCACCGGTACCGATGAGCATCCGGAAATGGCTTTCTCCCTCGACTTGGGAGCTGGCCGCCTGACTCATAATTGGTTTGATACCGATCCTCCGCAGAAGTCCAAGGTAAATTTGCTGCGGGATTACATTGACGCGGAACTGGTCGGCGTGGCCGATAAGATGCGCGCCCTGGGCCCTGCGGGATTGGCCGTGGGAACCTCGAAAACATTCCGCACGCTGGCCCGTTTGACCGGTGCTGCGCCCTCGTCTGCGGGTCCCTACGTCAAACGCACCCTTACGGCGCCGGGTTTGCGTCAGCTGATTTCCTTCATCTCCCGTATGACTGCAGCTGACAGGGCGGACCTTGAGGGTGTAAGTTCTACCCGATCGCATCAGATCGTCGCCGGTGCTTTAGTGGCGGAGGCGAGCATGCGTGCCCTGGGAATCGAAAAGCTGGAGATCTGCCCCTGGGCTCTCCGAGAAGGTGTTATTTTGCGCCGTACCGATAAGGGACTGGAATAGGAAAGAAACGTGGCTGACAAGAAACAGTTGACAGTTGCGGAGCTGCTGGCCCGTAACGCGAAGGACCGACCCGGCGAGGAGAAGACCCCGCGCCGCCGTCGCCGGAGCCTCGATGAAGGCGGCATCTCAGTTGCGGAGCTGACCGGCAATCTCGAAAAGGTGAAGGCAACCCCGGCTGAGGCAAAGCACTCGAACGTCTCCATCGATGAGACGGCCCCGGTGATTCCTGCTCCGAAGAAGGAGACCAAGAAGGAGTCCAAGGAAGAGACTCCGAAGAAGGAAGCCCCCAAGCAGGAAGCAGCCCAGAAGGTGGACAAGCCCCAGGCCGCTGCCGTTCCTGTGGAGAAGCCCGCGGAGTCCGAGTCCAAGCCTTCCCAGCCTTCTGATGATGACACCCGCGTCATCCAAAAGGTCAAGGACGAGCCAGAGAAGCCTGAGGTAAAGACCGCCGCACCGGTCGATGAGAAGCCGCAGGACGCCGCCGAGGACACCTTCACCACGGGTGAGCTCGAGGCAGTCGATGAGGACGTTGACGAGTATGACGAGGACTACGACGAGGAAGACGAAGGCAAGCTCAACCCCTTCGCCGTCGTCCTGCTCGCCCTCGTGGGCATCGTGCTCGGCGCCATCGTGTTCAAGGGCTTCGAGATCCTCTGGGATCGCTTCGACCGCCTCGTTGTCCTGGTGCTTGGTGTGGTTGTCACCGGTGTCATCGTTGGCATCGTCCACGCACTGCGTACCAGCCGCGATGGTCTTTCCATGTTCCTCGCAGCCGTGGCCGGCTTGGTGCTGACCTTCGGCCCGCTCCTCGTGGTGATGTAAGAACCAGCTCCATAGGACACCTTCTCATAAGGCATCTGTCACAAGGCATCTGTTAAAAGGTATCTTTGCCCTGAAAACGCCTTCTGGCAGATGCCTTTTGCATGCGCGGGGTCAGCCTGCGTGCACAGCCTTGACCTGGTGGCCGCATCCTAGCCTTTCTGGCACCCTGGATAGCATGACAAAAATTGCAGTACTTGGTGGAGGACAAATCGGCGAAGCCCTAGTTTCCGGGCTGGTGAATGCGGGCTATGACGCCGCGGACATCGTGGTGACCAACCGTCGTTCCGAGCGCAGCGAGGAGCTAAAGAGCGCCTATGGCGTGTCGGTCACGAGCGATAATGCTGCGGCTATCGACGGCGCGGAATACATCTTCGCGTGCGTGAAGCCCTATGCCATCGAGGAGCTCCTTGAAGGCCTCGACATCCCCAAGACGGCCGTGGTTGTGTCCATGGCTGCCGGCCTGACCCTCGAGACGTTGGAGAAGGCCGCCGGCGAGGGCGTGCCAGTCGTCCGCGTCATGCCGAACACCCCCATGTTGGTGGGCAAGGGCATGTGCACCTGCGCGGGTGGTTCCCACGTCACCGAAGAGCAACAGGCTGGCGTGGTCAAGCTTCTGGAAGCCGTCGGCGAGGTTGCTGTCATTGAGGAGAAGCACATCGACGCCGCCACCGCACTGGCAGGCTCTGCTCCCGCGTATTACTTCCTTGTCACCGAAGCGCTGATCGACGCCGGTGTGCAGCTCGGCCTCACCCGTGACGTCGCCGAAAAGCTAGCCACCCGCACCGCCCAAGGCGCGGGCACCATGCTGGCTGAATCCGGCAAGGATCCGGTGGCTTTGCGCGCAGGGGTAACCTCCCCGGGGGGAACCACTGCTGCCGCCCTTCGTGAACTCGAGGAGTCTGGCCTGCGGGGCGCGTTCTTCCGTGCCGCCGAAGCATGCACCCAGCGTGCGCAGGAACTTGCTTAAAATTTCCCGCCGTTCTGGTAGCCCTGTGGCATATGTTGTCACACGGGCTTGATGGGGAACAGCGGTGCGAAAGAGGAAAAAATTAGCTCTTGGGTCGCATTAGTCACACGTTTCACGCTAAGCTGGCAGGAGCGCGTGCGTGATAGTCCTGTGGGAGGGGAAGCCTACAGCGCGTCACGTGCTGAAGGGTTAAATAAACTATGACGAATGAAGATAAGGGAACTTTCCTGACCATCGCCGAAGTTGCGGAGATCATGCGTGTCTCCAAGATGACGGTGTACAGGTTGGTTCATGCAGGTGACATGCCGGCCGTGCGCGTGGGACGCTCCTTCCGCGTCCACGAATCTGCCGTCAAGGAATACCTTGAGGCCTCCGTATACGGAGCCTAGCGTTCACCTCTTTCTGGCAGCGCCCACCACTGCGGACCACTCGCGGTCCGCGGCGGTGGGCGCTGCCCTTAGTTTTGGTGCTGGGCAGGCCGCTAGGTAAGATAGTGAACATTCGTTTCGGCACTGGTATGCCTGTGTCTCCCTGTTTCGCAGGGGCCGCCACGAGTGCACCGTGTGTGGTTTCATTCCAGGCGTTGCCGGCCGGTTTACGTACGTACTGATACCGAAAGTGAGGAAACCTACTATGGGTTCTGTCATCAAGAAGCGCCGCAAGCGCATGTCCAAGAAGAAGCACCGCAAGATGCTGCGTCGCACCCGCGTTCAGCGTCGCAAGCTGGGCAAGTAAAGCTTCGCCTGTAACTCCCCGCATGGTCCTTTCAGGATCGTGGCGGGGAGTTTCTGTTATCTTTTCTCCTTCCCGCCGTTTCGGATGACTGCGCCGTCGTTTCAGACGACGGGAGCCGCTTAGAACGGAATGTCCTCCTGCGGGGAGGTCGGGGTACGGAGTTCCTCGGCAGCGGCCTGTGCTTCCTTAGCTTCTTGCTGGGCGCGCTCGCGGGTGGCCGAAATCTTTTGAGCCACCGTTTGTGCCCAACGCTTCGTTTTCTGTGCCAGCGGGCCAGTCGGCTCCGTCATAGCCCAGGTCCCGTCTTCGTAGAGCCACACGATGTCCCCGGTGTGCGGGTCCATGATGTAGTGCGCGCGCCCATCAGTCTTCATATTGTGGTGGTGCTGGCACAAACTGGCCAGGTTGCGTGGGTGCGTGGCGCCGCCGTCGGCGTAGTTGACGCGGTGGTCCATCTGGCACAGGTAGGCCGGCCGGTTGCACCCCGGAGCGCGGCAGGTGCCATCCCGGCCTTCCACGTATGTGCGGATGAGCTCCGAGGCGATGTAGCTGCGCGATTCCGGTGGCTGCGAGGAGAGGTCGCGCGTGCGCGTGACAGGCATGTCCTGTGACGTCCACCCATGGCCTTGGACGAAGGTGGGGGCGTTGTCGATATCGCTGGCTTGGTAGGTGTGCAGAATGACAGTCGCCGGCGGCGAGATACTACCGGCGATGAGCTTTTTCAGGGCATCAGCCTGTGAGAGTCCGTTCTCCTTTGCCGCTTGTTTGATGTAGCTATCCAGAATCATGCCCGTGGCGCTATCGGTATTGAGCTCAAGGATGCCGCGCTGGCCAGTATCGGTGAAGGTATACGTATCTTTCTGCGGGGAATTGCGAAAGCTAAAAGTCTTGTCAATACTCTTGCAAATATCGCGCAGTTTGCGCCCAATCTGCGCCGGGGTGGGAAAGACCTGATTCGGGGAGGTGGGGGTGAAGAAGGTGATCAGGGCATCGTCGATAAGCGCGAGCGTTTCTGGCGGCAACGCGCCCAGCTTTGTCAGGGTGCGGTCAATAGTGATGAGGGCCTTCATATCCAGCAGGAACTGGCTGTCCTGTAACGCCTTGACCTGCGGGAGCTCCGTGAGTCGGTGCACGGCCAGGCAGCATTCGCTCACGGTATAGTCGCCGACGCCAAGCTTGGCGACGAGCCTCTGGCACGCGACATCAAAATCCTCATCGAGGTCTGGCATGGCAGCTACCCACGAGCGGTAGTCTGCGCGGCGGGCGGCGCTGCGCTCCACAGCGAGGGCGCAGTCAGGGTTCATATGGGAAAAGTAGGCGGTTTGGGTAGCAGTATTCACGATGTCCTCTAAGCTTCTATCTCGATTCTATGTTCTAACAGAACTATAAAACACGCTTCTGACATCTATTCTGACCTGCGTCTATGCTAATAGTTGAGTGGGTGTTATGGGGTGTATATTTGCCTCTATAAACTAGGCGGGGGAGTGTCATCCTTCTGGCCCCACAGGAGCCCATCACGTACGTAAAATGGCGAACTATGTTGCCTAGACTCCTCACCCTTGACAGCCTGGTTATCTCACAGACCAAGTCCTTCATGCAGGATGAATTCCTGATCGCCGATGAACAAGGCGTGCCCGTCGGGACGATTCTGCAGTCGACGAGCCTGAAGGACATGTTCTTCAACTCCTCCCGCAGCCTCGAGGTTGCTTTTACCGATGAGCAAGGTAATCCGCAGCAGCCGCTCATGGTGATTAAGGATCCGCCGAACTTCGTGCGGGATACCTATGAGGTGTACCTGCCGGGCGTCGAGAAGCCCATGGCGGTCGTAACTAAAAAATTCTCCCTCCTGAAGACGCGCCTGAGCTTGGAAATGGAGGGCTTCCCGGAGATTGAGATTGAAGGCGATGTCTGGGATTGGAATATCACGATTACTAGCCAAGGCCAGCCTCTAGCGGAAGTTCGCAATGAGTGGGCGGGCGTGGGCCGGTTCCTCGCTGGGAAGAATACGTACCGCCTCAGCATTGCGCCGGGGCTCGACCCACAACAGCATGCCGGGCTGATTGGTGCGGTCATGTGCATGGACATGCTGCGCACCAAGGCACAGGGCAGCAGTTAGCGGCGCACGAAGCGCCAGCTGCCATAGGAGAAGAGCGCGGTGGCTAGCGCGGGGAGGCCATAAGCGCGCACGGCCTTGCGCACGGAGCGGTAGTCGCGGATGAGCCAGCCTTTTTCCTCTGCAATATCGCGCAGCTTGGAATCCGGATTAATGGCCACGGGGGTTCCCACCATGGAAAGCATCGGGACATCGTTGGCGCTGTCGGAGTAGGCGGTACAGCGCTCAAGATCGAGGTTCTCCAGTGTGGCGAGCGCCGCCACGGCGTGCTTCTTACCCGGCCCGTGGAGGATATCGCCCACGAGGCGGCCGGTGAAGCGGCCATCTTTGACCTCCGCCACGGTGCCGAGCGCGCCCGTGAAACCGAAACGCTGCGCCAGAATCTGCGCCAGCTGCACGGGGGTGGCCGTGACCAGCCATACCTGCTGGCCAGCGTCGAGGTGCATTTGCGCCAGCTGCTTCGTGCCCGGGTAGGCCTTGCGGGCCATGGATTGGTCCACGATGCTCTCGCACAAAGCCACCATTTCCTCCACTGAGCGGCCCTTGACAAACTCGAGCGCTTGCACGCGCCCTGCGGCCACGTCGGCGGCGTTCTCCGAACCGGAAATCCGGAATTTTAGCTGCTTCCAGGCGATGGGCAGGATCTCTGAGAGCTTGAAGTAGCGACGCCGCGCGAGGCCCAAGGCAAAAGACACGAGCGAGGACCCTTGGACCAAGGTGTTATCCACGTCGAAGAAGGCGGCAGCGCCGGTGTCCTGGGGGATGTCTGGGTCGGGCTCAGTGATGGAGCGCGCGCCGGCGGATTCGAAGGAGCCCCGAACGGAGTCCACACCAGAAGAAAAAGCATCCAGGTCGATGCCGAAGAGGTGCTCTACCGCCGCGGCTGCCGACGCCTCACCGGCCGCCCTCTGGTGCTCTTCACCCAGCGGGGCGAAGGCCTGCTGCTCCAGGAAATTACGCAAGTTTCCCCTGCTTGCGGTCCAATTGGCAAGGAACTCACGGGGAGAATCGGGCATACCAGGAGGGGGCGGGAGAGGCACGCGTTCAGCTTTCATAAGGCGGGAAGACTAACGTGTCCATAGTAAACCGCGAACCGTTCTACGTCCTATCGAGGAGTTCTTAATGTCTCACGTCGTCGAGCTGATGGTGCGTACCACGTGCGGCTCCTGCGCGCGCGTTCTGGAGCAGATTACCCCGGTGGTCCGGCAGGCTGGGGCAGAGCTTAAAGTGCGCAACGTCGATGAGGATGCGGAGCTGGCCATGGAATATGGTGATCGCGTCCCCGTTGTGGTGATTGATGGCGAGGAGTTCTCCTGCTGGGAAGTGGACAATGAGGAGCTAGCGCAGGCGTTGGTGGAGTAGCTTTCCTCGGGGACTCCCGCGAGTTTCGGAAACGAGCTGAAAACTAGTAGTCTTTTGGATGATCTATGTCATCCAAAGGGATGATGCAAAACTGGAGGGTAGTGCATGAGTGTGCTCGTCGTGGGCATGTCGCATCAGTCGGCGCCGGTGGCGCTGCTGGAAAAGCTGAGCATGGACGAGACCGTGCAGAATGACACCTGCCGGGCCATGGTATCGGCAGGCTCGTTGACCGAGGCGATGATTATCTCCACCTGTAACCGCCTCGAGGTTTATACCGTCACGAGCTCTTTCCACACGGGCGTCCAGGATGTCGTGCGCAACCTCGCTGAAGTCTCCGGGGTGGAAGAGGAGAAGCTGCGCTCCTATCTTTATGTGCGCTATGCCGACGCCGCCGCCGAGCACCTCATGATGGTGGCCTCCGGCTTGGACTCGATGGTGGTGGGTGAGCAGCAAATCATCGGCCAGGTGCGCACCGCCTACCAGTTTGCTTCGGAGCAAGGAACCGTCGGCCCGCGCATCCACGCGCTGGCACAGTCCGCGCTGCGTACCGGCAAGCGGGTGCATTCCGAAACTGAGATCGATGAGGCGGGCTCCTCCATGGTCTCCTTTGCTTTTGATCAGGCGCTGAGCCGCATGGGCAGGGAAGATCTCGCGGGCAAGCGCGTTCTCATCTTGGGTGCAGGTGCAATGGCCTCGCTGGCGGCAACGCACGCGGGGCGCCTGGGTGCGCACCTGATTATTGCGAACCGCACCATTGCCCGCGCTGAGCGCGTGGCGCAGCACGCCCATGAGGCGGGCGTGTACGCAGACGTTATTGAATACTCGGAACGCGCCCAAGCCCTGCGCGATGTGGACGTGGCGATCTCTGCCACCGGAGCCCAGGACTTCACTATTACGGCGGCCGACGTCGAGCGCTATCACGTGGCCGACCGCGAACTCATGCTCGTGGACCTGTCTCTGCCACGCGATATTGATGACGCCGTGGCAGAAGCTGAGGGAGTCGACCTGGTCAATATCGAACGTCTCAATAACTCGCTGCAGGCGGCCGATACTGATCTGGCAGCGGGTAGCAGCCCACACGCGCAGGCGCGGCGCATCGTCAGTGAAGAACTGGAAGCCTATGCTTCCGAGCAGCGCGTCCGCGACGTCGTCCCAGCCGTATCGGCACTGCGCAAGCAGGCGGCAAACCTGGTCCAGTGCGAGGTGGCGCGGATGGAGCAGAAGCACCCCGAGTTGGACGAGCGCCAGATGGGAGATATCAATCGCGCGCTCAAGCGCGTTGCGGATAAGCTGCTCCACGAGCCCACGGTTCGTGCGAAGCAGCTCGCAGCTAACTCTGGCACCGTAAGCCATGAGACCGCGTTGCAGGAACTCTTTGGACTCCACCTGGAGGGCAGCGGCGTAGCAGTAGACATGGCAGATCTGCCGGATGCCGCGCAGATGGAAGCCGCGGAACGTACTAAGGAAGAAAAGGACGCATAGATGTTGAAGATCGGTACCCGAGGATCCCTCCTGGCCACTACTCAGTCGGGCCACGTGCAGGAGTGGTTGCAGCAGGAAGGCTATGAGGCCGAGTTGCACATCGTTACCACGCAGGGTGACGTCAACATGGCTCCTGTGGAGCGCATCGGCGTGGGTGTGTTTACGCAGGCCCTGCGTGAGGCCGTTGACCGCGGCGAGTGTGAGATCGCAGTGCACTCCTTCAAGGACCTGCCCACGGCTGCCGACGAGCGTTTCGACCTCGTGGTGCCGCAGCGCCAAGACGTCCGTGAGGCGCTCATCGCCCGTGATGGTCTGACCCTCAAGGAACTGCCGGAGGGCGCACGTGTGGGTACCTCCGCGCCGCGGCGCATCAGTCAGCTGCGCGCTATGCGCCCGGACCTGGATATTCGTCCGCTGCGCGGCAATATCGATACCCGCATGGGCAAGGTCACC
Organism: Corynebacterium sp. HMSC072D12; assembly: GCF_001813925.1. Lineage (NCBI taxonomy): Bacteria > Bacillati > Actinomycetota > Actinomycetes > Mycobacteriales > Corynebacteriaceae > Corynebacterium > Corynebacterium sp. HMSC072D12. The sequence continues at coordinate 48,963 of NZ_KV814399.1, forward strand.
AGCGGCGAGCTCGACGCCGTCCTCCTGGCCTACGCTGGCCTCGTGCGCGCGGGCTATGCTGATCGCGCCACCGAGGTTTTCGATCCGGAGGTCTTCATGCCCGCACCCGCGCAGGGCGCGTTGGCCATCGAGGCTGTCAAGGGAACTGAGGCAGCGAAGGCCATTGCTCTGCTTGCCGACGCCCCCGCCACCGCCGCCACCCGCGCCGAGCGCACCGTGCTCTCCCAGCTGGAGGCCGGTTGCACCGCGCCGGTCGCTGCCACTTCCCACTGGGAAGGCGAGCAGCTGGTCGTTCGCGGCGGTGTCTTCGCCCTCGACGGCTCCCGTCAGCTCATCGCTCAGGCCCAGGGCTCGGCAAGCGAGGCAGAAGAATTGGGACGTGCAATCTCCAAGGAGCTCTTCGCTCAGGGCGCTGCGGACGTGCTGGCAGCGGAATAACCGCACGTAATTTTTGCTTTGGGGCCTTTTCCTTTAGTGTGTATCTAGCACACGATCATTGAGAGCAATGATTTAGGCCCCCTTAACTCGCGAGTGAGGGGCTTTCTTGTCTCCACTCCCGCGCCTGCCACAGCGGTGGCACCGGGGCACTCGGAATCCACAAACTAGAAAAGAACCTTATGAGCAATGCCGTTCCGGATACCCAGCCTGAGCTGGGTAAGTCTGATCTGGGCAAAGTCGTCTTCGTCGGTGCCGGACCAGGTAATCCCGACCTGCTGACCGTTCGCGCCCGCGAGGTTCTGGAGACGACCGCCAACGTCGTTACCGACCCGGGGGTCTCGCAGGGCGTGCGTGACATGGTGGCGCAGCAGGTGCCGGTTCCGCAGGAGCTTCTCGACGCCGCCGAGGAAGAGTACGAGCGCATCTGCGCCGCCGCCAAGGAAGCGGGCGCGCGCCGTAAGCCGCCGCGCCCGGCACCGCCGACGGCGGCGGTCTTTGAGGAGGTCGAGGGGGACGTCGTCAAGCAACTGCGTAACGCGCTCGAGCGCGCCGAGGGACACGACGTGATCCGTCTGGTTACCGGTAACCCGCTCAACCGTGAGTCCATCAAGGCGGAGATCACCGCCGTGGCCAATGCGGGCATGGAATTCCAGGTAGTCCCGGGTATGTCTCTGCCTTCGACGGTTCCCTCCTTCGCAGGCATTGCTCTCGGTGCGACCTATACCGAGGCCGACATCACGGAAGGCGCGGACTGGGATGCGCTGGCCACCGCGACGCAGCCGCTGGTTTTGCAAGCTACGGCAGATGACCTGCCGGTTATTTCCGCCGAGCTGGTGGAGCGCGGGATGCCCGCGGAGACGGAAGCATACGTCACCGTCCACGGCACCACGCGCCTGCAGCGCACGCACGAGACCACGCTGGGAACACTCGGCAAGCTTGACGCTGAGCTGCCGGGCGAGCTCGTGGTCACGCTGGGGCGCAGCTTTGATGATCGCTCGAAGTATTCCTGGTGGGAGAACCGTTCGCTCTATGGTTGGCGCGTGCTGGTGCCGCGCACGAAGGAGCAGGCCGCAGCGATGAGCGCCCGACTGGCTGGCCACGGCGCCATCCCGCAGTCGGTGCCCACCATCTCCGTGGAGCCGCCGCGCAACCCGGCGCAGATGGATCGCGCCATCAAGGGCATTGTCGAAGGTCGCTATAAGTGGGTCGTGTTCACCTCCGTCAATGCGGTGAGCGCGGTGTGGAAGAAGATCGCGGAACTCGGCCTCGATGCCCGCGACTTCGCCGGCGTGCACCTCGCTGCGGTGGGGCAGAAGACCGCCGATGCTATTCGCGCCAAAGGCATGGTCCCGGAGCTTTTGCCGCCGGCGACGAAGCAGAACGCCGAGGGCCTCGTGGAGGTCTTCCCCAACTACGTTGAGGATATCGACGCCGTGGGGCGTGTACTGCTGCCGCGCGCCGATATCGCCGGCGAGGCGCTGGTGACTGGCCTGCTGGACTTGGGCTGGGAAGTCGATGATGTCGTGGCCTACCGCACGGTGCGTGCGGCCCCGCCGGCGGCGGAGATCCGTGACATGATCAAGACCGGCGGCTTCGACGCCGTTGCCTTTACCTCGCCGTCGACGGTGCGCAACCTCGTCGGCATTGCCGGCAAGCCGCATGCCCGCACCATCATCGCCTGCATTGGCCCCTCCACCAAGGCGGCGGCTGAGGAGGTGGGCCTGCGCGTGGACGTGGTCCCGGAGGTCGCGGATGTGCCGATGCTTGTCGACGCCCTCGCTGACCACGTCGCAGCCCTGCGTGCTGCCGGCAACCTGCCAGCTCCGCGCAAGAAGCGCCGCTCGCGCAAGAAGACGGCGTAGACCGCTTCTGGGCGGGCATGTAAGGGGCGACTAGAGTCGGGAAGGTAGTTCAATTTTCTCGTAGCTCAAAGGAGAGTTTTTACTCATGAGCATTGCTCGCCGCCCCCGCCGCCTACGTCAGAACCCGGCTTTTCGGGATTTGGTTGCGGAAACGTCGCTGCGCCCCTCCGACCTTATCCTCCCGATGTTCGTGGTCGACGGTCTGAATGAACCCCGTGACATCCCCTCCATGCCGGGCGTGCAGCAGCACAGCCTGGATTCCCTCAAGCGTGCCGCGCACGAGGCTCTCGATGCGGGCGTGACCTGCGTTGACCTCTTCGGCGTGCCGCGTGAGGAAGACAAGGACGCGACCGGCTCCGTGGCCTGGGACCCACAGGGCATCCTCAACGTGGCGATTGCGGAGCTGCGCCAGGAATTCGGCGATGACCTCATTGTCATGGCGGATACCTGCCTCGATGAGTTCACCTCCCACGGCCACTGCGGCGTGGTCGATGACCAAGGCCGCGTGCTCAACGATGAAACCGTGGAGCTTTACCAGGATATGGCCCGCTCCCAGGCCCGCGCTGGTGCACACATGGTCAGCCCGTCCGGCATGATGGATGGACAGATTGCCGCCATCCGTGAGGCCCTCGATGAAGCCGGCCACGAGGATGTTGCGATCATGGCCTACTCGGCCAAGTACGCCTCGGCCTTCTTCGGCCCCTTCCGCGATGCCGTGGGTTCCTCCCTGGAGGGCGACCGCCGTACCTACCAGCAGGACCCGCGCAATTTCCGTGAGTCCATGCTGGAGGTAGACCTGGACATCGAGGAAGGCGCGGACATCGTCATGGTTAAGCCTGGCCTGCCGTACATCGATGTGCTGGCCGGTGCTGTCGAGCGCTCCTCCGTGCCGGTAGCTGTCTACCAGGTCTCCGGCGAGTACGCGATGATTCAGGCCGCTTCCCAGAACGGGTGGATCGATGGCGAGGCCGTTATGCTGGAGTCCTTGACCGCGTTCAAGCGTGCGGGCGCGGATCAGATCCTGACCTACTTCGCCACGGACGCCGCCCGCTTGCTCAAGTAAAAGGAGAATCGTGACGTTCAGCCCGAACACTACGCCGTCGGCCCACAGGCCGGCGAAGCAGGATACGGAGCCGGATAAGGAGCAGACCAAGCGCACCGAAGCCGTCTCCCTCATGCTCAAGGTGTGGACCGTTGCCTTGGTGCTCGAGGTGGTGCACCTGGTCTTGAGTATCGTGCTGACCCTGCTGAATAGGGAAGAGCTCTTTGCCCAGGCCCGCACTACGGCGGAGTCCGCAGCGGAGAAGTCCGGGCAGGACGTCAGCGATGCCCTCGTACAGCTCGTGGGCTATGGCTCGGTGGCCTTCAGCTCGCTGATTTCACTCGCCATCGTGGTGCTGTTGGGCATCATGCTGGGCTTTATACACAAGAACTCCAAGGCAGCCGGTACTGGCCGGCGCCTGTGGTTTGCCTTCTCCCTCTACTTTGGCCTCCGCGTGCTCATCGTCTTCATCAGCAGCCCCGCCGGGGCGAGCGCGCCGGATTGGCTCTTCCTGCTTGATGGTGCCGTGCAGATCCTCGTCGGCGTGGCGGCCGTGATGGGCTTGATGTTCTCCACCAAGGAAGAGGTACTTGAATACACCGGCGAAATGGAGCAGCTGCGCCAGATGCGCAAGGAGATGGAGGAGCAGCGCCGCCAGGAAAACCTGGAGGAGCGCGAGAAGAAAAGCAAGGACAGGGAGAAAGAGGACAGCAAGGACGGCAAGCGATGAGCGAGCGCCCCGGCCCCGCGGACTATAACCGTCGCCCACGCCGCCCTAAGAAGCAGGGCGAGCAGGACTTTTCCACTTGGCCTTCCCAGCTGCGCATTGCCTACTGGGTCTGTGTCATCGCCGCAATCGTCATGCTCACCGCCGGGATGGTGGGCCTCTTCGGCTCCTATACATCGGTGACGAACACCCAGCTCAGCCCAGAGCAGGTGGACTATATCCGCTTCAACACACGTTTCACGGCCATCTCCAACGTGGTGGGTGCCGTCGTCATTGCGGCGTGCTCCGCGCAGCTGGCGAGTGGCTCGATATGGGCGCGTCGCATCATTACCGCGGTGTCTGCTTACATCATGTTCGTCAGCATTGCGGCGCTGATCGCGGGCGTGGGCGGGCTGCTCTTGTTGCTTATCCCGATGGCGCTCATGGTGGCCATCTACTTCCTCTTTCACCCGGATTCGACGGCTTTCATTAAGGCCCGCCGAGCCCAAAACTCCTGATTGGCGCCTACTCCAACTTTTGATTCATAATGGACGGTATGTCTCGACTGTCTGATGCGCCGCTGATTGCTGCCGCTACTGGCCACACGCCTTCCCGCCCGCCCGTCTGGTTCATGCGCCAGGCGGGGCGCTCTTTGCCGGAGTACCGCAAGGTACGCGAGGGAATCAGCATGCTGGATTCCTGTTTCATGCCGGAGCTCCTGGCGGAGATCACCCTGCAGCCGGTGCGTCGCCACGATGTTGATGGCGCCATCCTGTTCAGCGATATCGTTGTCCCGCTCAAGGCAGCGGGCGTCGGCGTGGAGATCGTCCCCGGCCGCGGCCCCGTCATGGATGCACCCGTGCGCACCAAGGAGGACGTGGCCAACCTGCCTATCCTCGACGTTGATGTGCCAGAGGTACGCCAGGGCATTGAGATCATCCTGAGCGAGCTCACCGACAAGCAGGCCCTCATCGGCTTCGTCGGCGCGCCCTTCACCTTGGCCAGCTACCTCATTGAGGGCGGCCCCTCGAAGAATCACGAGCGCACTAAGGCTCTGATGCATTCCGATCCGGATACCTGGCACCGCCTCATGCAACGCCTCACCCCGACGATCATCTCCTTCCTTCAGCTCCAGCTGGATGCCGGCATTGACGCCATGCAGCTCTTCGATTCCTGGGCGGGCTACCTCAACGAGCGCGATTACCGCGAGTTCGTGCTGCCTTATTCGGAACAGATCCTCAAGGTTGCAGAAGGCCGCGTGCCGCGCATCCACTTTGGTGTGGGGACCGGCGAGCTGCTCGGCGCGATGTCGGAGGCTGGTTCTGAGGTCATGGGCGTGGACTACCGCGTGAGCATGGATGCCGCCGCGGCCCGCGTCAACGCGGACATTCTCCAGGGCAACCTCGACCCGGCTCTGCTGTTCGCCGGCGAGGATGCGGTGCGCAAGGAAGTACACGCCATCAAGGCAGAAGTAGATGCCGCCCGCGCGGCAGGGAACCTGCGTGGACACATCTGGAACCTTGGCCACGGCGTGCTGCCGACCACGGAGGCGGAGGCCATTACCCGCGCCGTCGCCATCATTCACGAGGAGGGCTAAATGAAGATCGCGATCATCGGTGCGGGCCTAGCGGGCCTCACCGCGGCATGGGAACTCAAGCAGAACACGAAGGGCCCCCACGACATCTTTGTCTTCGAAGCAGCCGACCGCATCGGCGGCAAGCTGCACACCGTGGCCTTCAACGGCGGCCCCACGGACATGGGCGCGGAGGCCTTTATCCGCCGCCGCCAAGACGCCGTGGACTTCTTCACGGAGCTGGGCCTGCAGGATTCCTTCGTGGAGCCCAATCCGGAGCTGCGCCCGCGCGTGTATACCGGTGGCGCGCTGCACTTCCTGCCGCAGGGCGGGGTCATGGGTATTCCTTCTGAGCCGCAGGACTTCTTCTCCGAGGCGACCAACGAGCGCATCACCAACGAGCAGCCCTTCGAGTGGGAAATTGGCGGGGATGTCTCCGTGGGTCAGCTCGTGCGCCAGCAATATGGCGATGACGTGGTAGACCACGTGGTCTCCGCGCTGCTCGGTGGCGTTTACTCCTGCTCGGCCGATGACCTGGGCCTGCGCGCCACGGTTCCGCACCTGGCGGCCACGCTGGACTCACTGGCCAAGGAAGGACCCGTCACGCTGTCGGCAGCTATCAAGCAGATCGAGTCTGGCCGCAGCCCGGCCGAAGGTTCCGTCTTCGGCACCTTCAAGGGCGGCTACGCAGAGCTTTACGAGGCCCTGGCTGAGAAGTCCGGCGCGCAGATTCACCTGGACGCCTTTGTTTCTGGTGTGACGCGCAAGGGCGATGCCTTCGAGGTCAAGGGCGCGCCGGGGGATATCGGTCCATTCGACCGCGTGCTCTTTGCCACCCCGGCTCCCACGACGGCGCGCCTGCTCAAGGCCGTGGCCCCCGAGGCCGCCCAGAAGCTGTCCACCGTCCAGCTGGCCTCCTCTGTGGTCGTCGGTTTCAACTTTGCCTCCGCCACGGATCCGGAGGGCAATGCGCTTCCCGACGCCACCGGCATCCTCGTCGCCTCCGACGAGCCCGACGTGCGCGCCAAGGCCTTCACGCTCTCTTCTAACAAGTGGCCGCACCTGAACGAGCGCGAGGGCTTCCTCGTGCGCGCCTCCTTCGGCCGCTTCGGGGATGATGCCCTCGTGCGCGCGGAGGAGGATGATCTCGTGGACTATGCCCTCGATGACCTGCAGAAGATCACCGGTTTCGACGGCCGTGCTAGTGGCGTGGAAGAGATCTACACGCAGCGCTGGTTCGGCGGCATCCCCCGCTATGACGAAAAGCACCTGGCCACCGTTGCCGCCGTGCGTGCCGCGCTTGCCGACGTCCCCGGTATCGCCACCGCCGGCGCCTGGGCCGATGGAGTCGGCGTGCCCGCTGTCATCGCCGGCGCCCGCGCTGCCGCGCAAGTACTCGTTAGCTAGTAGTGGTATCTGCACCCAGCAATCTCAATTGTCGCGCCCTTAATGCGATAGATCAGTCGGTGCTCTTCGGTAATTCGCCGAGACCAGAACCCGGACAACTCGAATTTGAGAGGTTCGGGTTTTCCTATTCCTTCGTTGCCGTTTCGCGCAATGTCCTTAATGAGGTTATTGATTCTCTTGAGGAACTTCTTGTCGTGAGACTGCCACCAGAGGTAGTCCTCCCATGCTTCCTCTGTCCACGAAAGAATCATGGAGCTTAATCTTCCTCAATGAGCTCGTGTTCCGTTGCTTTCCCCGTATTGAGGCTCTCAATGGAGTCAAGTAGGCGCTGGGCATTGCGAGGGGAACGCAGAAGGTAAGCAGTTTCGCGAAGAGAGTTGTAGTCATCGAAGGAAACGATGACTGCAGACTCATGACCATTGCGAGTGATGATGACTTCCTCGCGGTCATCAACAACCGACTGCAATACTTCGGCGTACCGTGCTCTCGATTCCGAGTAAGACATGGTCTTCATAAGCGATCTCCCTTCTTGTACAAGAAACTGTACAACGAAAAGAGGATGGGCGCTAGAGAAGTTTCAGTTTATGGGGCCACGTGAACAGCGCGCGTCAGGTTGAGCCGCTCGCACACGTGCTCATCGTGGCTGACCAAGATGAATGCTCCGCGGTAGCTGGTGAGCACCTCAATTAGCCAGTCGGTGGTGGGGATGTCGATGTTGTTCGTTGGTTCGTCGAGAAGCAGGAAGCGCGGGGCTGGATCGCTGAGCAGGACGCGGGCGATTTCGACGCGGAAGCGCTCGCCACCAGAGAGTTGTCCCACCGGCTGGTGGATCTTGTCGTTGATAAAGAGCATCTGGGCCAGCTGGTCGCGCAGGAACTGCGGGTCTGCGCTGGGGTTGGCTGCCCGCACGATGTCGAACACCGATTTCTCTTCAGGCAAGACGATGCGCTGGCGGATGTATCCACAGGGCAGCGCGTATTCGACGTCGCCGCGGACAATGCGGTTGAGGAAGGTGGTCTTGCCGCTGCCGTTGGGCCCGGTGAGGCGAACGCGCTCGGGGCCAGTGATGCTGAGCAGATCGCTGACGAGCACTCGGGTGCCCGCGGGCAGCTCTGTGCCGGGGAGGTCGATGTGGACATGGGTGTCGTCGCGAAGCGCGCGCTGTGCCTTGTCGTGCGCCGACTGGGCGGCAGACACTGCATCGTTGGCCTGTTGAGAACGCCCAGCGGCGGAGCGCTCGGAACGGTTCTTGTCATTGCCCATGGCCATGCCGGGTTTGCGCTTCGAGTTGGAGAAGTTCTTGCCGCGGCGGGCATCGCGGGCAATGCGGGTCTGCATAGCGGCGCGCTCGCGGATCTGTTTGCGGTGGTTGGCCTTGGTTTCCCTGACCTTGGCCTGCGCGGAATCCTGCTCGGCATCAATCGCTGCGCGGTAAGAGGAGTAGTTTCCCTCGAACTCGCGCAGCGTTCCGTGGTAGAGCTCAGCGATGCTGTCCGCGTGCTCGAGGAGTTCGCGGTCATGTGAGACAACGAGAACCGGCATCGGCGCGGTGCGAATGAGCTCGAGCAGGCGCTGGCGTGATGAGGAGTCCAGGTTATTGGTGGGCTCGTCGAGGATCAGGAAATCCGGCTTGCGAAAGAAAGCGGCGGTCAGTGCCACCGTGACGGCTTCACCACCGGACAAAGTCCCTATAGTGCGATCTAGCGGGAAGGGGATACCTGCGGCGTCGAGAGTCGCTTCGATGCGCTCTGCCAAATCCCACTGCTCACCAACAGCGGCGGCGAGGTCGTCTGAGTATTCGCCAGCCTCAATGCGGTCAATGGCGCTGAGGATCTCTGTTGCGTCAAAGACATCGGCGATGGTGTCAGACGTGTGGAGGCCTAGGTCTTGGTCGACATAGATGACTGAGCCCGCGGATACGGTTCCCGAAGTCGGAGCAATGAGGCCTGCAAGTACCTTGGCTAGCGTTGATTTTCCGGATCCATTCGCCCCGACCAAGCCCGTGAAGTGGGAGGAAAAGGAGCCGGTGAGGTCCGTGAAACAGGGGGTGCCGTCGGGCCAAACGACGGTGAGATGAGAAAAAGAAATAGGCATGAAGAAATCCACCTTCGAGTAAGTCGCGCAAAAAGAGTGACGTCGAATTAGGAAAAAATCTTCATGCCTGAAAGGCTAGCCCCGGCTAATACCCGAGCGCAAGGGCCGCCACGCCAAAACCGAGGGCGCCGCGGGCAATGTAGTGCAGCACCTCGGGGGAGAAGGAGACACCGAAACCGCCGCTATCCAGCATGGACATGCTGTCTACCCGTGCCGGGCGGGAACGCTTAAACGACGCCCAGCTAAGACCGGCGATGATGAGCGCCACTGCGATGGCGGAAAGATTCCACACCAAGAGGAGGATACCGGCACCAAGGAGTGCCGTGCCCACAGAAGCTATAAGGGGAAGGCCCCAGTCGGGCCATGCATCGTCGCTGACGCGGCCGAAGGAGGCGGCGCGCCCAACCGCCGCACCGACGATGCTCCACGCGGACATGAAGCCGACGATGGCCAGCGCCCCGAACTGTGGGGCGAACCCCAACGACAAGCCGAGGGCCGCGAGCGCACCGACGCCGATGTACCACCGTCGTCCCAAACGACGGAAGAAGAGACTCATTAACGTCGATGGCGCATGGGCGCGACGAGGAATCCACGCGGATTGGCTCGCAATGGCATCAGAGGTGACTTCCGAATCGAGAAGGCTTAGGCCAGAACCGCCGACCAGGCGCGTGCGCCCAGCGCTGAGTAGCGAAGCCAGCGTGAACGAGCGCCACCCCACGACGAAACGTAGGGCCGGGACTACCAGCGCGAACCACGGGGATAGCCCGGTGGACACGCAGATGCCGAGGCCCAAGACCCCAAAGCCGACCAGCTGCGCCCACGTGATCCAGTCCGTACCGCGGAGCCGGCCGCGCGGGCGATCAACGTACACCCAACGCTCCCTGGATAACGCACGTAGGGGATAAAGCGTCTCGGCGAACACGATGAGAGCGAGCAGTCCCACGATGCCGGCAATCGGAGCGATACTAGTCAGCGTGATGCGCGCCGGGATGGCAGGCGCGACGGCGCCGACTTCTTGCCATCCTGTGTAACCGAAGCCGATGACGATGCCGGCGAGAATGAGGTACCAGATACCGTCGCCCAGTCGAGATAGAGCGCGCATCACAGCTGCACCACCTCGTCGCATGCCTGGGTGATGGTGTCGGAATGTGAGGCCACGACGATGCAGCGATTCTCTTCGTCGGCTAGGTAGCGCAATTCGCTGGCGAGGAACTCGGTCCAGGCGGCGTCGAGGTGGCGCTCGGGCTCGTCGATAAGTAAAGCACGCGCCGGCTGGTACAGCTGCGCGGCCAGAAAAACGCGCTGGCGCTGGCCCGAGGACAGGCGCGAGGCGGGGTGCGGAAGGAGCGGCTCAAGCGTCCAGAGCTCGCAGAGCTTGGCGACGTCCACCCCTGCCGCTTTCCCCACCAAGTCCAGGTGCTCGCCAACGGTGAGGTCGGGGAGGAAAACCGGCTCGGCCACCGTAATCACAGCACCCGGCTGTTCCTTCGTGCCGATAGGATGTCCGTCCCACTCCACTGATCCATCGAGAGGGGCAAGTTCTCCGCCGAGCGTGGCCAGCAACGTGGATTTACCGGAACCGTTGGGCCCAGCGAGGCCATAGATGCGGCCTGGGGCGAAGTTCTTTTCAAGGTGTCCAAGGGGCGTGGAATGCCCATAATCGGCGTCGATGGAAAGCATTGCTGGGCGGCGATCTCCTTACATTGGGCGGCTAGACAATAGTTAAAACTTATTGATGAAGTTTAGCAAAATGCACGCCCTGAACGTTGTCCTAGTGATGGGAAACGCCCTTGGGATTAGTGTTATGAGCTGCTAAAATGAGAGAAAATGTAGTTGAAAACTCGGGAGGGCAGCAATGTCGGAGCCTATTCAAATTGAAAGCAGCAGTAGTAGCGGCCGTGATCCGTTAGCGTTGAGTGATGCTGCGTTACGTTTAGCAGGCCACGATGTGACTGATGAGTACGTGCGCCAGCTAGGCCGCGAGATAGCCGCAGGGACACTATCTGCCGACGAAGCAATCGCTCGTGTACGGCGTGCTTCGCTGAAGTAGAGCGCGGGGGAGAAACATGAGCGGGGGCTGGGAGAACTATTTCATTCCAGGGACCAAGGTTCTGAAGAATCGCTTGGGGTTAGATGACGCAGAAGAACTACGGATCTTGGAAGAAAAGCTTGTATTTCTTCGGATGACCGAGTTGGACTCGGCACCTGTGGAAGGTGCTTTTGATTATGCGCATTTCAAGGCCATACATCGACATCTTTTTCAGGATGTGTATGAATGGGCGGGTGAAGAGCGAACTGCCCCTACAGACCAGTTCATGATTAAGGCTGGGCATGCCTACTACCCGGCGGGACCGGAAATGACGAAGGCAGCAGAGAAGCTGTTTGCGGGGCTTGCGAAGGACAATTTTCTGCGTGGTCTAGGGTTTGATGATTTCGTAGCCAAGCTGGCGGAGCTGTGGGGTGAGCTCAATGTGGTGCACAGCTTTAGGGAAGGGAATACCCGCACACAGACGGTGTTCTTTGACGCGCTGGTTACGGCGGCAGGATATCAACTCCGCGCGCTTTCACAGTCAGGACACTGGAGATAACGCGCAGCTGGAGGAGGTGCTGCGCGGGATCGTCGCACCGCAGGGCGGCTAGAAGCCGGGTTTATCCCTTGTTGCGGAAGACGAAGATGGAGGAGAAGTCCTGGTCGCCGTGGCCCATGGCCTGCTGCTCCTCAAAGCGCTCGATGGCGGCGGCCACTGCCGGCAGCGGCTTGTTGGCGGTCATCTCCATGAGCTTGGCGTCCTTGCACAGGGCGTCCACGGTGAAGTCACCCGGAGTGGTGTTGCGCTCGCCGGTGATGAACGGGCCCTTCATGTTCTTCATGAAGGCCAAGCCGGTGATGTCGAGCATCTCGAGGACGACTTCGGAATCGAGACCCTCAGACTCACCGAGGTGGAGTGCTTCGAGCACGCCCTCCGCGGTTACGGCAAGGGCCAGGTTGGCCAGGAGCTTGCCAATCGCCGCGGTGGCGGCGGACTCCACGCCGATGAGCTTGTTTTCATCGGCCCAGGACTCGGCAATGGTCATGGCGAGCTCGCGGCGGTCGTCGTCAGGCGTGCCCACATAGACGCCGAGCTTGCCTTCGCGCGCCGGGCCCAGCGAACCAACGACGGGCGCGTGGACATAAGAGTCGACCGCTGCGGCGAACTCGCGGGCGGCATCGGGGGAGACGGTCGTGGTATCGATCCAGGTCACGCCCTCGGGGATGAGGTTGGTATCAATGACTCGCTCACGGATGTCATCGGGGCCAAAGAGCGAGGTGATGATGACCTCTGCGCCCTCCACGGCGGCGGTGGGGGAATCGGCGAGGGCAGCGCCGGCGTCGACCAGCGGCCGCTCGCGCTCGGCGGTGCGGTTCCACACGGTGAGCTCATGGTTCTTGAGGAGGTGTCGGGCGAGCTCGGTGCCCATACGGCCAGTACCAAGGAATGCAATCTTCATGCCGCCCAGTGTGCCATTATTGTGGGCAGGCTCGCCGCGATTCATGCGAGCCCCGGACGAGGGAGCCGTACCCGGTGACGCGACAAGACGGCCAGAAAGGGCTGGCTATGTCGTGGTTCGTGTTGATTTTCTCCGGTGCCTTTGAGGCTGTGTGGGCAGCGGCGCTGGATAAGTCGGAGGGCTTTAGCCGCCTGTGGCCCTCGGTGATCTTTTTCGTTGCCTGCGCCATTTCCATGGGTGGGTTGGGCTGGGCCATGAAGTCCATCCCCGTGGGCACGGCCTACGCGGTGTGGGCCGGCGTGGGCGCGGTGGTCACTGTGGTTTACTCACTCGCCACGGGACACGAGGCGGCAACCGTCTGGAAGGTGCTGTTCCTCGCCATGATCATTGGTGGGATCGTGGGCCTGAAGGTGGTGCATTAGGAGGCGTCGTCGTTTGAAACGACGACGCGGGATTTATTCGTAGCGCAGTGCCTCAATCGGGTCCAGCTTTGCGGCCTTGCCCGCAGGGTAGTAGCCAAAGAAGAGGCCAATAGCCAGCGAGAAGAGCAGCGAGAGGATAACCGCCCAGAGCGGCGGTGCCACGAGTGAGCCGATGGCGGCCGCACCCGCCATGCCGGCGGCGGTGCCGATGGCGATGCCGATGAGTCCACCGATGAGGCAGACCACGATGGCCTCCGTGATGAACTGGATGCGGATATCGCGGCGGCGTGCGCCAAGCGCCTTGCGGATGCCAATCTCGCGGGTGCGCTCGGTGACGGTGATGAGCATAATGTTCATCACGCCGATGCCGCCGACGAGCAGTGAGATACCGCCGATGGCCGCGAGCACCAGGCTCATCGTGGTGAAGATCTGGTTCAAGGACGCGAGGTCATCGCTGAAGTCGGTCACTTTGACCATGTAGTCCGGGTTGTCCTTGTAGTAGCTATCGAAGACGCGCTGCAGGTTGCTGGCTACCGCGGCCTTGTCCAAGTCTGGGTTGCCGCGAACGGTGACCTCGCTGAAGGCGGTGCCGGCACCGGGGGAATCGGAAAGCTCGGCTTCCAGCGGGTAAGGAACGAAGGCGGATTGGCTGGGGCCACCGCCTACAAGAGGGCCGGTTTGCGGTTCTTCAAAAACACCGATGACGGCGAGTTCAATAGGAGAGGCCTCTTGGCTTTCAAAGCTCACGTATTGGCCAATAGCGTCTTCAGGAGCGCCGAAGAGCTTGGTGGCGGTCTCCTTATCCAGCATGGCAACTGCCCGGCTGGAATCAATATCGTCTTCATTGAGGAAGCGACCGGCCACGATGGAATAGGAGGAGCCTGAGACATAGTCCGGGTTGGTCGGGCGGACCAGGAGGTTGGCAGTTTTCTCTTGTTCGTCGCCTTCGGCGACGAACGCGCCGGAATAAGCGCTGTACTCGCCGATATTGATGCCGACGATCTGATTTCCCATGACCTCTTTGGTGCGGTCCAGCATATCCGGGGTGAGCATGGAGGATTCGTCTTCCACAAAGCCGCCGCCCATGAAAGGATCGTCGGCTTCTTCCTCTTCGCCTTCTTCAGGGCGCTCCTTGACTTGGACAGTGAAGTTATTGGCGCCGACCTTGTCCAAGTCTTTTTGAACCGAGGCCTGCAAGGAATGGCCGAGCGTGACGATGGCGATGACCGCGGCGATGCCGATGATGACACCCAAGAGTGTTAGCGCCGAGCGCATCTTGTTGGTGCGCAGGCTCGTCAGCGCCATCTTGGTGGATTCAGCAAAATTCATGACAGCACACCGTCCTTCATCGTGACGGTACGGCTGCATTCATCAGCCAATTCCGGGTTGTGGGTAATGAACAAAATGGTCTTTCCATGCGTGCGGTGCAGTTCGTGGAAGAGGTCCATGACCATGCGGCCGGTCTGCGAATCCAGCGCACCGGTGGGCTCGTCCGCCAACAGAATCTCCGGCTGGTTGGCCAAGGCGCGGGCCACCGCCACGCGCTGCTTTTGACCACCGGAGAGCTCATTGGGCAGGTGATTCATGCGGTCGGACATGCCGACCATCTCCAAAAGCTCTTCCGCGCGCTGGGTGCGCTCGTGGGCCGAAACGCCCGCATAGACCATGGGCATCTCCACGTTCTTCAGCGCGGACATGCGGCCGATCAGATTGAAATTCTGGAAGATGAAACCGATTTTTTGGCCGCGGAAGGAGGCTAGTTTATCGTCGCCAAGCGCCAGCGCATCCACGCCAGCCAGCTGGTACTCGCCAGCGGTGGGGCGGTCGAGGAGGCCGATGATGTTCATGAGCGTGGATTTGCCGGAGCCAGACTGGCCCACGACCGCCACAAACTCGCCCTCCTCGACGTTGAAGTCGAGGCCCGGGATGACGGTCAGCTCGCTGTCGAGGCCCTCGTTGAAACGTTTGACGATTCCCCGCATCTCAATGAGGCGGCTCATGCGTTCTCTTCCGCATCATCGGAGCCATCGATGGAGGCGGACATGCCGACCATGTCCTTGTGCGTATCCGCCTGGCTGATGACGGTCTCGCCCTCCTTGAGGCCGGAGGAGATGGCGGCGGAGAAATCAGATTCGCTGGCGATCTTCACCTCGCGGGCCTGGATCGTGCCATTGTCGATGACGAGGACCTTCTTCTTGCCGCCTTCTTCATAGATGGCGGAGAGCGGCACGGTGATGGCGTCCTTATCCTTCTTCGTAATGATCTTCACCTTCGTGGTGGAACCGAGGCGCAGGCCTTCGCGGTTGCCATCGACGCGGATATGCACGGGGAATTCGGGCTTGGAGGAACCAGATGGTTTGCCGGAGCCGCCGCCTGCACCGGCCTCGACGTCGGGTTGCTCAGCGGTAGGAGAGATGAAGGTGACCTTGCCTTTGTACTCCTTGCCAGGGCTGGATGGCGAGGTGAATGAGACTTCATCGCCGACCTTGATGCGGGCGATATCGCCCTCCTTGACCGTGGATTTCACCAGCAGGGAGGAATCATCCGCCACGGTGAGGATGGGGCCTTCGGCGGGCATGCCGGCTTGGCCATTAACGGCGGTGACAACGCCCGCCAGAGGGGAGCGCAGGTCGGCTTGGGAGAGTCGGTACTCTAACGGCCCATTTTCCTTGGCATTATTCGCGCTTGCCGACGCCGCCGATTCCACCGCGTGGTTCACCGCCTGGGACTGGGAAGAAATCTGCTGCTCGATGGCCAGGTTGCTGGCTTGCAGCGCGCGTTCGGCATCGGCAACCGCTTGGTAGGAGGAAGCGGTGGCGCGCTGTTGCTCGCCCAGCTCGCGGTCGATACCGCGGAGGACGCGGCCATAGGATTCCTCGGACTGCTTGAGCTGGCGCTCAGAGTCCTGCACTGCCTCATCGGAGTCCAGATAGCTCAAGAAAGCGCTGGCGGTGTTGAGGCCGGAGGGATCCTCGGTGGCGGTGCCGAGGGAGGCCAGTGCGGACTGGAAAGACTTGGACTCCGCATCGCGCACGCCGGAGCGCGCCTGCTCGACGGCGGCGCGGGCTTCGGCAACCTCGGGGCGGTCGCCCTTGGCGGCGAGGGCATCATCGAGCTTGCGCTGCGCCTCGGCGTACTCGGTCTGCGCCGAGTTCACGGCGGATTGTGCGCTGTTGACCTCCGGGTTGAGGCCTTGGTCGAGGGAATCCTGAAGCTGGCGCAGCTGGAGTTGGGCGTCCTCGATTTGGTGGACGGCCTCGAGCTTTCCTGCCTCTTGGGAGGTGCGCTGGGCTTCGAGCTCGCGCTCGGTTTCGGTGGTGTCCATGCGGCCGAGGAGCTGCTGGGCCTCGACGCGGTCACCCACCTTCGCGTCCAAGGACTGGATGGGGCCGGTCAGCGAGGTGGTCAGCGAGAGTTCGCGCTCGGCAGAAACGGTGCCGGTGGCGGAGACGGAACTGATGAGGTCTTCTTTTGCGGTTTTCGTGACATCGGTTGCGGTGAGCTGAATATCGGAAGACCCACTGGTCAGTGCGTACATTCCACCGCCGCCTGCGAGGAGAACCGCGGCAATAGCGCCAGCAGTGATGCCGAGAGCTTTCTTGTTCATGAATCCCTTACTGTCAGGTTAACGCCGTCATTGAAAATCGGCTTCAGATTAACTCTTGGGATTGCTTCCTGTCATGTACAGCGGGGGAATATAGGAGGTAGATCAGGGTCTACCCTTAGAGGTTTTTAGAAGGGAACATCGATGCGGATATCCTCTGCGCGCGGCAGCGGGGGAAGCGTCGGCATCTGGTCGATGCCGTCCTGGACTTCTGGAGGGATCGGTATAGAGGTGGGGATCTGCGGCGGCGGGGGAAGCTCGGGCTGAGGTTTGGGTCGCTGCGGTGGGGCCGGGCGCGGTGCTGGTGCGGGCGCGGGCGCTGGGGCACGGACGGTGACGGTTTCTACCTGTGGTGATGGTGCCTCAACCGTCGTGGGTGCGGGAGCTGGTGCCTGGGCTTCAGGTTCTGGTTCGGCTGGGGCTGGCGCGATGGAGGTGGTGTCGCCCAAGCGGTTGACCGGCTGAGGTAGGGCATTCGGCTCCCAGGACGTCGGTGGGGCCGAGGTAATGGGACCGGGCTCGCTTCGCGGAGCGGTTTCTGCCTGCGTGGTGGCACAGGCAGACAGCGGAAGGCAGGCAAGAATGATAAGAAATCGGCGTGAAGCCATGGGAATCCCCCTTAAGTAGTGCCTCTCCGCAGCGCACCCCAGCGCCGAAATAAAGAAAGGCAGAATCAACAGTGTGCTGCCAGCATAGCGCCACAGTGGCGGGTGCGCAGCGCGAGCGTGTCGAGGGCGCGCGCGAGGCTTTGGAGGAGCGACCGTGGGACACGAGGGGACTCCAACTTTTGTATAGGGCTAAAACCGATACAATGTGGGCTATGCCTAACACCAGCCAGCTAAACCAGCAGAATACGTCCCAGTCCGCCGAGTGGTTCGAGCGCGCCACCAAGGTCACCCCGGGCGGTGTGAATTCCCCGGTCCGCGCCTTCGGATCCGTGGGTGGCCAAGCCCGCGTCATCGCGCGCGGTGAAGGCTCGCGCCTCTGGGATATCGACGGCAACGAGTACGTCGACCTGGTTAGTTCCTATGGCCCGATGATCCACGGCAACGCCCACCCGACCATCGTGGAGGCGGTGCAGAAGGCGGCTGCCGACGGCCTCTCCTTCGGCGCGCCCACCGAGGGTGAGACGCTGTTGGCGGAGCACATCGTCAAGCGCACCGCCGTGGAGCAGGTGCGCCTGGTCAACTCCGGTACCGAGGCCACCATGTCCGCCGTGCGTCTGGCCCGCGGTTTCACCGGTCGTGCCAAGGTCCTGAAGTTTGAAGGCTGCTACCACGGCCACGTGGACGCGCTGTTGGCATCGGCTGGCTCCGGCGTGGCCACTTTCGCGCTCCCGGATTCCCCGGGCGTGACCGGCGCTTCGGCCGCAGATACCATCGTCGTCCCGTACAACGATCTAGATGCTGTCCGCGAGGCCTTTGCCGCGCACCCGGGAGAGATCGCCTGCATCATCGCGGAAGCAGCCGCCGGCAACATGGGCACCGTGGCCCCGGAGGAGGGCTTCAATGCCGCGCTCAAGGAGATCGCGCATGCCGACGGCGCCCTGCTCATCCTCGATGAAGTCATGACCGGCTTCCGTACCTCCTACAAGGGCTGGTTCGGCGTCGATGGGGTAGCGGGTGACCTGGTGACCTTCGGCAAGGTGGTCTCCGGTGGCCTGCCGGCCGCTGCCTTCGGTGGTCGCGCCGACGTGATGGCTTCGCTGGCACCTTCGGGCCCTGTCTACCAGGCGGGCACGCTGTCCGGTAACCCGGTAGCGATGGCCTCCGGCCTAGCATCACTGGAGCTCGCAAACGAAGAGCTGTACCCGCGCCTGCAGGCCAACGCGGGCCGCCTGACCGGCCTGATAACGGCGGCGCTTGATGCCGCCGGCGTGGCACACCACATCCAGCGCGCAGAGACGATGTTCTCCATCCGCTTCGCCGAGGGCCAGGGCCGCAACTTCGCCGATATGCAGGCCGCCGATACCTGGCGTTTCGCCCCCTTCTTCCACGCACTGCTGGAGGGCGGCGTGTACGTCCCGCCGTCAGCCTTCGAGACCTGGTTTGTGTCTGATGCGCTCACGGACAAAGATTTTGAGGTAATCGAGGCAGCTCTCAAGCCTGCCGCCCAGGCCGCTGCCAGCGCGCAGCGTCCGCACTAAACCAACCATGTTGAGGGGATAGACACAGGCATATGTCCACCACCATCGTCCACTTCGTCCGCCACGGCGAGGTTTATAACCCGGATAAGATCCTCTACGGGCGCATCCCGGGCTATCACTTGTCCTCCCGTGGGCATTCCATGGCCGCACGCACGGCGAAAGCCTTTGAGGGCCATGACGTGACCTACCTGGCGGCCTCGCCGCTGCAGCGCGCGCAGGAAACCGCGCTGCCGATTGCGCAGGTGACGGGCTTGGAGGTGGACGTCGACAAGGGCGTCATCGAGTCCGGCAACCGCTTCGAGGGCCTGCGCACCAAGGGCTGGAACTCGCAGCTGTGGAACCCGCAGCGCTGGCCGCTCATGGTCAACCCGCTCAAGCCTTCGTGGGGCGAACCTTTCGAGGAGATCGCCGCGCGCATGATGGACGCCGCCGAGCGCGCTCGTTCCAAGGCTGAGGGGCACGAGGCCATCGTGGTCTCCCACCAGCTGCCCATCGTCATGGTGCAGCGCACCGTGTTGGGCAAGCGCCTGGCCCACGCGCCGTGGGACCGCCAATGCGCTCTCGCCTCGGTGACCTCGCTGGTCTACCGCAACCGCGAGATCATCGATATCTTCTACTCCGAACCGGCACAGGACATCTAATGGCGCACAGAACTATCCGCGCCGCCGTGGCCGGTGTCGTTGCCGTGCTGAGCCTGGCTGGCTGTACACAGAGCGAAGAAAACGCACAGAATGCCGTTGCTTCCGGCGGCACCTTCGAGTTCATTTCACCCGGCGGGCAGACCACCATTCGTTACGAGGAAGCAGACCGCAAACCACTCAAGGATTTCTCCGGTGAGGACCTGCGGGATGAGTCCACGACGATCAAGCTCTCGGATTTTCAGGACCAGATCGTCGTCCTCAACTCCTGGGGCCAGTGGTGCGCGCCGTGCCGCTCCGAATCGGATGACCTCCAGGCCATCCACTCGGAGCTGCAAAAGCGCAAGGTCGGCACCGTGCTAGGCATCAACGTCAAGGACTTCAACCCGGAGATCTCCCGGGACTTTATGGCCGATAACGGCCTGGAGTACCCCTCCAT
This sequence comes from Corynebacterium sp. HMSC072D12, assembly GCF_001813925.1. Taxonomy (NCBI): domain Bacteria; kingdom Bacillati; phylum Actinomycetota; class Actinomycetes; order Mycobacteriales; family Corynebacteriaceae; genus Corynebacterium; species Corynebacterium sp. HMSC072D12. The sequence continues at coordinate 68,823 of NZ_KV814399.1, forward strand.
CTACGATCCGCCCTTCAAGACGGCCGCGGCCCTTGGCGGCGTTCCTACCTCCGTGGTGCCCACCACCATCGTGTTGGATAAGCAGCACCGCCCCGCCGCAGTCTTCCTGACGGAGATCACGGAGAAGGATGTCCTCGAGGTCGTCGACGAGCTGGAGAAAGAACAGTGATCCTTGCCGCTGACGGCGTGGGACAAAGCTTTGCTGATGCCGCCGTGTCCGGCCCGCTCCTTATCGGAGTGCTCGCCGCCGCTGTGGCCGGGTTGGTCTCCTTCGCCTCGCCATGTGTGGTTCCACTGGTTCCGGGTTATATCTCCTACCTCGCCTCCGTGGTGGGCGGAGAGGTTAGTTATGACGAGGAGCTGGGGGTGGGCGTCGGCAAGCGCCGGCGTTGGGCCGTGGTCGGTGCCGCAGCACTCTTCGTGCTGGGCTTTACCATCGTGTTTGTCCTCGCTACGGTGTCGGTTTTCGGTGCCATTTCGGCGCTGACGCTCAACGCGGACACCCTCATGCGCGCCGGCGGCATCATCACCATTCTTATGGGCGTGGTGTTCATGGGCGTGGTGCCGGTGCTGCAGAAGGACACCCGCATGGCCCCGCGGCGCTGGACCACGTGGCTGGGCGCGCCCCTGCTCGGCGGGGTTTTCGCCCTGGGCTGGACCCCGTGCCTGGGCCCCACGCTGGCCGCCATCCTGTCCGTTTCTGCCGGCACCGAAGGAACCACAGCGCTGCGCGGCACGATCCTGATCATCGGCTACTGCCTGGGGCTGGGCCTGCCCTTCCTACTCGTGGCACTGGGCTCCGCCAAAGCGATGCGCACCGTGACCTGGATGCGCAAACACTCCCGCGCCATCCAGATTGTTGGCGGCATCGCCATGATCCTCGTCGGCTTGGCGCTGCTGACCGGGCTCTGGGCAGATTTTATCAACGCCATCCGCCAGTGGACCGTGTCCTATGGCGCGACGCTGATTTAAAGGAGAATTTTCGTGAGATACATCCGCAAGGCCTGGCATTGGCTGACCAGCATGCGCACCGCGCTGGCACTGCTCTTCCTGCTGGCCATTGCTGCCATTCCGGGCTCGCTCCTGCCGCAGCGCTCGCTCAATGAGTCCAATGTCAATGACTTCATTGAGACCAACGGTAAAGTGGCAGAGATCTACGATAAGCTGCAGCTTTTCGACGTCTTCTCCTCCGTCTGGTTCCAGGCCATCTACGTGTTGCTCATGATTTCCCTGGTGGGCTGCATCATCCCGCGCTCCTGGGATCACTACAAGGCCTACCGCACCCCGCCGACGCGCGCACCAAAGTTCTTGAATAAGATGCCGCTGAACGCCACCGGGCATTCGGAGAAATCCCCGGAGGAGATCGCGGCTGCCACCAAAACCATGTTGAAGAAGTGGCGCGTCAATGCGGTCTCCCCAGACAAGGACCGTGCGGGTGCGCAGTCCTTCTCCGCGGAGCGCGGTTATGCCCGCGAGCTGTGCAACCTCATCTTCCACATCGCGCTGGTGGCTATCCTGCTGACCATGGCAGCCGGGCGCCTGGTGCACTATGAAGGCCAGGTCATCGTGGTGACGAAGAAGAACTCCCAGGGCCAGACCCAGGAACAGCCACAGTCCACGGAATTCTGTAATACATCAACCTCTGTCTATGACTCCTTCCGCGCCGGCCCGCTGTTCGACGGCACCGGCCTGCACCCCTTCTGCTTTAAGGCCCACGACTTCACCGCGGACTACCTGCCCAATGGCCAGGCGGAGATGTTCACCTCGAACGTGTCCTATGCCGCAGGCGACGATATCTTCACGGATCCGGAGACCTGGGAAGACTACCAGCTGCAGGTCAATCACCCGCTGCGCATTGAGAATAACCGCGTTTATCTGCAGGGCCACGGTTTTGCGCCGACGATGACGGTGGAGTGGCCCAACGGCGAGAAGCGCACGCAGACCATCCAATTTCAGCCCAATGACACCACGTTCTTCCTGTCCTCGGGTGTCATGCGTTTCGACCCGCCGGCGGGCATGTACCCGGACCTGTTTGAGCGCCGCCAGAACCAGATCGCCATCCAGGGCCTGTTTGCCCCGACCGCCGAGTGGTCCGGCGAGAGCGGCAAGCTGTTGCAGTCTTCCTACCCGGCGATGCTGGACCCAGCCGTGGCTATCGATATCTACCGCGGCGATGCCGGCCTGGACACGGGTACCCCGCAGTCCCTCTTTTCCCTTGACACCAGCCTGGTCCATTCGGGGCAGCTGCAAAAGATCGACCGCGTCAACCTGAACCAAGGTGAATCGGTCACGCTGGACGACGGCACGAAGATCACCTTCGATGGCGCCTCCGAGTTCGCGAACTACCAGGTTTCCTATGACCCCTTCCAAAGCTGGGTTCTGGTGTCCGCTCTGGTCATGCTGGTATCGCTGGTTGGCTCGCTGGTGATTAAGCGCCGCCGCGTGTGGGTGCGCATCCGTCCGGGTGCCAATGGCGGCACCGACATCGAGATGGGCGGCCTTGCCCGTACCGATCGCGCGGGTTGGTCTGAGGAATTCCACGAGCTTCACCGTGAGCTCTTGGAGTTGCCGGATCCCGATGAGGTGGAGGAAGACGAGCTCTACTCCGCCGACTAAAGGAGCGGAGTGTATCCGTCAAAAGTTGGATACTGCTGGGAAGGGGGGGTACTCTTATGAGCACCATAAATCTCTCCGCTCATGCAGCCTCGTGCGTGAAGCACGGTGTAGGCACGATTGTGAAGGCAAGGTTTCCCACTCATGCAGGTTGATCAAAATCTGTCCAACTTTTCCGACATCGCGGTGCAAACCGCGTTCGTCGTTTATGCTCTCGCCTTGGTGTTGTCCCTGGTCTACTACGGCCGGATGCACAGCATCATCGAGGCTATGCGCTCCTGCACGAGTGCTGTGGCGCAGCAGCGCGAACTCGCCAGCGTGGGGGCCTCGGCAGACAGTGCCGTGCTTGGCGACGTCCCCCCGACAGCCAGCGCTGGTCCCGATGCTGACCTAGATGCGGATCTGGCGAAGAAGCGGGAGAACGCCGACAAGCTCGGCGGCATGACGCAGATGCTCCTGTGGTTGGGTATCGCCTTACACTTGGCGGCCATTGTGCTGCGCGGTCTGGCAACGGGGCGCTTCCCGTTTGGCAACCTTTACGAGTACGTGCTCATGGTGACCGCCGGCGCCATGGTGGTGGCGACCATTGCCATGCAGCGCAAGGAGTGGCGCACCCTGTGGCCGTGGCTGCTCACGCCGATTCTGGCGTTGATGTTCTATGGCTCCACCAAGCTTTATGCGGAATCCGCTCCGGTGGTCCCGGCACTGCAGTCTCACTGGCTGCCGATTCACGTCACCGTGGTTTCACTCGGCGCGTCCATCGGCGTGGTCTCCGGTATTGCATCTCTGCTTAGCGTGCTGCGTGAATTCCAGCCGAAGGGCGTTGAGTCTGGTTTCTTCGGTGCGCTTGCCCGCCCGCTTCCTTCGGCTAAGAAGCTGGACCGCTTGGCTTATCGCTTGGGCGTGGTGGCGCTGCCGACCCTGGGCCTGGGTATTGTGCTGGGCGCTATTTGGGCCGAGTCCGCATGGGGACGCTACTGGGGCTGGGACCCGAAGGAGACCGTCTCCTTCGCCACCTGGATCCTCTACGCTGCCTACCTGCACGCCCGCGCGACGCCGGCCTTCCGCAAGGCCGCGCCGTATATCAACATCGCGGCGATGCTGCTCATGATCTTCAACCTGTTCTTCATCAACATGGTTGTCTCCGGCCTGCACTCCTATGCGGGGCTGAACTAAATGGCGGAGACCCCTAAGCCGCGGCACAAACAGGGCAAGCCGGCGGGCGATAACCCGCAGCTCATCGCTCTCGGTGAGGGCTTTGCGCAGCGCCGCCGAGAACTCGGTATCTTGCAGCAGGCGCTGGCTGAGAAGGCCGGGATTTCGCGCTCCACGCTGCACACCATCGAGCACGGCGGCTCTGGCGTGCGCTGGGAAAAGGTGATTGCGGTGGCTGAGGCCCTCGGCCTTGAGATGACCTTCGAGCCGAAGGCTTAGGCTTCGTCGGCTTTATTGTCTTTGTCCTCGGGGGCCTTGGGTTTCTGGGAACCTTGTGAACCCTGTGAGCGACGGCGGCGCTCTTCTTCTTGGCGCTCTGCCTCCCGCTCCCTGGCGCGGCGCTCTTTGAAGCGCTGCTTCTCTAGGTTCCACAGGAACTCTTCGTCATCGTCTGGGCCCTTGATTGCAGGGCGCTGCGGCTGCTGTGTCTGCTGCACCTTCTTATTCCAACTCGACGGACCAAAGGCCTTCCATACGAGGACCGCCGCGAGGACAAACAAGAGTAGTAGTATCAATCGACCCATGCGTTGTATTCTACGGAATGCCCGCAAAGCAAAAGTGAGAATTATGAGTCAGACAGAAAACACCACCAACACTTCCCAGAACCCCGAACCGCCCCAGCCGGACCCGGCGCTCAAGCGCCGCTCCCGCGTCGCTTTGTGGAAGTACGGGGCTGCCCGCGTGGTGCTGTTCATTGTGCTCACCGCGGTAATTCAGCTGCTGGCCATGGCGGTACTCGGGGCCTTTCCGCTGTTGGTCTCCGCCCTGTTGGCGTTGTTTGTGGCGCTGCCGCTGTCCATGCTGATCTTCTCCACGTGGCGCATGGAAGCCACTCAGACGCTGGCGGAGTACTCCGCGCAGCGCAAGGCCCACAAGAAGTGGGTCCAAGAGGAGCTGGCCGGCCGCTAAATCGGTGGTTAAACCAGAGCCAGCGCTACAGCGTTGATAACCGCCCACACCAGCATTGCGCGGCCGGCCATGCCAAGTACTGGGATGAGTTTCGGGCCGCGTGCGCCGCGGTTGACGGTGCGGATAGCACCCAGCGCGAGGGGGAAGTAGAGCAGCGAAGCGAGCGCGGCCCAGGAATCGAAGGCTAGGCCGATGGTGAGTAGTACCGGCAGCAGCAAGAGTGTCATGAATAGCGTGCGGGACTTTTTATCACCTAGGCGCACCGCCAAAGTGATCTTGCCGGTGGCCTTATCGGAGGGGATGTCCCGGATGTTATTGGCCAGGTTTACCGCCGCACTCATACCGCCGATACCCACGGCTAAGGCAAGGCCCGTCCACGTGATGCGGCCGGCCTGCGTGTACTCGGTACCTAGGACCGCGACGAGTCCGAAGAAAACGAAAACGGCGATTTCCCCAAACCCGCGGTAGCCGTAGGGGTTCTTGCCACCGGTATAGAACCAGGCGCCGGCGATGCACACGGCGCCGACGAGGATGAACCAAGCTGCGTTGGCAGCCAGGGAGAGCGAAATTCCCGCGATGGCGGCCACGCCGAAGCAAGCGAAGGCGGCGAACTTGACGTGCTGTGGTTTGGCCAGCCCGCCGCCGGTGAGGCGCTGGGGGCCGGTGCGGTCATCATCGGTGCCGCGGATGCCATCGGAGTAGTCGTTGGCGTAGTTCACGCCGATGATAAGAGCCCAGGCCACGATGAGTGCCAGCAACGCCCGGCCCCAGTGCAAACCATGCGCCGCGGCGGCAGCGCCGGTACCAGCGATAACGGGAGCAAAGGCATTGGCCCAGGTATGCGGGCGAGCACCCTGGAGCCAATCGGCAGGAGTGGCGGAAAAGGCAGACATGCTCACTATTGTGCCACTGGTGTGGTTCGCTGCGGCAATGAGCTGGTGCGTTGGCGAAGGCGGTAGATAATGAGCACCGCGACGAAAACGACGGCATTGGTGACTGTCATTGCGGCAGAGGTAGCTGCGTCGAGGACATAGGCAACCCAAAATCCAACGACTGCGCTGATCGCGGCAACGCCACAGGCAGTCAACACCAGCGTGGGCACGCGCTGAGTAAGCAGTCGCGCGGTCATCGTCGGGAATACCATGAGCGCGATGACCAGCATGGCACCGGCAGCGTGAAAAGCGGCGGTGGCAGTGCAGGCAACCACGGTCATAAAAATGACGTGAAGAACGCGCGTGGGCACCCCGCGTGCGGCACAAAAATCGGCGTCAAAAGTCGTGGCGGATAAACGCGGCAGTGTAAGGGCGAGGAAGAGAGCATTGATACCCAGCACTGCGGCCATGATGTAGCAATAGTTAGGGTTGGAGAAGGCCGCGAGGTTGAGATCACCGACGAGAACCGCGTGGACATCAAGGTGCACGTGGCTCATGTGCGTGGAGATCAAGATGACTCCGGCGGCAAACAGGGCGGGAAAGACCAACCCGAGGGCGGAATCAGCAGTCACCAGTGGGCTTCGCTGGAGCGCATCGGTCCCCAACGCTACTACCAAGGCGCCGGCAGCCGCGGTAGCGAGCAGCACGGGCGAATCCAGATCGGAGGTAAAGAGGTAACCGATGGCAATCCCGGGAAGGACGGCATGGCCGATGCCGTCGATAAGCATGGCCTGGCCTTTGAGGACAACAAAGGTGCCGGGGATAGCACAGGCTAAGGCAGTCAGGACGGCAAGGAGACAAGCAGTGGCGGCGAGGGTCATGAGGCGAGCTTTCTGCTGAGGAGGCTGATGGTGACGAGCGCTGCCTGAGCCAGGACGATGACCGGACCGGTGGGCAGCGGGCCGTGCGCAATGGAGACATAGCAGCCGAGAGCAGCGGTGGCCGCGCCGAGGAACCCGGAGAGCGCGATGAAAGGTAGCAAGCGCGTGGTCCAGGGGCGGGCAGCGGCGGCAGGGCTGATGACTACGGCGACCATGAGTACCACGCCGACGACTTTGACACCGAGCACCGTGATGGCGGTGAGGGCGAAGAAACTAGCCGCGTTGAGGAACGAGGCGCGAATGCCGGCTACCTGGGCAAAACTTGAGTCAAAGGTGACCGCGGCCTGCCGGGTGTGAATGAGGAAAAGAAAAAGCAGCACGCAGCCACCGATGATGAGTGTGGAGCGCACATCCGCGCGAGTGAGCGTGGAGGCATTTCCCAGCAAATAATCCTGGATTCCGGCCTTGCCAGGCAATGGTCGGCGGGAAATATACTGCATGAGCAGCATGCCTACCGAGAAAAACGTGGTCAGCGTGGCCGCCATCGCAGTGGTTTGCCCCAGGGGAGTCAACCGCGGGATGAGGTGAATACAGACCACCGCAAGCGTTCCGGTGAGCAGGGCTCCACAAGCAAGGAGCCAGACGTTTCGCCCGTCCCAGCCAATGGCGGTGGCCACGAGGAAGGCGGTGAGCAGGCCGGGCAGGGAAGAATGCGAGATGGCATCGGCCAGCAGGCTGGTGCGGCGAACATATACCAATGGGCCGAGCGCGCCGGCGCAGCCACCGATCAGCACGGTACCCAGGAGTGCCTGGGTATAGGTGTAGTTCTGAAGAAGCTCGAGTGGGTTCATGATGGCAGGGAAAACATATCGGCAATGGCGGACTCTGTGAGCACCTGTTCGGTGGGGCCAGCAGCAATGAGCCGGCCGTGGCCGACCATGAGGACCTCATCGCAAAAGTCGGCGACCTCCGCCAGGTTGTGATGCACCAGCAGGATGGTCACGCCGTTGTCGCGCAGTTCCTTGAGTACATCCATGATGGCGCGCTGACTTGCGGCATCAACACCAGCGAAGGGCTCGTCAAGGATGATGAATTCCGGATCGCTAACGAGCGTGCGCGCCAACAACACGCGCTGGCGCTGCCCACCAGATAGCGCGGAAATTGGCAGTTGCGCGTGTGCCTGCATTCCGGTGCGAGCAAGTGCTGCGTGGGCGGCGTCTTTGTCAGCGCGGCTAGGCCACTGCCACCAGCGCAGCCCGGCGGTGCGGCCCATCAGGGCAACGTCGAAGGCGGTGGCAGGGTAACTCCAGTCGATATTCGCATGTTGTGGCATGTACCCGAGCCGCTGCCGAAAATGCGCAAGATCGACGCCATCGAAGGTCATCGACCCGCAGGCTAGTGGCGGAAGGAGCCCGACCAGCGTGCGGACCAGAGTGGACTTTCCCGACCCATTCGCGCCTACCAGTCCGGTGATGGTCGCGGGGGTGAGGGTGAAGGTGGCGTCGTGAAGCACCGGCGTGCGTGGATAGCCGGCGGTGAGTTTTTCAACGTGGAGCATTAGCTCAGTGCTTTCGCCACGGCATTAGCGTTGTGTTCGAAGGCTCCGAGGTAGGTATCGGTGGGGGCTTCCGGGCCGAGGGTATCGGCGAAGAGCTCCTCATCCGAGATGGTGACTGTCCAGTTGCGGGATTCTACGGCTTCCTTGAGAGAAGTGATGGCCTGTGGGTTCGCCTGGTTATCTTGGAAGATAACGGGGACCTTCTTCTCCGCGATGGTATCCGCGAGCTCGGAGATCTCAGTGGCGGACTTGGTGGCTTCGGTGGTCACGAAGTCGGTGGCTTGGACTTCAAAGTCGAAGGTCTTGCCGAAGTAGTTGAAAGCGTCATGGCCGGTGATGAGAACGCGCGGGGAGGCGTTTTCGAGTTCCTTAGCGGCCTTGTCGTGCGCGGCTGCAATCTTGTCTTCATATGCATCGGCGGCCGCGGCATAGTCTTCGGCATTGTCAGAGTCGATTTCACCGAGTTTGGTGCCGATGTGATCGACGACCTGGCTCCACAGCTCGGGGCTATTCCAGATGTGCGGGTCGTAGAGTTTTTCGCCCTTGTCGCCTTGCTCGGGCCACGGCAGGAGGTCAGCAGTATCGAGCTGTTCGCCGACAGCTAGCTGCTTCTCACCGAGGGAGGAGAGCTGGTCCACCATTTGCGCCTCGAGGTGAAGGCCATTCCAGAGGACGAGGTCGGCGTCCTGCATCTTTTCAATATCGCGCGTGGTGGGCTGGTAGGTGTGTGGATCGCCGCCGGGGCCGACCATGGTGGTGATGTCGGCGTCCGGGGCGATGTTGGCGGCCGCATCAGCCAAGTAACCGGTCGTGGCGAAGATCGTCAGATTGTCGTCCTGGGCTTCGGCGGAGTCGCTGCTGGTGCAGGCAGTCAGCGCGGTGGCAGCCACGAGGGAAGCGAGGGGAAGCGCAATAAGTTTCTTCACGGGAAACCTCTCTTATTAAAAGTGAATGTCGATGTTCAATAGATTGAACTTGAAAGAGCATAAGTCCTGAAACCTTTGGAAGCAATAGGCTGAACTACGATGGGGGTATGCACATCAGTGAGCTGCCCGAACGCACCCAGGACTACCTCAAGATCCTCTGGACCTATGAGGAGAAAGAGGGCGCTAATACCGCGATGCCGCTCGGGGATCTAGCCAAAGCGGCGGGGCAGAAACTGCCCACTACTTCGGAGGCGGTCAAGCGCCTGGCCGCGAAGGGGCTGGTGGAACACGAACGCTACTTCGGTGTTCGGCTTGTTGAGGAAGGCCGGCGGCTGGCTGTGGCAATGGTGCGCCGGCATCGACTCCTGGAAACCTTCCTCGTGCGCACTCTGGGCTATACCTGGGATGAGGTGCACGATGAGGCAGAAATGCTAGAGCACGCGACGTCCGACAGGCTCGTTGAACGTCTTGATTCTTTCCTGGGCAACCCCGCCCGCGATCCGCATGGTGATCCCATACCTGCCCCGGACGGCACTGCCGAGCCGGTCTCGCGCATTACGCTTATCGACGTCCCCGCGCAGACCCCCGTCACCGTGGAGCAGGTCACTGACGCGGATGGCGAGTTTCTGCGCTACCTGGATAAATATGGAGTGCGGCCGGGAGTGGAATTGACCGTCGTTGCCCCCTCGGTTGCGGGTGTGCTCGAGGTTGCCGTCGACGGCGGTGCGCACTTCCCCCTCGGGGAATCCGCTGCGCGCGGCATTGCCGTACGCAGCTTTGGCGAAGCGGAGGCTTAGCTGTCCCACATGCGGGCGACGGCGAGGCGGTCTACCTTGCCGGGGCCGGTGGTGGGGAGCTGGGCCAGGCGCTTGAAGTCCTTGGGGATTTGCCACCGGGGAAGGCCACTATCGTCGAGAGCCACAAGGATATCGCCGACATCCGCCCATCCGGTATAGGCAGCGACGATCATCTGTCCCAAGCGTGGGTGGGGGATGCCGACCACGCACACGCCGTCCACTCCCGGCACGTGCAGGATGTGCTGCTCGAGCTGCTCTGGGTGGAGCTTGAGCCCGCCGGTGTTCAGGATGTTGTCGAGGCGCCCGGTGACGGTGAGGTGGCCGTCGTGAAGCGCGCCGGCGTCGGAGGTAGCAAACCACGAGGTGCCGGACTCATCGACCACGAAGGCATCTGAGTCCACGTTTCGGTAGCCCTGCGCAATCATGGGCCCGCCGAGGTAGATGCGGTTCTCCTCGCCGAGGCGAACACGAGCGCTATCCAGTGGCTGTCCGTTGTAGACGCAGCCACCGGAAGTCTCCGAGGAACCGTAGGTGGTGACGATGGTGATGCGCAGCTTCTTCGCTGACTCCAACAGTTGCGGGTGGGTGGCAGCACCCCCGACGAGGATGGCGTCAAAGGTGCGCAGGGCCTCGATTCCCTCTAGCGAATCCATGGCCTTGGCCAGCTGCATGGGGGTCAGTCCCGTGTATGAGCGATCCCCGGTGGCGGCCAGCTCGTGCGCGGCGCAGGCGAAGTCGGGGATAGAAAAACCTTCCGACAGGTCAAGACAGAGCGGCTCTACACCCGCGACGAGCGAGCGGATTAATACCTGGATTCCCGCGATATGGGCGGCAGGCATGGCTAGCAGCCACTGGCCGGTGCCGCCGAGAGCCCGGTGCGTGGCATCGGCGCTGGAGACCAAGTTGGCGGCCGTGAGTTGCGCGCCCTTCGGTGTGCCCGTGGACCCGGAGGTGGCCACGACCAGCGCGATGGAGGAGTCAATGGGTTCTCCTGCGCGCATGTGGTTGCGCAGGAGCTGCGCGCGGGTGCGGTCCTCCGCCGGGACGGGCAGGAAGGTGGCTTGTCCTGCGATGGCCGCTTCCAGATCAGGGAGGATGGCGGCGGGGTCATGTGGATTGACAGGCAGAGGAGAGAGGATGGTCACGGTTAGCTAGGTTACCGCCCGCGGTGCTCGTAAGGGTTGATGAGCTCATCCTCCTGATCGAAGGGGCGCTCACCGTCCCTCTGAGCCTGCTGGATGCGGCGTAACATCCACACTCGCGATGCGATGACGGCAATGAGCGCGATGGCCGCGAGGGTAATGGCGAAATACAGCACTGTGGATCCTCCTCGAGGAATGACGATTAGTAGTAGTACGGGAAGTCATCCCAGTTGGGCTCGCGTTTTTCCAAGAAGGATTCCTTGCCTTCGACGGCCTCGTCTGTCATGTAGGCCAGGCGCGTGGCTTCTCCAGCGAAGACTTGCTGGCCCATGAGGCCGTCATCGGTGAGGTTGAAGGCGAACTTGAGCATGCGCTGGGCGGTGGGGGACTTCATGTTGATTTCGCGCCCCATCTGGATGGCGGCGTCCTCCAGATTGGCGTGGTCAACTACCTCGTTGACCGCACCCATCTCATACATGCGCTGTGCGTCATAGGTGCGGCCTAAGAAGAAGATCTCGCGGGCGTACTTTTGGCCCACCATCTTGGCCAGGTAGGCCGAGCCATAGCCGGCATCGAAGGAGCCGACGTCGGCGTCAGTCTGTTTGAAGCGGGCCTCCTGGCGGGAGGCAATGGTCATATCGCACACCACGTGCAGGGAGTGCCCGCCGCCGGCGGCCCAACCGTTGACCACGGCGATGACCACCTTGGGCATGGTGCGGATGAGGCGCTGGACCTCCAGGATGTGCAGGCGGCCGCCCTCAACCTTCTCGCGGGCGGTGTCCACGGTGGATTCATCGGCAGTCGCGTCATCATGCGCGTGCTCCGTGGCATAGCGGTAGCCGGAGCGGCCGCGGATGCGTTGGTCACCGCCGGAGCAAAACGCCCAGCCGCCGTCCTTCTGGGAAGGCCCGTTGCCGGTCAGCAATACCGTGCCGACATCCGGGGTGCGACGCGCGTGGTCCAGCGCGCGATAAAGCTCATCCACCGTGTGCGGACGAAACGCATTGCGCACCTCGGGGCGGTCGAAGGCGATGCGGACGATGCCATCCTTACGCTGTGGCTTTGGACCGTCACTGTTAAGTCGGTGATAGGTGATATCCGTGAGATCCTCAAAGCCCTTGACGGGCTGCCAGAGCTCCGGCTTGAAAGGGTTATCGGTGCTGTAGTTCTTCTGCTCGCTCATGGCACACCAGCTTAATTGCAAAGCAGTGCGCCGGAAGTATAGTCCCCATTCCCAAACCCTCACCCACACTCTCCGCCCAGCGCGGCGGTGATAAACAATAAACAATACTGCGGGATTATCCCCGTCAATGTGCACGTGTACTCCGTACCAGCGCGGTACACCATACAGTGGGACGGAATCGAACCTCCCTGCCTTCTTGCGCTACGAAGGCGCCTGAGAAGCACTGGGCTCTTCCCTGCCCAGTAAGGGTTGCGCTCGCTGCGAAGGGTGTGGGCTACCGTCGCGCGCTTGGCGCGCAACATGACTACATGTCGAACGACATGGCGTGCCGCAAGCATGCGGCACAACTAGCGGCAGACCTTATTTAGTTATCAGTTCCGTATTCCAGTTCAGCTGCTGGATGCGGGTATCTAGCTCGCGGTACTGGCGGGCCAGATCGTCGGCGCGCTCGCGCAACTTCGGCACGGGCACCGTGGCCACGAACTTGATCTCTGAGCGGGAGTAGCGGTCGTGGCGCGCACCCGCGCGCTCGGCCAATCCCTGGTAAATGCGGCGCTTGCGCAGCAGTCCATCACGAAGTGCGAGTGCCTCCATCAGCGTGATCTCATCGTCGAACGCGGTAGCCGTGTTCGTGGCGTTGATCGCGATGACGAGCTCATCGATGCGCTTGGTTACGCCCTCCAGCTCACGGAGGAGATCCGTCGGGTTCTCATCCGGTTCATCGCCTTCCTGGATGCGGACGGTTGCCGCGAGTCGGTCACTCAGCGAGTTGAGGCGCTCCTGCGCCTGAGCGCGCTCGGCCAAGGCTTCAGCAAGTAGCATGATTCCTCCTTAAGAAGTTAGAAGAATTAAGCTAGGGCTACGGCGCTTCGCTGTCAATAGATGATGAGATCAATTTCAGAGTCTTTGCGACAATTCGACTTTCCGCGTCCCTGGAAATCCTTCACTAAGCTATTGATAGCAGGGTAGTGAGGCTGGGGTTCAGTTCTCAATACCCCTGATAGACTTCAACCCTTCTGTCTGCCGTACAATTGCCCGCTGGGGTTCAGTTCTCATTACCCCTGATAGACTTCTCACCCGCAGCCTCATCACCCTCGACCTGCTGGGGTTCAGTTCTCATTACCCCTGATAGACTTCGGCATCCCAGACGTCCGCATCGTCCGCCGCTGGGGTTCAGTTCTCATTACCCCTGATAGACTTCCTGGGCGCACTCGTCGCAGAGCAAGGCTGCTGGGGTTCAGTTCTCATTACCCCTGATAGACTTCGGCACCTTCGACGCCGCAATGCAGATGGGCTGGGGTTCAGTTCTCATTACCCCTGATAGACTTCGGCAGGCACATGCAAACCATCCCCGAAGGGCTGGGGTTCAGTTCTCATTACCCCTGATAGACTTCCGAAGCAGCCCTAGAAGGCGCGACCAACGCTGGGGTTCAGTTCTCATTACCCCTGAT
>NZ_KV814399.1:82469-127362 GCF_001813925.1 Corynebacterium sp. HMSC072D12
TCAGTTCTCATTACCCCTGATAGACTTCCAGGCATGACCCTTAACAACGACGAGGTGCTGGGGTTCAGTTCTCATTACCCCTGATAGACTTCTCGGACGCACATTTGACTATGCGCGATAGCTGGGGTTCAGTTCTCATTACCCCTGATAGACTTCTTCAGTGCAGAAGAGATTGCTCAGATTCAGCTGGGGTTCAGTTCTCATTACCCCTGATAGACTTCGCCGCCGCGCTCTGGTGTACGCCGACGGGCTGGGGTTCAGTTCTCATTACCCCTGATAGACTTCAGTGTGGCCCCAAAAGGGTCGTTTAACTGGAGTTTATCGGTGATCCTCCGCTAGAAAATCGTGAGCTGAGGTGGGGTATTCTCCATTTCGGAAGGCTCTGATTTGGAAAAGCGAATCGCTTTCGACCATTGAATATCAGTGACGGATATGATTCTCACATCTCCGCCTTCTGGTAGACCAGACTTGATTTGCTTGACGGTTGTCGCGATACGGGAGGCGAGGGGGAAATACTGAACGTAAACGCTTAGTTGGGATCTACAAAAGCCAAGGTCTAAGAGGTGGTTTCGAAACCGGTTGGCCTCTCTGGTTTGAATTCTTGATTTAACGGGAAGATCGAACATGACCACGCACCACATTGGTTCACTATCTTTCGCCGGCATCGAGTTTTCCTTCCCAGACGGGAACGTTTAGGTGTTTTAGATTTCCCTCGATATATAGGCCATATTGTTGGCTGAACTCATTAAAAGCTGTGCTTAAGGATTTTCCACTGGAATTGAAGGGGCTGTTTAGATACTGCGATATGAGGGTCTTTTGCGGAGATCCTAATGCTTGTCCGTCACTAGAAACGGTGAATACAACCTGATCAACCATTGGTCGAAATGGTTCAATAAGGTCATCGACCAATGCCCACTTGTTGCCGCGGCCGTGGTGGAATACGCCTAATGCTCCAGATAATCCAGCGCTAGCTACAACTCGAATGCCGTGGCCGCGCAAAAGTGTGTAACCGTAATCGAGCGCAGAATTCCAGCCAGGTTCTCCGCTGCCAGGTAAACGTAAGTAAGCATGACCATGGGAGATGCAAGACCAGTATTTGCGCGCTGCCTGTGCTTCAAGATTCTCTGGATCGCCAGATTTAACGGTACGAGAGAGGGCGTAGAGTTCCTTGGCTCCAGGCTTAGCTAGTGCTTTTAGAACGGAAGCTTGACCAGAAATTTTGGCTGCGACAATTCGAGACCAAGCTTGCTTCTTTTTGGGCAAAGATAATTGTGATTGGGCTTGGTGGCGAGCACCGATCCGGGAATGTTCGTTCCATGGGTAAGCACCGGCGACCGGAACGTTTCTCCAGTCGCAAACTAAGAGGGCGATGTCGTAGTCACTGAGCTTCTGGAGAACGGCACCGCTGATTGTGCTTTCTGAGCCAATGAGGACGACTGCGATTTGGGCTAGCGGCAGCGAAACATCGGTTGGAGTATCTTCTCGATGGATGATGAGCTGGCCCCGGGAATACCGGAGAGACCCCTTCAAATTGAGACAATCAATGACCCGCCACCCAGAGTTCATTATTCTGCCTTCCAAGAAATGGGCAGATGAGCCTTGCTAGTCAGCCTTATTCTTCCCAGAGCATCTCGACGGACCACAGTCATGTTGCCTTCACCAAAAGCTTTGTTTACGGCTGGCAGCCAGCCCGGTCTATCTATTACTTTCTTGGAGGCTTGAGACACATCGGAAGATAGTCCCTCGGCACTCATATAAAGTGGGCGCAGTCGCAACTTAGAGTTTGAGAAGAACCCATCTAGGCGCCAGCGTTGAATTTGTCCAAACTCTTTTTGCACTTCCGCAATCTGTCCGGTGTTGAAGCTTGAGGTGTCGATGACTAGCTCATCGTCTACAACCAACCAACCAATATACTCTGCCGTGCCGTCGGCAAGGGCCTTGCGCAGTTTGGGCTCTGCCTGGCGGACTGACATTGTCTGCGGTTTGATCTCAGCGGAGAACAGGTCCCCATGTCGGTGCTGCATTAGATCGACATTATAAACCCGCAACATGCTGAAGGAGGAAGCCTTTTTCCCGGGGATTTTATAGATCCGGGCATGGTGGAAACGGCTTAGTTCAGCGTAACCACCTCGTACCTTGATAGCGCCTGCACCAACTGGAAAGACTTCGATTTCGTCGTCGGCATCGTACCAAGTGCCGTGCACACGAATTCGTCGTTCGGGATTCTCTGGCAGACCTTCTTTAGGATCGAAGTCTTCTTCGCGAGTGAGTGCACACCATAATGCTTCGGTGGATGCCCTGTCGATATCGGTGACCGAAATAGCATCGCCGACGCGTATCTTCTTTAACTCTCCGATTGTGTCCTCGTGGGCGCGTCCGTTGCCGATGCGTAGCCTTAGATTCGAGGTAACTACGACTCGGTCTTCATCCAACGCCTGCTGCAAGAGCATGGCGAGTTTTCGCATCTTAGGCAGCCAAGCATTCCACGCCGCGCGATGTGCTTCATCAGCTCCAGTGAATTCTTTCCACTGGGGTGCAGAGCGAAGCAGCTCAGCTTCTCGCTTTTTGTTTGAACGAATGGCAAGAGTTTCTGCGACGTAGTTTTGAGTAAAAGCTACTACTGCAGCATCGACAGCATGATGACGACGGTCGAGGCGAGATTTTCCAGTGCCATCGATGAAACGTAGTTGGCCTGATATTCCCGAAGCACGGCGAGCTTCCGCAGTGAGTGCACCTCGATAGACACTTACGGTAGTGCCGTTATCTTGAAAGCGCTGCGCAACTCTGCCGCGTAGTTCGTTCGCCATCCAAGCAACAGATTCCATCGAGCGGGCGTCGATCGGTTCATCCATGGCGGTTCGCTTCAGTCGCTCGCGGACGCTGGTACGGAATTTGTTGAAGTCCTTTGCTGACATGCCGGAATCTTCGGCCCAGTGGCGCGTACGGTCGAGTGCCTCCTTAACGCTCACACCTGGAATTCCAGACTGGGCTGCCCAAACAGCAAAGGGGAAGTTTTTCTTGGACAGATTACAGCGATGACACACAGCCACGAGGTTGTCACGAGTATTGGTGGAGCCTTGGCCAGCGCGGGGGACAATATGATCCATCTCGCACGTGGAATAAGTGATTGGTTCCCCGCAGTAGGCGCATTGGCAATTTTGGCGTTGTACTGATTGGAACCGCCAAAGGTCGGCACTGCGTGGCTTTCCTTCGATGCCTAGTTTCTCCTGCATATCTTGGAAAAGCTTTTGGTTGCGTTTATGGCGCGCGTTGTTCTCGCGATCAATTTCGTTAGCCTTCGATTTACTGACGAACCCATCGCGGACGTGTTCAATTACGACGGACTTTGGGGCACCCCATACGTCTGCGGCTGCTTCCAGCCACCTTGCCACGCCTTTCAGAACGCGATCTACAGCTGGGTTTCCTACTGGTTCACCAATTCGAGGAGCGGGAGGGGTCCAATCCTTGGGGATGTTAAATTCCGCCAAACGTGCCGCGTAAAGATCAAGATTTTCGTCCAGCATGCGGCTAGTTAGTCGCTTCAGAGTGTCTTCGCAGTATGCGGCACGGCCCATCGGCAGATGTAGAGAATCGAGCTTCTCATGCTCGGTCTCGTCGAGCTCCGCGAAGAAAGCTTGAACTTGAGCTCCTTCAGGGGAATCGAAATCATCAACTTCGGCATTCGACAGAGACTTGAGCATGGCGGCGCGTTCGTCATCCGAGGCCCGCTCCCACCAGGCAGCTAAAGGCTTCACCTTGCAGCCGAGAATCGTCCGGTTGGTGTCATGCACAGGTGGTCGAGCGCCTGCACGTTCGCCATCGTCAGTCATTATGGCCGTTCCTCTTAGTTGGCCACGGTCAATGCGCAAAAGCTCGGCTATGTCTAACCAGGTGGGTTCTTTCTTGTGAGAAAGATTGACAAGGTAATTAAAAACAATCAGCCGCTCATCGCGATCAAGGGGAGAGGTATCGCCGCCGCGGTTGATACGGAGGTTTCCGGTGAGAGCAGCGATACGGTACTGCTGAAAGACGTCAGAAGCTTTTAGAGCTCGGTCTTGACTGGGTTGCAGGGGGTCCTTGCCGACGCGCCCTTGTTGAGCACCTTTGGGGGATTCAGCCTCGAAGACTAGTTCTAAAATGTTTTTCCGTAGTGTGTCGTCTATCTTTTGGACACGGCAAATCTCGTTGATTTCGCGCGCGTGGTCTATCTGATGCAGCCGCGCAGAAATAACTGCCTGCTTCACCTCGTTTGCGGGCTTCTTGTCGTCTTTCTTCTTGCCACCGCCTCGTAGCCTGTCGGTACCCAATTGAGCAAAGGAAATGAGTTGCCCAACGGTGGCATCGTGAGGAATTGCGCGGCCGGTGGCCGCCTCCAGCTCCTTGCGTATTTGTTGAAAAGCCTCGCTAGGCTCGCTCGGTGCGTACAGGCTCGATACCTTCCAATATGGATTACGCCAACCTCGGTGGTTGGCAATATGGCGTAGCGCGATAGAAAGATATCGGCCTCGTTCTTCGTCATCGTGGATGAAGGAATTTACCAATTCCACGCGAGCCTTCCATGGAAGGTAAGGGTCGGAATAGTGCTCAAAAGGTAGAGTTTCCCAGCCTTGCGCTTTGAGAAACTTTTCAAGCTTAATCATGCGCTTGCGGCGACGGCGGTACAGACGTCGCGTACGTCGTGCGACTCCAGAAGAAGCAAGTCGGGTCACCGCTCGCTTTTGCTGGTCGGGATCTAGTCCTGAGTCGTGGATCAGCGAAACCGCACTGAGAATTTTTACTGGTAGATCATTTTCGTCGACTTCAATGGCGGTGCAGCCAAGCGAATAAGTTCCGACATCTATTCCAACGCGGTAAGAGAGAGACAAAGGATTAGCCCTTTCAGATAAAAAGAAAGCCGAACCCGAGGGTTCGGCTTGGAGCAATCAACGTCGGAAACGAGCCGACGCTTACTGAGGTTCAGTTCTGGTTAAGAACATAGCAGAATACGTCTCGTGTGTCTTGGTTTCCTCCACAAAATTGGCGGAAGACTATTGGGTTCGCACCGATGACTTTCATCCAATAAACATGAACGCAAACAGCGTGTTGAGCACCGTCGCCACAATCATGGGCACGGAGGTGCGCTTGACCAATTGGATGGGATTGACCTTGATGGCGCCGGCAACAATGAGTACCGCGGCGTTGACCGGGGAGACCTGGCGCATCAGGTTGGACGTACCCCAAATGGCGGTGAGCATCTGCGGGGCGTGGATGGAGGTCTGCGAGGCCAGGTTGGGCACTACCTCAGAGAAGGCGAAGTAAGGCGCGGTGCCGGAACCGGTGAGTGCGGCCATCGCGGCGGTCGCGGCGACGAAGATGAGAACGATGATGACGGCGGCGCCGGAGGAGCCTTCGGCGGCGTCGATGAGCATGTCAATGACGCCCATCTGCGTAATACCTTCGACCAGGACGGCGGCGGCAACCAGCAGGGCCACGACGCCCGCAGCACCTTCGCCCATGCCCTTGAAGAAGCTGGAGATGGAATCCACGGCACCCGTGACGGTGCGCTTGCGGATGGACTCGATGATCATCGCGATGAACAGGGAGACCACAGTCACTGGGAGGATGCCGCCCTCAAAGGGGATAACGCCCATGCGGTTGAGGATGGCGGAGACGATGATGAGTAGCAGCGGCATGAGCGGAAGCACGGCGTAGTAGCCCGGCAGGGAAGCGGCGCGGGCGATAGCTTCCTCGGTAGCGTCATCGTGCATCGAATCGGCGCTGACCTCACCGGAGCTTTCAGCCTTGCGGGCATCCACCTTATCGCAGTGGCGCTGCCACCACATGTGGACGAAGGCCGTGATGAGGAGCGTGGGAACGGTGGCATAGGCGACAGCACCGTAGACGAATTCCGTCGGCGTCATGTTGGTGAGATCGGCGCCCTGAATGAGGCCGGCCTCAAGTGGGGTGGGCACAATGGTAGAGGAGGTCACCACGATGGCGCCCACGGTCAGCGGGGTCAGGCCCGCAGCGATGAGCGCTGGCAGGAGAGTGGCCACAAGAAGCAAGGACAGCGCTGCGGCCGAGGGGATCACCAGCGAGAGCAGCGTGCCCAAGATGAAGCCCACTGGAACCAGCCAGTAGGAACCTTTGAAGCGCTTGAGCGGTGAGGAGAGCACCACGACCGTCTTGGCATCAGCACCAATGTGCCGCATATAGGACACGAAGCCGAAGAGCACCATAATCGCCATGCCGATGCCGGAGAAGCGTGCTTTGAATAGCGCGTCCACGACGAGCAGCTGATCGTAGAAGGCATTACCCGTGGCTTCGATTTCGGTGGTGCGGAAATCCGCGCGCCCAGTGAGGGCGGCGAGCATGAGCAGGACTACGCCAACGGCGAAGATGGAGGCCGCGGCGTGGACTTTCTTATAGATGAGGTAGACAACTGCGGCGATGGCCAGCAGTGCGATGAGAAGGTAAAGCATCTGAGGATCCTTCTTCTGGTTATATCCACTTACTGTTATAAGGTAACACCGGCTATGACAGGTGTCGCGCTCAACCCCCCCACACGTACGATGAACCTCATGCACATTGATGACGTCCTCGATCGCGCCCACGTGGTATCCCTGCCCCTCGCCGTGAAATTCCGCGGCATTACTACCCGGGAGGCGCTGCTTATCGATGGCCCCGCGGGCTGGGGTGAGTTCGCCCCCTTCCTGGAGTACGGAGCGGAGGAATCCGCCCGCTGGCTCGCCGCCGGGCTGGAAGCGGCCTACGAAGGCTTTCCGGAACCCGTGCGCGAGTGGGTAGAAGTCAACGGCACCGTCCCTGCGGTTCCTGCCGAGCAGGTGCCGGAGGTCATGGAGCGCTATCCCGGCTGCCGCACCTTCAAAATCAAGGTGGCGGAGAAGGGGCAGACCCTAGAGGACGATATCGCGCGCGTTCACGCTGTCCGCGCCTACATCGAGGCACAGGGTCGCGTGCCGGTTTTGCGCGTCGACGCCAACTGCGGCTGGAGCGTTGAGGAAGCCGTCACCGCGGCCAAGGAGCTCATGCCGCTGGATTACATGGAACAGCCGTGCAAGACCGTTGAGGAACTCAAGGAGGTGCGCACCCAGCTCATGCGCGCCGGGATTTTCGTGCGTGTGGCGGCTGATGAATCCATCCGTAAGGCTAGCGACCCTTATCGGGTGGCGGAATTGCAGGCGGCCGATGTCGCCGTGGTTAAGCCCGCGCCGCTGGGCGGGGTGCGCAAAGTACTCGAGGTAGCCTCCCACCTGCGCGAGCGCCACATGGACATCACGGTGGCCTCTGCCCTGGATACCTCGGTGGGAATCTCCATGGGACTTGCCGCAGTGGCCGCCTTGCCGCAAATCTATGACGACGAAGACATCGACGTCACCCCGGCCGCTGCAGGCCTGGCTACCGGGTCGCTGTTCCTGGAGGATGTGACAGCACCACGCGAGCTTGTCGACGGTCACCTGCGCGCCGAATCCCTTGCCCCCGATCCGGATCGCCTCAGCGCGCTCGCCGCGCCGGGCGAGCGCCGCGAGTGGTGGTTCGAGCGTGTGCGTCAGTGCTGGCCGCACCTTTAAAAGCACAGCTCACGGTCCATGTCCGGAGGTCAGCGTAGGCTGGCGGGCATGACGATTTCCGTGAGAGACGCGCACCTGCACAACCTTCGCAACGTGGATGTGGACCTTCCACGCGGCCAGCTCGTGGCCGTGACGGGGGTGTCCGGTTCCGGCAAGTCCTCGCTGGCCTTCGGCACCATTCATGGCGAAGGCCAGCGCCGCTACCTGGAATCCGTCGCGCCCTTTGCTCGACGCCTCATCGCTTCAGCGGTGGACCCGCAGGTCGGCCGCATTGAGGGGTTGCCGCCGACGGTGGCGTTGCAGCAGTCGGCGTCGGCAAGCAGCGCGCGCTCCACCGTGGGCACGATCTCCGCCATGTCTAACTCCGTGCGCCTTCTTTACTCGCGCTGCGGTGACAACCCGGAGGGCCTGTACTCCGATTCCTTCTCCCCGAATACCCCAGAAGGCATGTGCCCGGAGTGCCAGGGCACCGGCGTGGTCCACGAACCCACGGAGGCGTCCATGGTGCCGGACCCCAGCCTGAGCATCGAGGAAGGCGCGATTGCTGCGTGGCCCGGAGCCTGGGCGGGCAAGAACTTCCACGACATTCTGCAAGAACTGGGCTATGACTTGGATTCACCGTGGGAGGATTTGCCGAAGAAAGACCGCGAGTGGATCCTCTTCACCGAGGAGCGCCCGGTGGTAACCGTCAAGCCGCGCCGCGGGGCGGATCAGATCCAGCGCAATTACGAGGGCACGTGGCGCTCCGTGGCCAGCTACCTGACCAAGACCTATGCGGAGACGAAGTCGGATACACTCCGCGCCCGCGTCTTGAGCTTCATGGAACCCCGCCGCTGCGATACCTGTCAGGGACGCCGGCTGACGGCGAAGGCGCTCAAGGTCACCTGCGCCGGGCTGCCGATCGACGAATTCAATGCCCTTCCGTTGAGCGAAGCCTACGAGCTGCTTAACGGCCAAAGTCCGCAGCCGAATGACGCGGAAGACCTACTCCTCAAGGCTCTCCTGCCAGCCTTTGAATCTGCATTGGAACTCGGCCTGGGGCACCTCAGCCTGGATAGGCCTACGGACACGCTCTCGGGCGGTGAGGTGCAGCGCCTGCGCCTGGCTGCGCAGCTGCGCTCTGGACTCTATGGCGTGACCTATGTCCTGGATGAGCCCTCTGCGGGCCTGCACCCGGTGGAGCGGGGCGCGGTGCTGGATATGTGCCGGCGCTTCATCGCGGAGGGGAACTCGGTGCTGCTGGTGGAACACGACATGGAACTGGTCAAGCAGGCCGATTGGATCGTGGATGTCGGCCCGCTCGCCGGTGAGCGCGGCGGCCAGGTGGTGTACTCGGGTCCCGTCGCCGAGTACATAGAGGCGGCGGACTCTGCAGATACTCCCACCGCGCGTGCCTTGGCGCGCCCGCGCCCCACGCCCAAGTCCGATGTGCGCCCGGCACACGGGGACATCGCGCTGCACCAGGTGTACTCGCACACCATCGATGGCCTCGACGTGAACTTTGGGCTCGGCCAGTTTACGGCCATTACTGGGCTTTCGGGTTCCGGCAAATCCACGTTGCTGGACGCACTCCATGACATGCTCACGGGGCCGGACTGTCCGAAGCAGGTCAAGCGCGTGGTCTCCATTACCCAAAAGCCAATCGGCCGAACCCCGCGCTCCACGGTGGCGACGTACACCAACCTCTTCGACAACGTGCGCAAGCTCTTCGCGGCCACCCCGGAGGCCAAGAAGAAGAAATGGACGGTCTCGCGCTTTTCCTACAACGTTAAGCAAGGCCAGTGCCCCACCTGCGGTGGCGCCGGCCAGATCGAGGTCGAGCTGGTCTTCCTTCCAGGCTCCTATACCCAATGCCCGGATTGCCAGGGACAGCGCTATAACGATGACACCTTGTCCATCCGCTGGCAGGACAGGACCATCGCGGACATCCTCGACCTTACGGTGGAAGAGGCCCTGGAGGTCTTTGCAGATGAAGCGCCGATCCTCCACGCGCTGCAAACCTTGGAGGCGGTCGGTCTGGGTTACCTGCGCTTGGGCCAGGGCGCTCCGGAGCTTTCCGGCGGTGAAGCGCAGCGCATCAAGCTTGCCACGGAGCTGCAGCGCTCCCGCAACTCGCGCCGGGGCCATACCGTCTACCTGCTGGATGAGCCCACCGTCGGGTTGCACCCGGCCGATATTGACCTGCTCATCGCTGAGCTGCACTCGCTGGTGGAGGCCTCCCATACTGTCGTGGTGGCAGATCATGACCGTCACCTCATTGCCGGCGCTGACCGGGTTATTGAGATGGGCCCGGGGTCTGGTTCGGATGGCGGAAAGATTGTGGCGGATGGCACGCCGGGTCAGGTTTCCACGGGACTAACGCCCACCGGGCGGGTGCTAAGTGGCGCGGGTGCACGATAAGGTAAATCCCATGACCAACAACAACGGCGACAACGAGACGCGGCAGTTCGGCCGCGTCACCGGTGAGAACGAAACCCGCCAGTTCGGCGCGCCCCAACAGCAGCCGCCACAGCGTCCCCAACAACACTTCCCGGAGCCCGGATCCCAGAACGCGCAGGCCTATGGTCAGCCCTATCAGCAGGGCTATGACCAGAACTATCAGCAGCCGCAGTATGACCCGGTCCCGTCCAGCTACCAGGTGGAGCAGCCGAAGAAGGGCGGGGGAGCCCTGTCCTATGTCTTCGCGGCCATCGCTGCTATCGCCGTCGTTTTCGCCGGCGTGCTGTTCTTCCTGTGGCGCGGTGCGGCAGCGGATGCTGACAAACCCGCCCCGGAGCCGGTTACCGAGACCGTGACCACCGAGGTTCCCACCACGGTGACCACCACCAAGAGCTCGCCGCGGGATAACCTCCCCACCGATATTCCGACGGAGCTGCCGACGGAGCTGCCGCCGGACGTCCAGGACCGTGTGGACCAGGGTGGAGCCGAATTGGAAGGGTTGATCAATGACCTCTTCGAGCAATTCGATTCGGGCATGGAAGAGCTCGATACGGGTGGTGCAGGCAATGCCTAATACTGAATCTCACACCGAGCCCACTGCCTCCGCGCAGCCGGAGTCGATGCAGCTGGCCGAAGCACTGGCGGCCCAGCTTTCGCGGCACCTCACCGACGTGGTTATCTGCCCGGGTTCGCGCAACGCACCGCTGTCTTTGGCGCTTCTCGCGCGCAGCGATATTCGCGTGCATACCCGCCTGGATGAGCGCTCCGCCGCCTTCGCTGCTTTAGGTTTGGCACGCGTCCAACGCCGGCACGTCGGCATCGTGATGACCTCCGGCACCGCGGTGGCTAATGCCCTGCCCGCGATGGTGGAGGCGCATTACTCGCATACCCCGCTGGCCGTCATCAGCGCGGACCGGCCGGCCCGCTTGGTGGGCACGGGGGCCTCCCAGACTATTGAGCAGCCCGGCATCTTCGGCGTGTACGCAGAGACCACCCAGGTGGAGAGCACGAGTGATATCCCGCTTATCGCGGAGCGCTTTTTGAATGACCGCCAGGTGCACATCAACGTGGCTCTCGATGCCCCGCTGGTAGGCGAAGAGCTGCCCGGTAGCCCGACGGATTACACGCAGCACCGCGCTCGTACCCCGCGGTGGGCGAATCACGGAGAGGTGGCCGTCGATCTCAGCCGCAACACGCTCGTCATCGCCGGCGATGAGGCCTGGGAAGTCGAAGGCCTGGAGGATGTCCCCACCATCGCCGAGCCCACGGCACCTGCGCCCTATCACCCGGTGCACCCGGCCGCGGCGCACCTCTTCCGCCGCGCTCAGGTCTCCGCCAACGACTACGTGGTCAACACCAAGGTGGAGCAGGTCATCGTCGTGGGCCATCCCACCCTGCACCGTGGAGTTCTGGCGCTGCTGAGTGATCCCGATATCGACCTCATCTGCCTGTCCCGCACGGAAGATTTCACTAACCCGCGCGGCGGGGCCGCGCAGCTAGGAACCACCGTCAAGACCAGCGGCGAGCCCACGCGAGAGTGGATGAAAATCTGCGAAGGCGCAGCCCAGATGGCGGCCGACGGTGTTCGTGAGGTTCTCGCGGAGACCACCGGTGAGGAGGCTACTCAGCCCGAGATTGGCTTTACCGGTCTCCACGTCGCCGCCGCGGTGGGCGATACCCTCGCCGTTGGTGACACCCTTGTCCTAGGTGCCTCCAACGCAGTGCGGGATGCTTCCTTCATTGGCCTGCCTTTTGATGGGGTGGAGACCTATTCGCCGCGCGGGGCTGCCGGCATCGACGGCACCATCGCGCAGGCCATCGGTATCGCCCTGGCCACCCAGTCCCGCGAAGCCGACGCCCCGCGCGCACCGCGCACCGTGGCGCTCATGGGGGATGTCACCTTCCTCCACGACGCGACTTCGCTCATCCTCCCCGAAGACAACCCGCGCCCGGAGAACCTCACCATCGTCGTCTCAAATGACGACGGCGGCGGCATCTTCGAGGTGCTCGAACAGGGCCGCGAGCCCCTGCGCGACTCCTTCGAGAAGGCGTTTGGGACGCCGCATGGGGTGGGCGTGGCCAAGCTAGCGGAAGCCTGCGGTGCTGAGCACCGCGAGGTGAGCTCGGCGCAGGAGCTGCTCGACGTTTTGGCAGAACTCAAGGAATACTCCACCGGCATCACCGTGGTGGAGGCGCATACCACGAGGTCCTCGCGCCGCGCGCTGCAGGAAGCTTTGAATGCCAAGGTAGGTCAGTAAATGACGCGGCGCCGGGTACGCCAGCTGATCCTGGTGCTGTACGCCGCAGCTCTCGTGGGCATGGCGGGAATGGTCATCGGCCCTTTTCTCAATGACCGCACCATCGGCGCCAACCCCGGGCGCGCCCTGGCCACGGTGACGGATGTCGGCACCTTGCGTACCTTCGTGGATTTCCAGGACTCCGAGGGTATCTATCACACCCCGCCCACCGGCCTGCTTTATCCCACCGGGCTGGGGGAGGGCCAGCAGGTCTGGGTGCTCTATGCCAAGAACAACCCGGACCTAGTCAAGGTGGAAGGCCGAGAATGGACACTATCGATCATTCCGGCGCTGTCCTCTGCAGCTGTGGCGACCCTGATTGCCGGGGCGTTGTGGTGGGCAAGCGGGAAAATTAACCGGAATTTAGCGCGTGCTTTACCAACCGAGCACCCAGGAAAGGAATGATGGGGCGCATGCGTGTAGCCATCGTCGCGGAATCCTTCTTGCCTAACGTCAACGGAGTGACCAACTCCGTGCTGCGTGTCCTCGAATACCTCCACGAGCACGGCCACGAGGCCATCGTCATCGCTCCTGGTGCCCGGGATGGGCAGGAGGAGATCCCTGATTACCTCGGGTTCACCATCGTGCGCGTGCCCACCGTGCGGGTGCCACTGGTGGATTCGCTCCCGGTCGGCGTTCCCACTTCCGCTGTGGACGAGGCGCTGCGCGAGTTCAAGCCGGACATCATTCACTTGGCCAGTCCCTTCGTTCTCGGAGCTGCGGGCGCATTCTCCGCACGTCAGCTGCGCATTCCGGCAGTGGCGCTGTACCAGACGGACGTCGCGGGATTCGCCACCAAGTACCATGCCTCCGCGCTGGCCTATGGGGTGTGGGAGTGGCTGCGCACCATCCACAACGCGTGCCAAATGACTCTCGCGCCCTCCTCACTGACCATCAGCGACTTGGAGAAGCACCACATCAAGAACGTGCGCCACTGGGGCCGCGGCGTAGACTCGGAGCGCTTCCACCCCTCGAAGCGCTCGGCGGCGCTGCGCCGGAACTGGGACTCTACGGGGAAGAAAAAGATCGTCGGCTTTGTGGGCCGGCTGGCCGCAGAAAAGGGCGTGCACCGCCTGTCCGCGCTCAATGATCGTGAGGATATTCAGCTCGTCATTGTTGGCGATGGCCCAGAGCGTCCGCTGCTGGAGGCCCAGCTGCCAGGTGCAGTCTTCACTGGGGCGCTGGGTGGCGAGGAGCTCGCAGCCGCATATGCAAGCCTTGATGTCTTCGTGCACGCCGGCGAGTTCGAGACTTTCTGCCAGGCCATCCAGGAAGCGCAGGCCTCCGGCGTGCCCACCATCGGCCCCCGCGCGGGCGGCCCGGTGGACCTCATTGAGGAGGGCTATAACGGGTTGCTTCTCGATGTCCCCACGTTCGTCGAGGATCTCCCGAATGCCGTCGACGCGCTTCTCAATCCGGAGATTCACCAGGAGATGCGGGAGAACGCCCGGAAGTCGATTGCCTCCAAGACTTGGCCGGCGTTGTGCGAGCAGCTGCTGGGCTACTACGAAGAGGTTTTGGAGAATGTCCGTGAGGTCCCGCTGACCATTCTGGGCCAGCGTCCGGAGCTGCCGCGTTGGGCCGCTCGCGCTCTGGGAGCGCGCGTCGCCTAAACTAGGCGCTTGTGTCTAAGGCAGATCTGGAGAAGAAGCCCTTCGATGTCGCGCGCATGTTTGACGCGGTGGGCAAGAAATACGACATCACCAACACGGTGCTGTCCTTTGGGCAGGACGCGCGCTGGCGCCGTCTGACGCGCGAGCGGCTCAACCTGAAGCCAGGGGAGAAGGTCCTCGACCTGGCTGCCGGAACGGCCGTCTCGACGGAAGAGCTGTCCAAGTCCGGCGCGTGGTGCGTGGCCTGTGACTTTTCCCTCGGCATGCTCGCGGCTGGCGCGGAACGCGATGTTCCCAAGGTGGCCGGCGATGGAATGCGCCTGCCCTTTGCGGATAACACTTTTGACGCGGTGACCATTTCCTACGGTCTGCGCAATATCCACGATTTCGAGCTGGGCCTGCGGGAGATGGCGCGCGTGACCAAGCCCGGCGGGCGCCTAGCAGTGGCGGAGTTCTCCAAGCCGGTCATTCCGGTCTTTGGCACCGTCTACAAGGAGTATCTGACCCGCCTGTTACCGCCGATTGCCAAGGTCGTCTCCTCCAACCCGGAGGCCTATATCTACCTCGCGGAGTCCATCCGTGCGTGGCCGGAGCAGCATGAGCTGGCCGCCGCTATTAATCGCAATGGCTGGAAGCAAGCTGGGTGGCGCAACCTGACCTTCGGCATCGTGGCGTTGCACTCCGCAGTTAAGCCCGCCTAGGCACCTTAGGCCCAGAGAGGTGTATCGCGCCGCAGCGTAGAAACTGCCCCGCCGGCCAGCCGCCAGGCGCGGGCAAGCAGATCCTTGTCCTCGTCGGTGATGAGGTTGCCCATAAGACGCGCTGCGGCCGGCATGAGCATGCGGCCCACCGGCCCGCGCATGGCCACAGGCCCAGCCAGCGGCAGGAATTGTGGGTAGGTCAGCAGGCGCGCGGCGGTGCGGGCAAGTAGGAAGGCCTCGCCATACTCGGCGCGCAGCCGGTCTGGCCACGCCAAGGTGAGGTCCTTGGTGCCGAGCATCTCCACGGCGAGTGCTGCCGTTTCCAGGCCATAGTCGATGCCCTCGCCGTTCAGCGGATTTACGCAGGCCGCAGCGTCACCGATGAGCATCCAATTGGCGCCGGCAACTCCAGACACCGCACCACCCATCGGCAGCATCGCCGAGGTGACGTTGCGCAGCTCGCCTAGACCCCACTCCGAACGCTGCTGTTCGGCGTAGAAATCCAGCGCCTTCTTCGTGTTGAGGCGGGCCGGGCGGGCGGCCGTAGAGAGCGCGCCCAAGCCGATATTGACCCCCTGGCCCAGCGGAAAGATCCAGCCATAGCCCGGCTGCACCACGCCCTCGGGGTCCTTGAGCTCAACGTGGGAGTGCATCCATTCCTCGCCGTCCCGCAGTGAATCGGCATAAGCGCGTGCAGCAATGCCATAGACCTCCTCGCGGTGCCAGGTGCGGCCCAACTGCTTGCCAAACGTCGAGCGCACCCCGTCGGCCACGATGACCCACTGGGCGCGCACGCGGCGCTTGCCGACGGAGAACTCCACCAGCCGGTTGCCGTCCAGCTCCGGCTGTGTCGCCGCGCCGGTTATCAGTTGCGCGCCGGCTGCCTGCGCAGCCTCAACCAGCAGCGCGTCGAATTCATAGCGCGGCAGGGCTGTGCCTTCGTGCGAGGGGTAGGCCTCAGGCCACGGAGCGGTTACGGTGCCGCCGAAGCCGTGTAGCTTGAGCCCGCGGTTGCGGTAGGACGCGTTGACCTCGATGCCGAGGAGCTCCAACTGGTGCATGGCGCGCGGGGTCAGTCCATCGCCGCAGGTCTTGTCGCGGGGGAAAGGGGAGGCGTCGACAAGCAGCGTCTCATGGCCGGCGCGTGCGGCGTGGATAGCGGCGGCAGCGCCGGCGGGCCCGGCACCTACGATGGCGACGTCAACAAGGGTGGAATCGATCTGCTCCGACATGGGGACTATCATTGCACGGGATAGTGGCCACAAGTGTGTTGAGGGCCGTGCCATGGGCTACGGTAAGTAAACACTAGGATTTTTGAGCTTAAAGGAACACGTTTAATGTCACACGGCCAAACTCACGCCAAGCACGTGGACTTGGGGGATGCGCAGCTCACCGAGCGTATCAACGCCGGGATGGCTGCTGTAGAGGACCTGCTGAATACGGAGCTCGACCGCGGGCAGGACTTCATCAAGGACAAAGTGCGCCACCTGTCCCTGGCTGGTGGCAAGCGTTTCCGCCCGATGATGGCGTTGTTGGCCTCCGAGTTCGGTGAACGTTCACAATCCCCCGAGGTGGTGAAGGCGGCAACCGTGGTGGAAATGGTCCACGTGGCTACGCTCTACCACGACGATGTCATGGATGAGGCGGAGCGCCGACGCGGCGTGGATTCCGCGAACTTCCGGTGGACCAACTCTGTGGCGATTCTGGCGGGCGATGCACTGCTCGCGCACGCCTCGCGGCTGATGAGCCAGCTGGATACCCACACGGTGGAGCATTTCGCGGAGACTTTCGAGGAGCTCGTCACCGGCCAGATGCGGGAAACCATCGGTGCTGGCGAAGCCAATGCCGTAGAGCACTACACGGCGGTGATCCGGGAAAAGACCGCGGTGCTGATCGCGTCCGCCGGCTACCTGGGTGCCTACCACGCGGGTGCGGGTCCAGAACAGTGCGAGGCGCTGCGCCAAATCGGTGCGGCCGTAGGCATGATTTTCCAGATCGTCGACGATGTCATCGACATCTTCTCCGACTCCGAGGAATCCGGGAAGACCCCGGGCACGGACCTGCGCGAGGGCGTGTTCACCTTGCCGGTGCTCTATGCCCTGGAGGAGGAAGGCGAGGTCGGCGATGAGCTGCGCGCCCTGCTGACAGGCCCGCTGGAGGATGACGCTTCCGTGCAACGCGCCATCGAGCTGCTGTGGCAGTCGGGCGGCCGTGACAAGGCGTTGGCCGACGTCAACGCGTACCTGCGCGTGGTCGAGGACCAGCTTTCCCTGCTGCCGGAATGCACGGCTAGTGAAGCACTGCGCCAGTTGGCGGACTATACCGTTCAGCGCGTGGGTTAAAAGCCCCTCCTGCCTGGCGATTTGCATGTTAGGTGGGAGTTCGTAGTAAAGTACATAACCGCACTCAAGAGTGCCTGCCAGGTTGCCCGAGCGGCCAAAGGGAGCGGACTGTAAATCCGCCGGCTTTCGCCTTCAGAAGTTCGAATCTTCTACCTGGCACAACATGAATCCCGCAGACACATCACATGGGTCTGCGGGATTTTTCGATCTCCGGGTGACTCAGGGGCTAATCCAACGTGAACAGCTCTCGCTGGAAATCCGTGGGGTTCTTCAACCGCTCAGCCTTGGGCAACGGCCCCGGCAGGGTGGTGCCTTCAGCGAAGGGCGCACCCGGCAGGTGATCGCGGCCGTGGGGCTGTGCCAAACCATTAAGGTCGGGGCCGGCCGGCACCACTTGGGTGGGATTAATTTCGCGGTGGACGATGTAGTAGTGCTGCTTGATCTCGGTGAAGTCGGTGGTATCGCCGAAACTGGGGAGCTGGAATAGCTCGCGCAAGTAGCCATAAACGTTCGGCATCTCGCTGATCTTATTCCGGTTGGTCTTGAAGTGGCCGTGGTAGACAGCGTCAAAGCGGATCAAGGTGGTGTATGCCCGGATATCGGTCTCCGTGATGTGCTCGCCCATGATGAAGCGGCGGTGGGCTAGCCGCTCCTCCAGCCAGTCGAGGACCTCGAAGACATCCGCATAGGCCTCTTCATAAGCCTCCTGGGATGCGGAGAATCCCGCGCGATACACGCCGTTGTTGAGCTTCCTGAAGATGACGTTGTTGACTTCCTCCATCTCCTCCTGTTGCTCGGACGGCGGCAGCAGGTTGGGTGCGCCTTCTCGTTGGAAGTCGGTCCACTCTGTCTGGAAGTCCCGCACCATGGAGTTGAAGTCGTTGGTGACAACCTTGCCGCTGGACTCTTCCACAATGGCTGGCACCGTGATGCCCCGCGGATAGGCAGGAAAGCGCGCGAAATACGCATCCTGCAGGCGGGGGATGCGTAGGACGGGGTCGAGCCCGTCGGGGTCGAGGTCGAAAGTCCAGGAGCGCTTGTCGTGGGTGGGGCCCGCCAGGCCTAAGGAGATGATATTTTCCAGTCCCAACAAACGCCGAACGATGATCGCGCGGTGCGCCCACGGGCAAGCGCGCGCAGCAATGAGGCGATACCGGTGGGGCTGCACCGGCCAGTCGAGGGCCTCGCCGCTACCAGCCACGGAAGGCTGTGGTTCGTCACCGGTGACCGAGGCAAGAATGCGGTCGCCGATGTAGTTGGTGTCTCGCTTGAATTCGCCGTCCGTCGAGGCATTCTGGGCGTCGCCGACCCAGTCCTTCGGTGTCTGCTTCTGGGTACCAGAGCTCATGTGTCCTCCCTAGAGCACATAAAGTATTTGATACGTCAACAATAGCTGGGTTTGGTGCGCCTGGAGTAGGGGCGGTCTACCGCGAGAGTGGTGCAAGGGTGATGTGTGCGAGTTTAGGTGCCTGAAAAGTGCGCAAAAACCATTGTCGTACTGGCGATTTGTGTTGTTTAAGCGTTTCGGGTTAATCTTTTCAAGGCTTCAACGAGAGCACAGCGGAAGAAACTCCGTGACTCTAAGAGGCTGTGCCCCCTTAGCTCAGTCGGCAGAGCGTTTCCATGGTAAGGAAAAGGTCGACAGTTCGATTCTGTCAGGGGGCTCCATTCATGTTTCTGGAAGCTTTCAGAAAGTGAATATGGCGGTGTAGCTCAGTGGTAGAGCAAGCGACTCATAATCGCTGTGTCGCGAGTTCAATTCTCGCCATCGCTACCGGGAAAGAAAAGCGCCCGCATACGGGCGCTTTTTCACTACCGACTCCCAGCCTTATACGGCACGTGGTTTCCATGGGGAATCACCGTTCTGGTAGGGTTGTGCGTTGTCCCAAAAGGGCACGCAGAGGGGCGTGGCGCAATTGGTAGCGCAACGGTCTCCAAAACCGTAGGTTGCAGGTTCGAGTCCTGTCGCCCCTGCCACATCACTTCCAAGGAGGGAATCGCCGTGAGCGAGGAAAAGCAGCCGAGCACCGGGGCTCCGCGCCCAACCGGCAAGCGTCAGCTCTCTGGCGCAGCGACCACCTCTACTGATTCCTACACCGACAAGCGCGTCGTGCGCGTCGAGGATAAGAAGGAAGATTCTTTCGGCGGATCCGTCGGCTCCTTCCCGGGTGAAGTCGTCTCTGAGATGAAGAAGGTCGTGTGGCCTACCGGCAAGGAAATGCTTCAGTACGTTCTGGTGACCTTCGCCTTTCTTATCGTCCTCACCGCTCTGGTGTGGGGTGTGGACACGCTGACCGGCCTCGGAGTTGAAGCAATCCTCGCGCCTTAGTACACTAATTTCATACTTTCATCCCGCCGCCTTCCCGCTAGCTCGACTAGGGGAAACGGCGGGATACTTTTTGCCCTAGTCCCGCCGAGTACCCTGGTGGGGGACTGGAAGAATGAACACCAATTTGGAGTAGCAGACAATGAGCGAAGAAAACACTGGCACCTCCCTCGAGCAGGCCATGATCGATAACGTCCAGGAACAGGCCGCCGAAGCGGTCGAGGCTACTGAGGAATCCCAGCAGCCGCAGGAGGAACTGTCCGCTGAGGAGAAGGAAGCTGCCGAAAAGGAAGCTGCTACCAAGGCCGCTGAGGCTGCTCTCGGTGGCGTCACGGATGAGGCTGAAGGCGAGGGTGCAGGGGAGGCGTCGGCAAGCGCTGAGGCAGACGCCGCCGCTGCCGCAGACGCCGAGTACAAGTCCCGCCTGCGCGCCTTTACCCGCGAGCTGAAGAAGCAGCCGGGCCAGTGGTACATCATCCAGTGCTACTCCGGTTATGAGAACAAGGTGAAGACCAACCTCGACATGCGCGCCCAGACCCTCGAGGTGGAGGATTCCATCTTTGAGGTCGTTGTGCCGGTCGAGCAGGCCATTGAAAAGAAGGACGGCAAGAAGAAGGTAGTCAAGCGCAAGCTGCTGCCGGGCTACGTGCTGGTGCGCATGGAGCTTAACGACGCCGCCTGGTCCGTCGTCCGCGATACCCCGGGCGTGACCTCCTTCGTGGGCAATGAGGGCAACGCGACCCCGGTGAAGATCCGCGACGTTGCTAAGTTCCTCATGCCGAACGATCCGACGGTCTCTCCGGAGGACTCCGCAGCAGACTCCGAGGGCGAGCAGGTTGTGGCCATGCCGGAGAAGGAGGCCGCCAAGGCCTACGCGCACGACTTCGAGGTGGGCGAGGCCGTCACCATCCTGTCTGGCCCGCTGGCTTCCGTCTCCGCCACCATCTCCGAGATCGACCCAGAGACCGGCAAGATGCAGGGCCTGGTGTCCATCTTCGGCCGCGAGACCCCGGTGGAGCTGTCCCCGACGGAGATCGAGCGCATCTCCTAAAAAGCGATTTTGAGCTGGGCGCACGGTGTTCTAGACTTGAACGCCGTGCGCTTTTGCGCATCTTGAAACGTTCATCCTCCGGTGGCCCACAATGCGTGAGCATCCGGACGGGGCGCTGTTATTCATCGTGGCGGCACTCCGGTACCACAGGAAAGAGGTAATTCGATGGCTCCCAAGAAGAAGGTCACTGGCCTGATCAAGCTCCAGATCGAGGCAGGCGCTGCTAACCCGGCTCCGCCGGTCGGCCCGGCACTCGGTGCCCACGGCGTCAACATCATGGAGTTCTGCAAGGCTTACAACGCTGCGACCGAGTCCCAGCGCGGCAACGTCGTTCCGGTGGAAATCACCGTGTACGAGGACCGCTCCTTCGACTTCAAGCTGAAGACCCCGCCGGCAGCTAAGCTCCTGCTCAAGGCCGCTGGCATCAAGAAGGGCTCCGGCGTTCCGCACACCGACAAGGTTGGCTCCGTGACCTGGGATCAGTGCAAGGAGATTGCACAGACCAAGTTTGAGGACCTCAACGCTCGTGACATCGAGAACGGCGCCCGCATCATTGCTGGTACCGCTCGCTCCATGGGCATCACCGTTGACGGCGTCCCGGCTAAGTAAAAATTCGATTTAATGCGCGATACGTTCTGTATCGCGCGTGGCAGGGCCAGCTTCGGCCCGCTAACACCACATCAATCCAAGAAAAGGAATTGCACTTATGAGCACCAAGTCCAAGGCATACAAGGCTGCCGCTGAGCTGGTAGACCGCTCCCGCCTGTACCGTCCGATCGAGGCCGCCAAGCTGGCCAAGGAGACCTCCTCCAAGAACTTCGACGCCACCGTTGATGTTGTCTTCCGTCTCGGCGTTGACCCGCGTAAGGCTGACCAGCTGGTTCGCGGCACCGTCTCCCTGCCCCACGGCACCGGTAAGGACGTCCGCGTGGCTGTCTTCGCTGAGGGCGACAACGCTGAGGCTGCGAAGGCTGCTGGCGCCGACATCGTGGGCACCGAAGAGCTGATCGCTGCTATCAACGAGGGCAAGATCGACTTCGACGTTGCTATCGCTACCCCGGACCAGATGGCCAAGGTTGGCCGCGTTGCCCGCGTGCTGGGCCCGCGTGGTCTCATGCCGAACCCGAAGACCGGCACCGTGACCGCTGACGTGACCAAGGCTGTTGCTGACGTCAAGGGCGGTAAGATTTCCTTCCGCGTTGACAAGGCTTCCAACCTGCACGCCATCATCGGCAAGGCTTCCTTCGACGCTGAGAAGCTGGCTGAGAACTACGGCGCGCTGTACGACGAGATCATTCGCCTGAAGCCGTCCTCCGCTAAGGGCATCTACGCCAAGAAGATCACCATCTCCACCACCTCCGGCCCGGGCATCCCGGTCGACGCTTCCGTGGAGAAGAACTACACCGAGTAAATCGGTCGAGCGCATCGCGCTAAATGGCACAGGGCTTCGAGGTTTACCCTCGGAGCCCTTTTCCTATGCCTGCCAGTCCCGTGCAGATAGCGGCGGGGATTGTTAAGCGTCGATATCGTCTGGCTCCCAGCCCCGGCTGTCTGCGTCCAGGTAGACATTGCGTGCTAACGGAATCTGGTGAGAGGCAGATTCCAAAATATGCATGAAGTAACCGGCGGTGTTGGGGATAGCGAGGGTATCGCCCACCGCTATGCCCTCTGGGAAATCGAGCTCGCGGCGCAGGATGACTTCATCTTCGATGCAATAGGCCCCCACCACGAACCCGGTGCGCGGTTCCCGGCCCACCGCACCGCGGTCTCCGGCAGTGGGCACGAGGAGCGGGTCGAGCAAAATGTCATCCGCCGCGGTACGGCACTGGGTGCGGTTCATGGCGACGCCGATGAGAGGTAGGCCGTCGGAGCGCTCTTTGAGGAAGCTGACCTCAGCGAGAATGATGCCGCAGCCATCGAGCAGGCTGCGCCCTGGCTCCAAATGAAGAGAAATATTCCGCTCGCTCAAGGCACGGCCGGCAGGTCCAAACCCGGCTACCTCACCAGAAAGAAGTTGGTCTAACCACTGGCCGCGGGTGGGTGTTTGCCAGAAGGGGTAGGTATTTGAGAGCGGGTCGAACTTCCAGGTGAAAGGCTCACCGGTGCCGGCGCGCTGGGCTGCGATGCGCTGCTGGTAATACTCCCATTGCTCGCGGGATTCGAGGTAGCTCATGGGAACACCGCCGCCGATATCGATGAAGGAAGCAGGCTGGCCAACTAAGCGGAGGTGCTCGATGAGGGCGATGGCCTCCGCGAGTGCGGTGCGGCGGTCCGATTCGCTATAACCATGCAGGTGTACGTGAACGCCGTCAGCGTGGATGGTTTCGGGCCACGCGTGGCTTTGCCATGCGTGAAGGAGCTCACCGAAGCGCGTCGGCGGTAGGTTATCCGGGTTGGGGGCAAGGCGCGGTGCGACATGCGCGGTGTGGTTGAGGGCCTTGGCAAGGGCAGCGATGCGCTCGGCTTCCGCTCGCGAATCGCAGGAAATGGTGACTCCGCGGTCGATAGCTAGGCGCAGCAACGCGTCGGTCTTAATAGCCGCGCTGAGGATAATCCGTTCGGGCGCGACTCCACGGTTAAGCACTTGGCGCAGCTCATTTTCACTGGCGACGTCCACGCCCAGACCAGCCTCGCGGGCGGCATCGACGAAGCACAAGGCTTTATTGGCCTTGCGAGCGAAAAATACCTGGGTGTCCACGCCATGAGAGGCGCCGGCATCGAGGAGCTCTTGGGCGTTGCGGCGCAGCGGCGCGGGGTTGAGCACATTAACGGGCGAGCCATACTCGGAGGTAAGGCGGGAAACTTGCTGTGGGTCGCCCACCAATTCCGTCATCCACTCTTCCCACCGCGCGCGCAGCGCAACGGTGCCATGAACGGGTAACGGGGTGGTGTGGTTGGTCATGGGTTTACTACTTTCTCCGCCCAACGGGGGATGTCATCGTGCACGGAACGGTTCAACGAGTCATGGCCGGGAAGCTCAAGCTCATTCATGCGGCCGATTTCCACGACGCCGGGGACATCGTGGAAAGGGGTGGGGATGGCTTGGGGAGCTACGGTGGCATCGATAAGCAGATCAATGCCACCCTGCTCGCGCCAGTGGTCTATCTGGTCCGGGGCGGCGAGGTAGCGGGTATCTACCACGCCTGTGCGGATGAGCTCGAGCAGGTGCCGCGCGGTGACCGGTGGTGGGCCAAAGGCCACGCGCTCGAGGGTGCGCGAGAGCTCACGGAAGCCGGGCATGGCGCCATGAGTCTTATGCCATTCAACGCATTCTTGAAAGAGCCCCCGAAACGCCGCGCCTACAGCCGCAGCCGGGGTAAGCGGCCCGGTGCCCTCGGCGGCGCGGAGGGAGGCATCCAGCTCCGCGACGGCATCGCCGGAAAAGTCGTGGCCGTCGAGCACTGCAGCGAGGTCCCCGGTGGAAAACTCACCCATCGATCCGGCGGCCGCCAGGAGGATGTCGCGCAAATCATCGGCATTGTGCACGCCGGCACAGGCGCGCCTTACATTAGCCGGGATCTCGGGCTGCGGCGTGCCCGGCGCGGGCTTGACCTCCATGAAACGCCCGCTGCGGCTCACCGGGAAGATGAGCTCGGCGGTATCGCCGTACAGCAGGCAGACATCGATGAAGCTCAAGGCAGCACCGCGCACCCCAATCCGTCGCGGGGCACTGGGCAAATCGGCGCCGAAGTAGAGTCCGGTGATCGGAACGCGGGAAGGCTCGTGAACTAAGGCACCGGGGTGGAGGTGATCGTGGCCGGTGCAGACGAGGACTTCGTCGAAGGGCGAGCCATCGACGATGAACCCGTCGTCAGCGGTAGACACCGAACGCACACGCTGGGGTAGGTGTCGAATGCGCACGTGCTGCGGGGCGCGGTGCAGGGCAGCAGCCCACGTATCGGCCAGGAATTGCCCCACCTGCGCGCGCGGCGGGAAGGCATCGGTGGTG
This sequence comes from Corynebacterium sp. HMSC072D12, assembly GCF_001813925.1. Classification (NCBI taxonomy): domain Bacteria; kingdom Bacillati; phylum Actinomycetota; class Actinomycetes; order Mycobacteriales; family Corynebacteriaceae; genus Corynebacterium; species Corynebacterium sp. HMSC072D12. The sequence continues at coordinate 106,759 of NZ_KV814399.1, forward strand.
GATTCCCCGCGGCGGGTACGCCAAGCGTTGAAGCTATCGTGTGCGGTGGTGACGATGGCGCAATTGACGTTAAGGCGCCATTGCGGCGGCTGCTGCGGGCGATACACCGCGCCGGCGCCGGCGGGGTAGGGATCAAAGACGGTGATATCCACGGGGATGCGGGCACGCTCGATGAGCTCTTCTACAGCCCACAGCCCGCGTGGGCCGCCGCCGATGATGGCGATGCGGCGGGAAGGTTCCTGCTGGCTCACTCTGAATCCCCTTCGACGCGCGCGGCGAGCTCGGGAGGAGAGATATCGAAGTGCTCGCAGACCCAGGAATCGTTGTAGATGGTATCGAGGTAAGGCTGGCCACCGTCGTGGAGTACGGCGACGACCTCTGCACCGGCCGGAAGGGTAGGCGCGAGACGCTGGAATGCCGCGATAACCGCGCCACCGGAGGCCCCAGGCAGAAGGCCTTCGGCCTGGGCGAGGCGACGGGCTGCCACAATGGCATCCAGATCGGGCACACGCTCTACTGAGGACGGTGAGAATTTGGTGGATAGATCGGTGACAATGCCAGCACCATAGCCCGGCAGCATGCGGGTGCCGCGCTGGCCCCCAAACAACACGGAGCCTTCGGCATCGACACCGATGGTCTCCGTATCCGCGCCAAGCTCAGTGAGCTTTCGCACGCAGCCGCCGAGAGTACCGGTGGTGCTCATAGCGACGAGCAAGTGGGTGGGTGCCTGTCCGAGCTGGTCCACGATTTCCGTCATCGTGCCTTCGGCGTGGGCGTAAAAGGCGGCCTCGTTGGAGTACTGGTTGAGATTGAAAGAATTGGGGATCTCTTCTAGAAGCTCGGCCACGCGGGTGCGGCGAGCGGTGAGCCAATCGCCGGTTTCCGGGTCCGGGTGATCCAGCAATTCTACGTGGGCGCCGTAGGCCCGCATCGTGGCCACGGTGGAGGAATTGACGCGCGGATCGACCACGCAGTGGAATTTCATACCCGCAAGTGGGGCCTGGCGGGCCAGTGCCATGCCGAGGTTGCCCGAGGAAGACTCCACCAGGGTGGATCCGGGGCCTATGTCGCCGGCGTCAAGCGCGGCTTGGATGAGTGCGCGTGCGGTGCGGTCCTTGGCGGATCCGCCCAGGTTGAATTGCTCTAGCTTGAGATAGAGGTGCACATCGGTACGGGGATTAATGGCGTCCACGCGCATCAGCGGGGTATGGCCAATAGGTGGTTGGGCTTGAGAATGAATCCGTGGGTTCATCATTAGCCCCATGGTAGACCTCTGCCTGCGGCTTTTCCCGTGTCTAGTGCTGGATTTGTGTAGGGTAACGGCACTTTTCTCACTAACAGGCAATTGGCAGGTTGGTGGTATGGGATTACAAGGAACATGCCGCATAATAATCTTGTGCGTTTGAGAGAGGCGCATGAGAGATAGAGAGAACACCCTGAGTCTTGCAGGGCGGGCGGCGTGAGAAACCGCCTGATAGACAAGACCCCTTACAACGCGGGTCCCAGATTTTACTGGGACCCGCGTTGTACTGTGTGCGGAGACTTTAGCCCCAGGTGGCTTTAACCCCCAGCGCACCTGAGGCACGTGACTGGAGGAGGGGAAGGGGGACCAGACTAAAGACACCATATGCAGCGCTGAATCGAGATAAGCCCAGGTGAATGCATGCACTCCTTTGCATAAGGTGCCATTGCTTTGGTCCCTGTACCCCAGGCAGCAGGCTCTAGAGGTGAAGACTGCGCTAAGGCCGCGGCCTCCCTTTCATCCAGTACACGGACCAGATGACCTCTTCGCGCGGAACGCCCCAGTCATGCACGGCTAATGAGCGCACAGCTTTTGCGAGATCCCCTTCACCGGCAACCCATACCGAATCTGGTGCGGTATCGGGGGTGAAGCGGGAGCCGAGAAGTTGTCTGGCGCGTGTGCAGTGTTCGTCGTGTGGAGCCAGGACCATGGTGAGTGAGCGGACCTTGCCGCGCCACGTCTCCTCCAAGCCGTCTTCAACTTCATCGTCGTCTGTGATCATGGCAACGACGTCGACTGCATCCAAGATTTCCGGTGAGAAGGCTTCGTAGTGCTCGAGGATGTGCCACAGTGCCGGTAGAGCAGAGGCATCCGCGAGTAACAGTTGTGACTTCCTAGGGGCCTGCCACAGTGCTTGCCCGGTATATATTCCGGCGGTATCCCCGGGTTGGGCATTGAGGATCCAGTGTGAACCCGGGCCATTATCGCCATGGGTCACCACGTCGACATCGATGGTGCACGCTTCTTGGTTGAGCTTGCGAATGGTGTACCAGCGCAATGCTGGGCGAATGTCGTCGGGCAATCGGGTGACGGCGGCGCGAACATTGGCATCGTCGACCGCGAAGGGCGAAAAATCCTGCTCGTCTTGGGGCATGAGGAGCCCAAAATACTCGTCAGGCCCGGCTAAGGGGTAGTCCCTAAAAGCCGGCGAGTGAAAAGTTAAACGGTGCAGTCGCGGCTTGAGGCGGGTGTTCCCGGTGAGGGTTACGGGCAGTAGGCGGTGATGCGTCAAGGGAATTGATCCTAGGTAGAGGCCAAATTTGAAACCATCATAACGCTCAGGTTAGGCTAGCCTCAAATAAGTTAGGGGGCGCGTTAATGTGCGTGCCGCTTCCCTGTGAAGGAAAGGTTCATTCCATGGTTGCTATCAACCGGCGCGCGAAAGCAATGCTCGCTATTGTCTCAGCGGCAGCGGTTGCTTTAGCGGGGTGCTCGCGCGGAAGTGGCGAGGACAGCGCGGGTGCGGACAGTGCTGAGGAGGTACGCGTTGCCAGCCTGGGGCTCGGTGATGCCGATACCGTGCTGGCACTCGGAATCACTCCGGTTGCCGTAGCACCCTGGGGTTCGCAAGGCGACGGTGATGGCTCCGGCGTTGGCCCATGGGCGAAGGAACTTTTGGGTGACGCCCAGCCCGAGGTGATTTATAACACCGCTTCCGGTTTCACGGCAGAGGTTCTTGAACAGGTCACGGCCTCGGATCCCACGCAGATCATCGCCGTGAACCAAGCTGTGGATCAGGAGGCGAAGAAATCCCTCGAGGATATCGCCCCGCTGACCGTGAAGCCCGAAGGTTTCGAAGACTGGCAGATTCCCTGGGAGGAGCAAGTTAAGACCATCGCCTCTGCCGTGGATAAGGAAGAGGAGGGGGAGAAGCTCATTGACCAAGCGGAGGACGCCTTTGAGCAGTTCAAGGACTCCCACCCGGAGCTGCAGGGCAAGCGTGCAGCCATCGTCATGCCCTATGACGGGAAGCTGGGCCTCTACACAGCAGAAGACGGCCGCGGCCAGTTCATTGAGAACCTCGGCTTTGACATTCCGCAGGAACTGCAGGGTGATGGCTCCAGCTTCTTCGTGGACTATGCCCCGGAAAACTACTCCCAGCTCAACAACGTGGACTTCCTGTTCGTCTTGGATTACAACGGCGCGGCCGATGAATTCAAGAAGGATTCCACGTTCCAGGGCCTCGACGTGGTCAAGGATGGCCGTGTTCGCTACCTGGACACGGACACCGGCAATGCGATGAGCATGCCGAACCCGCTGACTATTCCGTGGGCCGTCGACAAGTTCGAAGAGAAGCTTTAAGTGCTCGCATTACCGAGGAAGGCTGAGGCTATCCACGGTGCTGCGGGTGCGCGCCACGGCGGTGAGGCAGCCGCATTGGATTCGCGGGGGAGAAGCCGCGCACTGCTCACCACGGCCCTAGTTGTGTCGACCTTCCTCCTTTTGCTGTGCTCATTGGCGGTAGGCTCGAGGGCTATTCCGTTGCCGGATCTGTTGTCTGCGCTCCTCCGCGGAGGCGAAGCAGATATCGAGAACATCGTGTGGGATTTGCGTATCCCCCGCACGTTCGTGGCCTACTTTGCTGGTGCGGCCATCGCGGTATCGGGTGTAATCGCCCAGTCTTGGACTAGGAACCCCCTGGCCGATCCGGGCTTCATCGGTATCACCGCGGGAGCTTCGTTCCTGGTTGCCCTCGGGACGGCGCTAGGTGTCGCCACCTCAACCGGAATGCGGACCGCGCTCGCCCTCCTCGGCGCTGGCTTAGCCACGGCATTAGTGCTGGGCGTGTCCCGCAGGTTTCAGGATCCCCTGACGCTGGTTCTAGTCGGCGCAGGCGTTGCTGCCGCCTTGAGCTCTGGCGCCATGCTGATCGGCCTGTACTCCACGGATGTTCTCGACAGCATGCGCCGGTGGACCATTGGCTCCACGTTCGGGCGCGGCCCAGAGGATGTCGCCATCGCAGGTGCCGGATTGCTCATCGGGTTTATCATCGCCGCACGTGTCGCGCGCCCGCTCGATCTTCTGGCAATGGGGGAGGAATCCTCGGTTGCCCTAGGCGGCTCTCCCACGCTGGCGCGGCGCGGTGCTGTCTTGAGCATCGTTGTCCTAGCAGGATGCGCTACCGCGGCGACGGGGCCCATTGCTTTCGTCGGATTCGCCATCCCCCACCTGCTGCGGCGGTTCACGGGGCCAGAAGTTACCGCGATGATTGCTCCTGCCGCATTGCTCGGTGGTTGCTCCGTACTCGCTGCAGATATTCTGGGCCGCCTCATCGCGGGTCCCTCTGAGCTGGAGATGTCCATCGTCTTGGCCTTTGTGGGCGCACCATTTCTCATCTGGGCCGTACACCGTGGGGAGCACAAGCTATGAGGGGGTTGCAGAAGGGGGACGTCGCCAAGCAACTGCGTTCCCAAGAGCGGCAGCGCCGGACATGGATATGGGCAGCGACCTGCTTCTTTGTTCTGGTCGCAGCAAGCTCCTATGTCCTCCTTTTGGGTCAGGGGCCTGTGGCCTTGAGCCCGGGGCGGGTCCTGGAGATTCTCAACGGCGGCGGAAGCCGAAGCGAAATCCGCGTTGTCTGGGACCTTCGCATGCCGGTAGCTCTAGCGACCCTCATCGTGGGTGCCGCGCTCGGGCTGGCGGGATCGTGGACGCAGTCAATGTCACGCAATCCGCTGGCCTCGCCTGACATTCTTGGCGTGACTGGTGGCGCGTCCGTCATGGTGGTCCTCGGAACGGTATTCTCCCGGCCGCTGCTTGCCGACGGGCTCTCCATGTTCTGGTGGAGGGCCGGACTCGCGCTGTTGGGTGCCGTGCTAGCAGCCATCCTGCTGGTGGCACTTGGGGGAATCGGCACGAGCAACCGCATCGTCATCGTCGGAATCGCGCTCTCCCTGCTGTTTCAAGCGCTGGTGGCGTATCTCTTGCGCGCAGCCGAGCTCCTTCGCGCGGCGCAATCCCAGCTGTGGCTGGCGGGAACCACGGGCTTCGTGCGGATGGAAGTCATTCTTCCTTTGCTCGTGGGGTTGACTCCTTTTGTGGTGCTTGGCCTGTGGTGTGCTCGGGAGTTGCCGCTTCTTGCGCATGATGATCTCTCGGCCCTTTCCCTCGGGGTTAACATCACGCGAACACGGGCGCTGCTGCTGGTCGCAGCTACGGGCATCTGCGCGGTGACCGTATCCGTGGCCGGCCCCATTGGTTTCATCGCGCTCCTGGCCCCGCATGTGGGGCGCATTGTTGCCCGAACGCCCACGCCGGTGCCCCTAGTCTCCTGCGCTGCCGGCGCCGCCTTGTTGAGTGTGTGCGCTGTCATTGCTGGAATGCTGCCGATGGACGCTCCCGTAGGCGCTGTCTCCTCCATCATCGGAGGTTGTGCCCTAGTCATCTTGGTGTGGAACGCCGCACGGCGGAGAGGATAAAAAGCTTGTGAAAGACAGAGAAATTACAGCTACCGGTATTCATGCCGGCTATAAGGACGGGGAAGACATCCTGTCCGGCGTTGAACTGGTGGCTCGCCCGGGTGAAATCACCACGCTTATTGGCCCTAATGGCTGCGGTAAGTCCACGTTGCTAAAGACCTTGTCCAAGATTCTTCGCCCGCGGCTGGGGCGCGTGCACATCGGCGAGCTAGACGTGCACGACATGAGCCCGAAGGAAGCAGCTGCCCACGTTGCACTCCTTCCGCAGCAGCCGACGGCGCCGGATGGCCTGCGTGTGGGCGAGCTCGTCGCGCGCGGCCGCTACCCGCACCTGGGCCGCGGGCGGGGACTGTCCGCGAAGGACCGCGACATCATCGCGCAGGCCTGCGTGGAGACGGGCATTACGGACTTCATCGACCGTGACATCGCGGCGCTCTCGGGCGGCCAGCGCCAGCGGGTCTGGCTCGCGCTGGCCTTGGCGCAGGACACGCCAGTGCTGCTTCTCGACGAACCCACAACCTTCCTCGACCCAGCCCACGCCATGAGCGTTTTGCAGCTCGTGCGCAAACAAGCCGACTCGGGGAAGACAGTCGTCGTCGTGTTGCACGATCTCATGTTGGCCGGTCAGTACTCCGACACCATGGTGGTCATGAACAACGGCGAGATCATCGCGCAGGGAACTCCCCGCCAGGCGTTGACAAAAGAAGTGCTGGCAGCCGCGTATGGCATCGACGTGGAAATCTGGGATGACCCGCGAGGTGACTCTCCGGTTATCGTGCCGCGTGGGGTGCTCGGTGAGTAACAATCCTCATCGAGGAACCCGAGTGGACAGCTCTCAGGAGAGAGAATTTCGAGAAGCGATTTGGAGTTGTGGCAGGTCGGGTTGTAAAGTACCTAGCGAAGTTTGAACGGCCCGCTGAGGCCGCGTCAAAGTTCACCGAAGACCGTCGGTCATCCGGATATCCGGATCGAAGGCTCCTCATCCTAGAGGGCGGCCCACGCAGGAGACACTTTGCGAATGAGCGCGGATTTCCGCGCGCGCCCTGTGCTCTTGCACGGGGCTTTTGTTATTTCGGTTGTCCATCGGGCAAGCGGAGTAGGGAAGGCCCCGGCGGAAAACACAAGAGATGTTTCGAAAGGAGGCGAAGTAGAAAATGGCAAACCCGAAGAACACCGCAGACCTGGCGGCACTGAAGGAGAAGCTCGAGGGTGCAAACTCCATCGTGCTTACCGAGTACCGTGGCCTGACCGTGGGTCAGCTCCAGGAGCTGCGTACCAACCTCGGCTTTGACGTTGAGTACTCCGTCGCCAAGAACACCCTTTTCAAGATCGCTGCCAACGAAGCTGGCATCGAGGGTCTTGACGAGCACCTGACTGGCCCGACCGCTATTGCGTTCATCAAGGGTGAGGCAGTGGATGCTGCGAAGGTCATCACCAAGTTTGCTGATGACAACAAGGCACTCGTTATCAAGGGTGGCTACATGGACGGCAACGCTCTGTCTGCCGACCAGGTTGAGGCCATCGCCAAGCTGGACAACCGCGAGACCACCCTCGCAAAGCTGGCTGGCGCCATGAAGGGTTCTATGGCAAAGGCTGCCGCCGTATTCAACGCTCCTGCAACCAAGATGGTCCGCACCGCTGCGGCCCTGCAGGACAAGAAGGCTGCGGAAGCTTAAGACGCCACTTACAGGCGCACAACTTAAACACACACACACTTATCTGGCTGCCTAGCGCGGCCAGGAACAATGAGAAAGGATGCCAATCATGGCTAAGCTCACCAAGGACGAGCTCATTGAAGCTTTCAAGGAAATGACCCTCATCGAGCTCTCCGAGTTCGTTAAGGAGTTCGAGGAGGTCTTCGACGTTGAGGCCGCCGCTCCGGTTGCTGCTGTTGCTGCTGGTGCCCCGGCTGCCGGCGGTGCCGCTGAGGAAGAGAAGACCGAGTTCGACGTCGTTCTGACCGACGCTGGCGCTAAGAAGATCGGCGTTATTAAGGCTGTCCGCGAGATCGTCTCCGGCCTGGGCCTGAAGGAAGCTAAGGAGCTCGTTGAGGGTGCTCCGAAGGCTATCCTCGAGGGTGCTTCCAAGGACGACGCTGAGGCTGCTAAGGCTAAGCTCGAAGAGGCTGGCGCTTCCGTCGAGCTCAAGTAATTCACCTGAATTACTCAGCTTTCCCGCGCAGCACACTCGCTGCGCGCCAACAACCCCGTTCCGCTTGTACGCGGTGCGGGGTTGTTCCCGTTTTGCCGGAACCCCGATGGCCCGGCGGATTCTAAACATTTCGTGTCAAGTCTTGATACTAGGGTCAAAAAGAGACACTATTGGAGTGTGCAATTTCGGCGTAGAAGTCTCGAGCGGTTCCATCAGGATGGTGTGCCGCCGCGATATATTCCATCGGAATTGCGCTCGGTAGTGCGCCGCAAGTTACTTATGATTGGGCGGTCTGTAAATGTCACGGACCTTCGGATTCCACCAGCAAACCGGTTGGAGCGGCTCAAGGGTGACCTTGGTGGTTACTACTCAATTCGCGTCAACTCGCAGTGGCGCATCATATTCAAGTGGACACCCGAAGGAGCTGTTGACGTTGACTTTATCGACTACCACTGACGCGCATACTCATGTTGATGTTGTTCCCGTTCCGCATCCTGGAGAAATTCTTCTCCTAGAATTCCTCAAACCCTGCGGTATCACCCAGTATCGCCTGGCCAACGACATTGGCACTACTCGCTCTCAAGTTTCCAAAATCACCCGCGGTACGCTCGGTATCAGTGCTGATATGGCTTTGCGTTTGTCGGCCTACTTTGGGAATTCCGCGGAGTTCTGGCTCGGACTTCAAGAGGAATACGATCTGTGGAAAGCTCGCCAGACTACGGATGTCAGCGCCATCGTCCCGTGGAATCACAAAGAAGAAGCCGACTCTCACTCATAGAAACAGATAACTTGCGCTCAATGCGAGGTAAGGGTCGCCCCGCAGCGCCCCATAAATCTGTAACGCACCCTCCAGGGAAATGTGTTTTGAACAAACGAGTCGGTAGGATAAGCCACCATGCTGCCCAAGTCCCGTATCTTCTCCGTCCTCCTGCTCGGCCTCGGCGTTGCGCTGATCGCAGCTGGCCTGGCGGCGTCGAGCTTCTTGAGCTTTAGCCCGCGCCTGCCGCTGGATATCAAGGACACCACGTGGACGATGCAGGATGAGAGTGCCACTGGGCAAGCACTGTCTGCAGAGGGCGCCTCGCAGTACGAGGGGCCGATGACCTATCAGCTCAACCTGGACATCCAGGACCCGGCGGACAAGGACACCGCAACGCTGCGGGTGGGGGAGTCCGCCATCCGCGGTGGCACGGGCAACGTGGAGGACTTGAGCTTTGCGCGCGTGTGGAACTATCCCGTCGACCGCCTCAGCGGTGAGGCCACGGGCCCGGCGGCGCTCTCCCACACCATGGGCTCGCCCACGGCGGAGGTGCCCGTTGAGGGCTATTGGCTGAAGCTGCCCGCCAATGCCGAGCAGACCACCTACCCGGTCTTTGACCCAGTGTTGCGCAAGGCAGCGGATGCCGTCTTTGAGGAATCCCTCGACATCGATGGCCGCACGGTCTACCGCTACCACCAGGAGGTTGAGCCCACCAATGTGGCTACCCTTTATGCTGGGAACACGACTACCACGCTGAGCAACGAGGATGGATCCACCGAGCAGGGCTACCTCTTCCACGCCGCAACACGGGACCTCTTTGTAGACCAAGCCACCGGACTCGTCGTGGGCATGGACGTCGATATCAAGGACTACTGGGCCGACCGCGAGGGCAACGAGCGCGAGGTGCAGTTCGCCTTCAACGGTGCCACTGATGAGGAATCCCGCGCGGAGCTGCTCCAGCAAGCAGAGCGCTTCCCGCGGAGTGCTGTGGGGCAGTGGGTGCGCTGGGGTGGCGTCGGCATCGGCGCCCTTCTGGTGCTGCTCGGAGCGCTGGGCGCTTTCCGCCGTCCCGCCAGCCGTCACTCTCGCTAGCCGCGCGTGCGAATCTCCGCAGCGACACGCCGACGGCACGTTTCGCCTTTACAAGGCTGCCATTATGCTATAGGCTATTTCGTTGCGCTGGAATCTGGATCTTTAGTGCACATTTAGCCTTTCGAGCGGTGATGGTAAAACCGACTTGACAAGGTGATTTTGTGCATTCTAAACCCAGTCATTCCACAGCAGACCGAATGCTAAATCTACCAGCGGTTTTGCACCTCACCGGCCAGGGTGGGGCCGCAATCCGCCAGAGGTACTGGAAGGACCCATCTTGGCAGTCTCCCGCCAGACCAAGTCAGTGGCCAACATCCCTGGAGCCCCGAAGCGATACTCCTTCGCTAAAATCAGCGAGCCTATCGCTGTCCCGGGCCTCCTCGATCTACAACTCGATTCTTACGCGTGGCTCATCGGCACCCCCGAGTGGCGCGAGCGCGAGCAGGCAGAGCGCGGCGAAGACGCACGCGTGACGAGCGGCCTTGAGGATATCCTCGAGGAGCTTTCTCCGATCCAGGATTACTCGGGCAACATGTCCCTGTCCCTGTCGGAGCCTCGCTTCGAGCCGGTGAAGAACACCGTGGACGAGTGCAAAGAGAAGGACATCAACTACTCGGCGCCACTGTATGTCACCGCAGAATTCATCAATAACGACACCCAGGAGATTAAGTCCCAGACCGTCTTCATCGGCGATTTCCCGATGATGACCGATAAGGGCACCTTCATCGTCAACGGCACCGAGCGCGTTATCGTTTCGCAGCTCGTGCGTTCCCCGGGTGTCTACTTCGACCAGACCATCGACAAGTCCACCGAGCGCCCGCTGCACTCCGTGAAGGTGATTCCTTCCCGCGGTGCATGGTTGGAGTTTGACGTCGACAAGCGCGACACCGTCGGCGTTCGTATCGACCGCAAGCGCCGCCAGCCGGTCACCGTGTTGCTCAAGGCCCTGGGGTGGAGCGAAGAGCAGATCAAGGAGCGCTTCGGCTTCTCCGAGCTCATGATGTCCACCCTTGAGTCCGATGGCGTGGCCAACACCGATGAGGCTCTGCTGGAGATCTACCGCAAGCAGCGCCCAGGCGAGCAGCCCACGCGTGACCTCGCACAGGCACTGCTGGATAACTCCTTCTTCCGCGCCAAGCGCTATGACCTGGCCAAGGTGGGCCGCTACAAGGTCAACCGCAAGCTCGGCCTGGGCGGAGACCACGATGGTCTGATGACCCTGACCGAGGAAGACATCGCCGTCACCCTCGAGTACCTCGTGCGCCTGCACGCCGGCGAGCGTGAGATGAAGGCCCCGAACGGTGAGATGATCTCCATCCACACCGACGACATCGACCACTTTGGTAACCGTCGTCTGCGTACCGTCGGCGAGCTCATCCAGAACCAGGTCCGCGTGGGCCTGTCCCGCATGGAGCGCGTCGTCCGCGAGCGCATGACCACCCAGGACGCCGAGTCGATTACCCCGACTTCCCTGATCAACGTCCGTCCGGTTTCTGCTGCCATCCGCGAGTTCTTCGGTACCTCCCAGCTCTCGCAGTTCATGGACCAGAACAACTCCCTGTCCGGCCTGACCCACAAGCGTCGCCTGTCCGCGCTGGGCCCGGGCGGTCTGTCCCGTGAACGCGCCGGCATTGAGGTGCGAGACGTTCACGCTTCGCACTACGGCCGCATGTGCCCGATTGAGACGCCGGAAGGCCCGAACATTGGCCTGATCGGTTCGCTGGCTTCCTACGCCCGTGTCAACGCTTTCGGCTTCATCGAGACCCCGTACCGCAAGGTGGTGGACGGCAAGGTCACCGACCAGGTGGAGTACCTCACCGCCGATGAAGAGGATCGCTTCGCTATCGCGCAGGCTGAGGTTGAGAAGGATGCCGACGGCACCCTGACCGGCGACCGCATCGAGGTCCGCCTCAAGGATGGCGATATCGGTGTGACCGACGCCTCCGGCGTGGACTACGTTGACGTGTCCCCGCGCCAGATGGTCTCCGTGGCAACCGCCATGATTCCGTTCCTCGAGCACGACGATGCTAACCGTGCGCTCATGGGCGCGAACATGCAGCGCCAGGCCGTGCCGCTGGTGCGTTCCGAGGCCCCGTACGTGGGCACCGGTATGGAGCAGCGCGCTGCCTACGATGCCGGTGACCTCATCATCACCCCGAAGGCGGGCGTGGTGGAGAACGTCACCGCTGACCTCATCACCATCATGGATGATGAGGGCCAGCGTGATACCTACATGCTGCGCAAGTTCGAGCGAACCAACCAGAACACCAACTACAACCAGACTCCGCTGGTCTCCCTGGGTGACCGCGTGGAGGCAGGCCAGGTGCTTGCCGACGGCCCCGGTACCCACAACGGTGAGATGTCCCTCGGCCGCAACCTGCTGGTTGCCTTCATGCCGTGGGAAGGCCACAACTACGAGGACGCCATCATCCTCAACCAGCGCATCGTGGAGGAAGACATCCTCACCTCGATCCACATCGAGGAGCACGAGATCGATGCTCGCGATACCAAGCTGGGCCCGGAGGAGATCACCCGCGAGATTCCGAACGTCTCCGATGACGTTCTGCGTGACCTCGACGAGCGCGGCATCGTCCGCATCGGTGCTGACGTCCGCGCGGGCGATATCCTCGTTGGTAAGGTCACCCCGAAGGGTGAGACCGAGCTGACCCCGGAGGAGCGCCTCCTGCGCGCCATCTTCGGTGAGAAGGCCCGCGAGGTGCGCGATACCTCCATGAAGGTGCCGCACGGTGAGACCGGTAAGGTCATCGGCGTCTCCCGCTTCTCCCGCGAGGATGATGACGATCTGGCCCCGGGCGTCAACGAGATGATCCGCGTTTACGTGGCTCAGAAGCGCAAGATCCAGGACGGCGATAAGCTCGCTGGCCGCCACGGCAACAAGGGCGTTGTGGGCAAGATCCTCCCGCCGGAGGACATGCCCTTCATGGAGGATGGCACCCCGGTGGACATCATCCTCAACACCCACGGTGTGCCGCGTCGTATGAACATCGGCCAGGTTCTCGAGGTTCACCTCGGCTGGCTGGCACACGCTGGTTGGAAGATCGACACCGAGGACCCGGCCAACGCTGAGCTGCTCAAGACCCTGCCGGAAGAGCTGTACGACGTCCCGCCGGAGTCTCTCACCGCAACCCCGGTCTTCGACGGCGCCACCAACGAGGAGATCTCTCGCCTGCTGGCTTCCTCCAAGCCGAACCGCGATGGTGACGTCATGGTGGATGAGCACGGCAAGGCCCGCCTCTTCGACGGCCGCTCCGGCGAGCCATACCTGTACCCGGTTTCCGTCGGTTACATGTACATGCTCAAGCTGCACCACCTCGTCGACGAGAAGATTCACGCCCGCTCCACCGGTCCGTACTCCATGATTACCCAGCAGCCGCTGGGTGGTAAGGCACAGTTCGGCGGCCAGCGCTTCGGTGAGATGGAGGTGTGGGCAATGCAGGCATACGGCGCTGCCTACACCCTGCAGGAGCTGTTGACCATCAAGTCCGATGACGTGGTCGGCCGCGTCAAGGTCTACGAGGCCATTGTCAAGGGTGACAACATCCCGGATCCGGGTATTCCGGAGTCCTTCAAGGTCCTCCTCAAGGAGCTGCAGTCCCTCTGCCTGAACGTGGAGGTTCTCTCCACCGACGGCACCCCGATGGAACTGTCCGGCTCCGACGATGACGACATGGACGGCGCTCCGTCCCTGGGCATTAACCTGTCCCGCGACGAGCGCTCCGACGCAGACATCGCCTAGCTTCTTGGTCCGCCGCCTATCAACAGCGGCGGGCATAACGAAACACCACCTACATTCAAAGCCATCAACTTCCCCCTGACGGGGGATGAAAGGGAGACATTACGTGTTTGACGTAAATCTCTTCGACGAGCTCCGCATCGGGCTGGCCACCGCAGAGGACATCCGTCGCTGGTCCAAGGGCGAGGTCAAGAAACCCGAAACCATTAACTACCGCACCCTCAAGCCGGAGAAGGACGGCCTCTTCTGTGAGCGCATCTTCGGCCCGACCCGTGACTGGGAGTGTGCCTGCGGTAAGTACAAGCGCGTGCGCTACAAGGGCATCATCTGTGAGCGCTGTGGCGTCGAGGTGACCAAGTCCAAGGTGCGCCGTGAGCGCATGGGCCACATCGAGCTGGCCGCGCCGGTTACCCACATCTGGTACTTCAAGGGCGTTCCTTCCCGCCTGGGCTACCTGCTGGACCTGGCTCCGAAGGACCTTGAGCGCATCATCTACTTCGCCGCCAACATCATCACCTCCGTGGACGAGGAAGCTCGCCACAATGACCAGTCCACTCTGGAAGCAGAAATGCTGCTGGAGAAGAAGGACGTGGAGGATGACGTCGAGGCAGAGATCGCTGAGCGCGCTGCCAAGCTCGAGCAGGATCTGGCTGAGCTGGAGGCCGCCGGCGCTAAGGCCGACGCCCGCCGCAAGGTCCAGAACGCTGCCGACAAGGAGATGCAGCACATCCGCGAGCGCGGTGAGCGCGAGGTTGCTCGCCTCGATGAAATCTGGAACACCTTCATCAAGCTGGCTCCGAAGCAGATGATCATCGATGAGACCATCTACGAAGAGCTGGTTGACCGCTACGAGGATTACTTCACCGGCGGCATGGGTGCAGAGGCTATCCAGACCCTGATCCGCAACTTCGACCTCGAGGCTGAGGCCGAGGAGCTCAAGGAGATCATCAACAACGGCAAGGGCCAGAAGAAGATGCGTGCCCTTAAGCGCCTGAAGGTTGTTGCAGCCTTCCTGCGCTCGGGCAATGACCCGGCCGGTATGGTCCTGGATGCTATCCCGGTGATTCCCCCGGAGCTGCGCCCGATGGTGCAGCTGGACGGTGGCCGCTTCGCTACCTCCGACCTCAACGACCTCTACCGTCGCGTGATCAACCGCAACAACCGCCTCAAGCGCATGATCGACCTCGGTGCTCCCGAGATCATCGTGAACAACGAGAAGCGCATGCTGCAGGAGTCCGTTGACGCGCTCTTCGACAACGGCCGTCGCGGCCGTCCGGTCACCGGCCCGGGTAACCGCCCGCTGAAGTCCCTGTCTGACCTGCTCAAGGGTAAGCAGGGCCGCTTCCGCCAGAACCTGCTGGGTAAGCGCGTGGACTACTCCGGCCGTTCCGTGATTATCGTTGGTCCGCAGCTCAAGCTGCACGAGTGTGGTCTGCCGAAGCTCATGGCACTGGAGCTTTTCAAGCCCTTCGTCATGAAGCGCCTGGTGGAAAACGACTACGCGCAAAACATCAAGTCGGCTAAGCGCATGGTGGAGCGCCAGCGCTCCGAGGTGTGGGACGTCCTCGAAGAGGCCATTTCCGAGCACCCGGTGATGCTGAACCGCGCACCTACCCTGCACCGCCTGGGTATCCAGGCCTTCGAGCCGAAGCTCGTCGAGGGTAAGGCCATTCAGCTGCACCCGTTGGCTTGTGAGGCTTTCAACGCTGACTTCGACGGTGACCAGATGGCAGTCCACCTGCCCCTGTCCGCCGAGGCACAGGCTGAGGCACGTGTGCTGATGTTGGCTTCCAACAACATTCTGTCCCCGGCTTCCGGTAAGCCGCTGGCTATGCCGCGCCTCGATATGGTTACCGGCCTGTACTACCTCACCATGGACAAGGCCGAGGACGAAATCGGCGGTGAGGGTCGTTACCAGCCCGCCACCGAAGACCGTCCGGAGCAGGGCGTGTACTCCTCCTACGCGGAGGCCATCATGGCTCGTGACCGCGGTGTCCTGGGCCTGCAGGCCCCGATCAAGGTGCGCATCTCTCACCTGCGTCCGCCATCAGACATTGAGGCAGAGCAGTTCCCGGATGGTTGGCAGAAGGGTCAGGCTTGGCTCGCTGAGACCACCCTGGGCCGCATCATGTTCAATGACCTGCTGCCGTGGAACTACCCGTACCTTGAGGGCGTCATGGTCCGTAAGGGCGGCGCTGGCAACAAGATGCTGCTGGGTGACGTCATTAATGACCTCGCCGCGAAGTACCCGATGATTACCGTTGCCCAGGTTCTGGACAAGATGAAGGACGCGGGCTTCTACTGGTCCACCCGTTCCGGCGTGACTATCACCATGCACGACGTTCTGGTTCTGCCGAACAAGACCGAGGTCCTCGAGTCTTATGAGAAGGAAGCAGAGCGCATTGAGCGCAAGTACTGGGAGCAGGGTGCCCTGACCGAGCGCGAGCGCTACGACCGCCTGGTGGAGCTGTGGAAGGATGCCACGGACACCGTGGGTAACGCCGTCGAGGAGATGTACCCCGACGACAACCCGATTCCGATGATCGTGAAGTCCGGTGCTGCCGGTAACATGCGTCAGATCTGGACCCTGGCCGGCATGAAGGGCATGGTCGTGAACTCCAAGGGTGACTACATCACCCGTCCGATTAAGACCTCCTTCCGCGAGGGCCTGTCGGTTCTGGAGTACTTCAACAACTCGCACGGTTCCCGTAAGGGTCTGGCGGATACCGCTCTGCGTACCGCTGACTCCGGCTACCTCACCCGTCGTCTGGTGGACGTGGCGCAGGACGTCATCGTCCGCGAGGAGGACTGTGGCACCCGCCAGGGCGTGCGCGTCCCGCTCGGCGTCGAGGTTGCCCCTGGCTCCTACGACCTGCACGAGCTGTGGGAGACCTCCGCCTCCGGCCGCGTCGTGGCTAACGACGTCAAGGATGAAAACGGCGAGGTCATCGCTGAGGCAGGCACCGACCTGACTGAGGAACTCAGCCGCACGATCGTCAACGCTGGTGTTCTGGAAATCAAGGTCCGCTCCGTGCTGACCTGCCAGACCCCGGCCGGTGTCTGTGCCAAGTGCTACGGCAAGTCCATGGCCTCCGGCCAGCTGGTCGATATCGGCGAAGCCGTCGGCATCGTGGCCGCGCAGTCCATTGGTGAGCCGGGTACCCAGCTGACCATGCGTACCTTCCACCAGGGTGGTGTCGGTGGCGATATTACCGGTGGTCTGCCGCGTGTTCAGGAGCTCTTCGAGGCCCGTAACCCGAAGAACCGTGCTCCTATCGCCTCCGTCGACGGCACCGTCTCCCTGTCGGATGAGGGCAACTTCTGGACCCTGACCATCACCCCGGATGATGGCTCCGACAACGTCGTTTACGAGAAGCTGTCGAAGCGCCAGGGCCTGGCTCAGGTCCGCCGCCCGATGGAGTCCAACCCGGATGCGATGATTGAGCGCTCCCTGCGCGACGGTGACCACGTCAGCACCGGTGACCGCCTCATGCGTGGTGCGGCTGACCCGCACGACGTGCTGGAGGTCCTCGGCCGCCGTGGTGTGGAGAAGCACCTCATCGACGAAGTCCAGGCCGTCTACCGTGCACAGGGTGTGGCCATCCACGACAAGCACATCGAGATCATCATCCGTCAGATGCTGCGTCGCGGTACCGTCATCGACGCCGGTACCACCGACCTGCTGCCGGGTAACCTCATTGACCTCTCTGAGGCCAAGCAGGTTAACGCCGCTCAGGTCGCTGAGGGTGGCCAGCCGGCTCAGCTGCGCAGTGAGATCATGGGTATTACCAAGGCCTCGCTGGCTACGGAGTCCTGGTTGTCCGCTGCCTCCTTCCAGGAGACCACGCGCGTGCTTACCGACGCCGCCATCAACAAGCGCTCGGATCAGCTCATTGGTCTGAAGGAGAACGTCATCATCGGTAAGCTGATCCCGGCCGGTACGGGTATTTCCCGCTACCGCAACATCAGCGTGAAGCCGACTGAGGCTGCACGCAATGCTGCGTACTCCATCCCGACCTACGGTGATTCCATCTACGGCGACGATGGCTTCGGTGAGTTCACCGGCGCTTCCGTCCCGCTGGAGGAGGACTACACCTTTTAGGACCTAGTCCTTCGCCACCAAAAGGGAAACCAAGACCCGCACTTCACCCACCACACACTGGTGGGGACGGAGTGCGGGTCTTTTGGGCTGTAGGACAATTTGGCTTTCTTTTCATAGGCGCTTTCTACTCGTCCCTGACCCTCCGCAAACCGGGTGCGGCCTTCGTGGGCTATGTCATGACCGTCATTCTGCGTCGTGCGCTAGTTGGAAGCTTTGAACAGCTGAGTTGGCCAACAATCCTCGTCACCGCCCTAGCAATGGAGGCAGCCTTCCTCGCTTTTAAATACAAGCGCTTCACCATTCTCACCGGCGCACTGTCCGGGGCCGCTGCGGTGGTGGTTACCGGAATCGCGACCTTCACCACCCTCAACCTCGCCCCAGGGACTGCCGCGATCCAATTCCGCGCGGAAGTCATTCAGCTCCTTGTCACCGTTGTGACTGTGGCGCCGGTGTCCTACCTTCTAGCAATGGCGGTGCGCTCGGCATTCTATAAAACTTCTTAGTTTGAACCTCAGGTTGATACCCCCACCAAAGGCCCCTCTAAAGGGCCTTTGGTGGGGAAATTTATTTGAGGCCTAAGTTACAACCCTAAAAGTTTCTGTTGGCGCCGTGAACATTGGAACCGTCTGTGGCCTGCAGCTTTACAGATCTCAGGATGCTGAACGCTTGTGAGGTGCATGGACACCGTTAACCGCCGAGGAATTTAGCTCTTGCGGAGAGTGGCGGGGGGGGGTAACGTCTCAGCTTGAGTCCAGTCTGCCTTCAGGAACGCTTAAGAGGCTTCGAAATCTGACCTAGGGCAGCAGTTGACCCATTCCCTAATTGTTCTCATGAAAGGATTCTTCATGAATTTGAAGAGTTTCAACGGTTCCGCTCGTCGTCGCGGTACGACGATCGCAGCCGCCGCGCTCTCTGTCGCCATGGTGGGCCCGTTTGTACAGCCGGTTTTCGCGCCGGCTGCTGCTCCGGCTGCCTTTGCTCAGGATGGTGCAGCTCCAGCTTCTACTGCAGATCAGAACGAGATTATTGACGCTGACATGATCGCCAGCGGTCGTGTCACGAAGGCTGCTAACCTGACTGACGGCGGCGGCGTTGGCAAGGGTTTGATCTCTGGTCACGTGTACATGGCTACCCCGGGTGGTAACCCTGGTGCTGCCTACGACAACGGCAACGAGAAGCTGGATGGCATCACGGTCTACGCCCAGTTCCGAGACAGTGACGGCTCGTACTCGCCGGTCTTTAGTGCGAAAACTCACGAACTCCCTGACGTGGTCGGCGGTAACGGTGGCAAAGGCACCTTTGCCTTCGGTACTGGTGATAAGGGCATTACCTGGACTGACAAACTCGGTCGCGAACATACCTACCAAGCTCGTCCTTCGCAGAAGCATCGTATCTGGGTGGAACCGTTTACGAATGAGCGCGGCAACAAAGTTGTCATGTTCCGCCAGGCGAACGGCTTTGTGCCGGGATCTTTCAATGGTGTTGTTGAAGCCCCGCTTGGGTCCTTCGTTTCGGCTGGCTTGAATATGCAGTTGATGGCTGCTTTCTTGCAGGAGGTTCCGCCGAGCCACGAGACCAGCTGGATGGCTGCGAAGGGCGACAAGCTCATTGAGGACCCGGAGGGTCCGATTGATGCAGCGGCTACGCAGCTGAATGAATCGAACGTTCTTTCCGGTCGAGTGTGGCTCGAAACTGGTGGACCGGACAAGGGGATTGTTGCTACCGGTCCGTCGAAGAACGGTATAGACGAAGCTGCTGACGGCTACACCGTGTACGCATCGACCCTGACCAAGGACGGTGCTGCGGCGAACAAGAAGCTGCACGAGCAGTACAAGGATGACCCGAGCAAGCTTGCCGACGCGACGAAGAAGATGCTCGAGGATAACCCCGAGTACATCCTCAAAACCGTCCACGGAAAGACTGATCCGGATGGCTACTACTCGCTGCGTTTCGGTGAACTGACCGACGCAAATCAGACCAACGAAGATTCTCTCAACAAGGACCACGTGTTCGTCTGGGTGGAGAACAAGGATGGCGTGGTCCAGAACGGATACACCGGTTTCCACACCCCGATCTTCCAGAACTACAAGGATGGCGGCAATTTCCGTGCATCGGCGGTGCCGAACCGAAACATTACAGTTACCGCGCGTATTGAAGACCAGGGCAAGCCACGCTACGGCAAGCAGGTCAACTCGATCTACAACGTCAATTACGGCATCATGCCGTACACCCCGGTGTCGATCACGGCTGACTACAACGCGACCGACAAGCCGGCTGCCCCGGGCACCACGGTGACCCCAGAGTTCAACGGTAACTTGTCAGACTTGCCCTCCAAGGTTGAGTGGCGTAACCAGAAGGGCGAAGTCCTCGAGACCTGCGAGCTCGACCAGTCCAAGGGTATTAAGGACCAGGTTAAGGCCTGCACCTTCGACATTCCGGACGATGCCAAGAAGGGCGACTACTTCAACGTCGTTCTGGTCTCCGGTGGCAATGACGTTTCCGCTTGGACCGTTCTGGTAACCAAGGACTCGGACGAGTACACGCCAGAGTACGAGGACAAGCTCGTTGTTCCGGGCAAGGAGACCAAGTCGACTCCGACCTTTACCAAGACTGGCGAGGACGAGGAGGGGAACCCGACCGAGGAGAAGGTCGGCACTCCTGAGGGTTCGAAGTTCTCTATTCCGAAGGACTTCAAGGCTCCTGAGGGCTACGAAGTCAAGATTGATGAGAACACCGGTGAAATCACCGTTACCTACCCGGACAAGTCCAAGCTGAACAAGGACACCGCCGAAGAATTCGACGTTCCTGTCACGGTGACCTACCCCGATGGCAGCAAGGATGACGCTAAGGCGAAGTTCAAGCTGGATACCGATGGTGATGGCCAGCCTGACACCGAGGATGACGACGACGATAACGACGGCATCCCGGACGGGGACGACAGCAACCCGAAGGTTCCTAACCACAACTTGGCCTACGAACCTGCTTACGAAGAGAAGTTGGTTGTTCCGGGTGAGGAGACGAAGT
>NZ_KV814400.1:0-54971 GCF_001813925.1 Corynebacterium sp. HMSC072D12
GGGCCCTTTAGCTCTTAAAGAACGAGACCCGCCAACCGGAAGACGGTTGACGGGTCAGTCGGCGTGGGTGGTGCGTGAGCTAGTGGCCGGTGCCGATTTCTAGGTGCATGCCCGGAACCGAGTTGATGAGGTTGCGGGTGTATTCCTGCTGGGCGTTTTCGAAGATATCGTCGGCGGTGCCCTGTTCGACGGCCTGGCCCTTCTTCATGACTACGACGTCGTCGGCCGTCTGGCGGACCACCGCGAGGTCGTGAGTGATGAAGAGATACGACAGGCTGAGCTCCGACTGCAGCTCCGCGAGGAGCTGAATGATCTGGTTCTGCACCAGGACGTCGAGGGCGGAGACAGCCTCATCGAGGACGATGACCTCCGGGCGCAGAGCCAGCGCGCGGGCAATGGCGATGCGCTGGCGCTGGCCGCCGGAAAGCTCGTTGGGGTAGCGGCGCATGGCGGAGCGAGGCATGGAGACCATGTCGAGAAGCTCGGCCACGCGGGCCTCGCGTTCCTTGCGCGAGCCCACCTTGTGCAGGGCCATAGGTTCCTCGATGCACTTATAAATCGAGTACATCGGATCCAGCGAACCATAGGGGTTCTGGAAGACCACCTGCATCTTGCGGCGGAGCTTGAACAGTTCCTGCTTCGATAACGTCGACGTATCGCGGCCCTCGAATTCGATGGTGCCGGAGGTCGGCTCCAGCAAGCCCAACACCATGTTGGCCACCGTGGACTTGCCGGAACCGGACTCGCCCACCAGCGCCAGGGTGGTGCCGCGGCGGATGTCGAAGGAGACATCATCGACGGCCTTCAGCAGCTTCTTGCCGCCGCGCTGGCCGCGGATATCGAATTCCTTGGTGAGGTTACGAACCGAGATGACCGGGGCCTGAGCCGCGGAAGATGAACCTGCAGCGGAATCTGCAGCGGTGGAACCAGACTCGGAGGCGGCGCCGATCGCCTCACCCGACTTCAGCTCCTTGGCCTCCACACCAGCTTCCTTGGCCGCGCGGATGCGGGAGGAGGCGAGGGAGGGGGCGGCGTCGACAAGCCGGCGCGTGTAGGGGTGCTGCGGGGAGCGCAGAATCTCTCGCGAGGGGCCCGACTCGACGATGCGGCCGCGGTGCATCACGATGAGGTGCTCCGCGCGCTCGGCCGCCAGACCGAGGTCGTGGGTAATGAAGAGCACCGCGTTACCCAGCTCCTCGGTGAGGTGCTCCAGGTGGTCCAGGATGGTTTTCTGCACCGTCACGTCGAGGGCGGAGGTGGGCTCGTCGGCGATGAGCAACTTCGGGCGGGCGGCCAGGCCAATCGCGATGAGCGCGCGCTGGCGCATACCACCAGAGAACTCGTGGGGGTACTGCTTGGCGCGGCGTTCGGCGTCGGGAAGCCCGGCTTCCTCCAGAAGCTCCACCACGCGTTCGTGGCGCTTGGAACCCTCCACCACGTGGTTGGCCTTGAGAGACTCCTCAACTTGCGTGCCGATGCGCCACACTGGGTTGAGGTTGGACATCGGATCCTGCGGGACCAGGCCAATCTTGTCACCGCGCAGCGATTCGAATTGCTTGTTGTTGTAGTGAGTGATGTCCTCGCCCTCAAAAAGGATCTGGCCGCCGGTAACCTTGCCGGTGCCCGGTAGCAAGCCGAGGATGGACATCGCGGTGGTGGACTTACCGGAACCGGACTCGCCCACGATGGCCACGGACTGGCCAGGGTAGATGGACATGTTGACGCCACGCACTGCCTCAACCACACCGGTGGAGGTGGTGAAGGAGATATGGACATCCTTCATTTCAAGAAGTGGAGAGTTAGTCATTAGCGCTTCCTCGCCTTCGGATCGAGTGCATCGCGGACGACGTCACCCATCATGATGAAGCTCAACACGGTTAGGCCCAAAGCGCCCGCCGGGTAGAACAGGACTGCCGGAGCGACGCGCAGGGAAGCCTGCGCGTCGGAAATGTCTCCGCCCCAGGACACGAACGTCGGCGGCAGGCCGATGCCCAGGAAGGACAAGGTGGCCTCCGCGACGATGTAGGTGCCCAGCGCCACGGTGGCGTAGGAGATGATGGGCGCGGCCGCATTCGGCAGGATGTGGCTGAACAAGATGCGCCAGCTCGACGCACCGATGGAGCGCGCGGATTGCACGAATTCCTCGTTCTTGATGGAGACCACCGCGCCGCGCGTGATGCGGGCAATGGAGACCCAGCCGAAGAGGCCGAGCACCAAGACCACCGTGACGATGGTGCGGTGCTCCTTGAACATCTGCATGACCACGATGGCGGCGAGCACCAGCGGGATGGCGAAGAAGATGTCGGTGATGCGGGAGAGAACAGAGTCGATCCAGCCGCCGAAGAAGCCGGCGATAGCGCCGATCATTGAACCAAGCACTACGACGAGCAGCGTGGTGAGGACGCCGACGGCTACCGACGCGCGCGCACCGTAAATCACGCGGGCGTAGATATCGCAGCCTTGGCGGTTGAAGCCGAAGGGGTGGCCTGGCTCGGCGGGGGCGAGGGACTTGGACAGCTCGCATAGGCGCGGGTCGGTGCTAGTGAAAAGACCCGGTGCGATGGCTAGGAGGATGGCCACGAGAATCATCACGGCCGCAATCCAGAACAGTGGGCGACGGCGCAGGTAGCGCCATGCCTCCCCCCACTGGGAGGAAGGCGCGGACTCGTCCTTGACGGCATCGACCGCGCCGAGACCCGTTTCATCGGTTTCCGAGACGAAGTGCTCTTGGCCCGGGTGGGGAGTGGTTTTCTCGAAATTAGGCATAGCGGATCCTCGGATCAAGTACGGCGTACAGGAGGTCAACGAGCAGGTTGGCGATGATGTAGATGATCACCAGCACGGTGGTGAAGGAGACGATTGTGGTCGGCTCACCACGCAGAATGGCCTGGTACATGGTGCCGCCGACGCCGTTGATACCGAAGATGCCCTCGGTCACGATGGCGCCGGTCATGAGCGCACCGATGTCGGCGCCGATGAAGGTGGCCACGGGAATCAGCGAATTGCGCAGCACGTGGCGGCGGGTCACCGCGCCGTTGGACAGCCCCTTGGCGCGGGCGGTGCGCACGTAATCGGCGCGCAGGTTCTCCGCCACGGACTGGCGGGTCAGGCGGATGACGTACGCCAAGGAGAGCGCGCCGAGCACCATGGCCGGCATGAGGAGAGACTTCACTGTGGCGTTAGCGCCGACGGTAACCGGCAAGACGCCCCACTTAATGCCCACGAGGTACTGGAAGACAAAGCCGATGACGAAGGAAGGCACCGCGATGACGAGCAGGGAGATGACCAGCACGGTGGAATCGAAGAAGCCGCCGCGGCGCATACCGGCGAAGACACCGAAGAGGATGCCGAAGACGGACTCAAAGATAATGGCCATGACGGTCAGCTTTACAGTAACCGGGAAGGCGTTAGCCATCACCTGGGTTACGGGAACCCCGGAGAAGGTCGTACCGAAGTCCAGCATGAAGATGCCCTTGATATAGAGCAGATACTGAATGATGAACGGCTTGTCGAGGTTGTATTCGGCCTCGATGCGGGCACGGGCAGCCTCGGTAAGGCCGCGGTCACCGCCAAGGGCTTCGACAGGATCGCCGGGCATCAAGAAGACGAGCGCATAGATGAGCAAGGTAGCTCCGAAGAACACCGGAATCATCTGGAGCACTCGGCGCCCGATATAGCGCAGCATAGTGTGGTCCTTTACTCGTTGTGGGGCAGGTGCTTGCCAGCGTCGGGACGCGGGGCATAGCTTACGAGAATTCTAATGTGTGATCCCACGCTTCGAGAAATCTATAGCGCGTTTCTAATCACACTTTGGGGGTGAAAACGCGGGGCGACCCCCGCTCCATGGAGGTTGCGGGGGTCGTGCGAAGTGGCCAGGGGTGGCGTTACTTCTTGGTGATGTTGTAGTACACCGGCTGGGACTTCCAGGAGAAGACGACGTTGTCGACGTTCTCGGAGTAGCCACCGGTGGCGTTGGAGTACCACAGCGGGATAGCCGGCAGGTCCTTGAACAGGACTTCCTGGGCCTCGGTGTACTTCTTGATGGCGTCTTCCTCAGAGGTGGAGGTCAGGGCTTCGTCGAGAAGCTTGTCAAACTCCGGGTTGGTGTAGTCACCGTCGTTGGAGGAACCGTTCGTCTTGTACAGCGGGGCCAGGAAGTTGGCCTGGCTCGGGTAGTCCGCCTGCCAGCCGGTGCGGAAGGCGGTCTTGATGGTGCGGTTGGTCACCTCATCGCGCAGGGACTTGAAGTCCGGGTACGGTGCGCCAACAGCCTCGATGCCGAGGGTGTTCTTGATGGAGTTGGTGGTTGCATCCACCCAGCTCTTGTGGCCGCCGTCGGAGTTGTAGGCAATCTCCAGGGTCGGGTTATCCCACTTGTTGAGCTTGTCGGCCTCAGCCCACAGTTCCTTGGCCTTCTCCGGATCGTACTCAAGGACTTCGTTGCCCTTGATGTCCTCGGAGTAGCCCGGCATAACCGGGGAGGTGAAGTCCTTGGCCGGGGTGCGGGTGCCCTTGAAGATGGTGTCCGTGATCTCCTCGCGGTTGATGGCATAGGAGATGGCTTGGCGGCGCAGCACGCCTTCTTCGCCGGAGTAGTGCTCGAGGTTCTCGCCCAAGGTGAAGGACTGGAAGATAGCAGTCGGCTGGTTCACTGCACGGTCGCCGAGGTCGGCCTCGTAGACGTCGAAAGCGGAGTCCGGAACGGCGTCGAGAACGTCGAGGTTGCCGGAGAGCAGATCGGCGTAAGCGGCGTCCTGGGAGGCGTAGAAGACGAACTTGATGCCGTCGTTCTGCGGGGTCTGGCCACCCTTGTACTCCTCATTCGGAACGACGGTGGCGTCCTGGTTGTGGTTCCACTCGGACAGCTTGTACGGGCCGTTGCCAATCGGGTTCTGGCCGAAGGCATCCATGTCTTCCAGGGCAGACTCGTGCAGCGGGTAGAACGCGGAGTAGCCCAACTGTGCCGGGAAGTCCTGCTCCGGGCTGTTCAGGGCGATGGTGAAGGTGTGGTCGTCGACGACCTTGAGGCCCTCCATCTTTTCGACGCCTTCCTCGAAGCCCTTGATGTTGGCAAAGAAGGAAGCGTTGAGCTGGTCGTTGGCCACGGCGTAGTTCCAGGCGTCCACGAAGTTCTTCGCGGTGACCGGGGAGCCGTCGGAGAACTTCGACTCCTTGAGCTTGACGGTGAACTCGGTGTTGTCGTCATTCGGCTCGATGGATTCAGCCAGCTCGTTCTGAGCTTCGCCGTCACCGTCGTAGTAGACCAGGCCGGCGTAGATGGAATCGACGATACGTCCGCCGCCGGTCTCATTGGTGTTGGCCGGGATGAGCGGGTTCTGCGGCTCGGAGCCGTTGACGGTGACGATTCCATCACCGGAGCCGGAAGCAGAGTCTGAACCGGAGTTGTCGCCACCACAGGCCGCGAGGGTGAGCGGCAGGGTAGCGACAGAGAGAGCAGCGAGTGTCTTCTTGAGCGTCATGTAGGGCTTAGACCTCCGTGGTGCGAAAGATGTAGAAAACCTGTGATGTTGGTTTTATATGAAGCTACCGCGTGGCTCGTCTCATATACAAGGAATTGAAAAATATGTCCTGTGATAAAAGCTATAGGGCGGTAGGTATTCTTTCTTAACCTGCGGTTTTGTCAACGAATTAAAAAAGTCCCCATCCCCCTGAGAGGGGTGGGGCACGGAGGGCGGTGAATGTTACCTATCTCGCAACCATTGGATAATGGTCTGAGTAAAACCATGCGGGTTCTCAAGATAGGGCAGGTTCTTGGACCCGGGGATAGTGGTGGCGGTGAAACCCCCACGGCAGCGCCGCGCCGCCCGCCGCGCAACTGGCCGCCACAGCATCTGATCGGCATGAATGAACAGCGTCGGGCACTGCACGGTGAGCTCGAGCCAACTCAGCGGAACCACAGCGGTACGCAGTCGGTGGTTCCAGATGATTCCCCGGCGGACGTTTCCTATGCGTGACGACGTCACGCGCAGGCGCAGGGCCTCCTCGCGCTCGGCGCCGTTGAAGGATCCGAGGGCGTCGAGATCCATCTCCCGAAGGTAGGTGGACTCCCGCAGTAGGAGTCTCGGGGCGCCAATTTTTCCCATGCGGCACAACGCTGCGCGCAGGAGGACCCACCCGAAGTCCCAGGGGCGTGCGGCGACGGCGCGGCGTAAATCTGCCGGGTGCGCTGCCGATACGGAGACCAGCCCGCGTACCCGTTCGGGCCGCTCGGTGGCCAGCGCCCATGCCACCGCACCGCCGGTATCCGCGCCGACTAGGTAGGCATCGTCGTGACCCAGTGCGCGGATGGCACCGCTGACATCACCAACCGCCACGCGGATATCCTGGCCGGGTTCGAGCGGTGGTTTATCGGACATGCCAAAACCACGCATATCGAGGGCGGCGACGTGGAAGCCTGCGGCGGCAAGCGGGGCAATGACATTCCGGAAGTCGAACCACCCACCAAAGGAACTATGGAGCAGCAGCACCAGCGGGTTATCCGGGTCGCCAGCGGTAGCGGCGTGCAGGCGGATGCCGCGCGTGTGCAGGAACTCGTGCTCAAAGGGGCCGTCAAGCTCCACTACGGAGGGCGGTAGGGGATTCATGGGCGGGCCTTTCGTGGGAAGGGTGCACAGAAGAAATCCGCCCTGAACGCATGTGCTCGGGGCGGGAGATTGAAAAGGACCTTAAAGGTTTAGGTGTAGAGGCCACGCTCGATGGACTTCTCAGCCTTACCCGGTACCAGCTTCTTGAGTTCCTTCGTGGACTCGATGGTCTTCTCCGGGGCCTTGACCTGCTTGACCTGCTTGAAGCCGATGAAGGCCACGACGGCGGCCAGGACGACCATGATGAGGAAGACGATCAGGAAGGCAGCCCAGCGGTCGAGCCACACGGCGAGCAGCTCCGCCAGGAAGAAGAAAAAGAAGAAGGAGCTGTACAGCGCCACGGTGCCGGCCACGCCGAACATGCCCGCGCCGATGCCGCCCTTCTTGGCAGAAGCAGCGAGCTCGGTCTTGGCCAGCTCGACCTCGGAGCGAACCAGCTGGGACATCTGCTCGGTGGCGTTGGATACGAGCTGGCCGATGGATGCTTCGCCACGGCGGGAGGTATCCGCATCGCTCAAGGGAATGCTGTCTACCTTCGGGGCGAACTTGTTGGACCCGTCAGTGAATAGTCCGTCGTTGCTCACGGTTAAATACTCCTACTGTTTTGTCGCAATCTATATCGGCCATAGTAATGAACTTTCCAGCGTTCATGTGGTGCGGCCCGCAAAGTGGGTACGGCGTTATTGTAATGGGTATGCCGCATTCTGACCCGCTGACCCCGCTGATGGCCCTTTCTGGGGTGAAGGATAAAGCTGCTTCTGCCGCCTCAGCGTTAGCGCGCGTGCACCGCCGGCCCGCGGGCTTGCGCAAGTTCGACGTCATTTCTTCAGAGTCGCTCTTGCGCGGTGCGCGGGCGGCCGCGGCGATCGACGGTGCGCCGCTTGAGGCTGACGGTATCCCGCCCGCGGTCAGCGCTTATTCCCTCCTTGCCCCCGAAAAACAGGCTGCTACCGTGCGCACCTTCGCGCGGGCTCCGCTGCAGATCCTGGCCAGCATTGATGTTGCGGCGGGTGGCGCGGGCCACCCTGATCAGAATCCGGCGGTGGCGCAGGCGCTAGCACAGCTCATCACGCGCGGGGCCGGTGTGGATTTTGACCGCTTGTTACCGGTGGTGCTGCACGCGGAGATTGCCGCGCGCTCGTTTTTCGGTGCGCGCAGCACAGTCGTGGCGCTCGTTGCCGCGCGCACCGCAGCCATCCATACCGGTTTCGATCCGCGGGGCTTTGCCGTGCCTGAGACCTACCTCAACCGGCATCGCGCGGACTACCGTGCGGCACTGGATACTTACGAGGAAGATCCGGCGGCACTTATCACGCTGCTTTTCGACGCCTGGGAAGCCGGCGCCCGCGAAGCCGACGGCATCGCGCAAGCGGCCTAATCACGCAGCTGCTGCCGCGCAAAGAAAACACCGCCGACCACGAGGGCCGCTATGCCGGCCACGACCGCTGAGCCGATACCGAACTCGCGGGCGCTGGGCGCGGTGAAGAGCGGAACGGGGTGCTTAAACGTGCGGATTTCCCAGTCATGGGCAAGGGCATGCTTCTTTAACAAGCGGTCTGGATTCACGGCAACGGGGTGGCCAACCTGCTCTAACATCGGGATATCCGTGGC
Organism: Corynebacterium sp. HMSC072D12; assembly: GCF_001813925.1. Classification (NCBI taxonomy): domain Bacteria; kingdom Bacillati; phylum Actinomycetota; class Actinomycetes; order Mycobacteriales; family Corynebacteriaceae; genus Corynebacterium; species Corynebacterium sp. HMSC072D12. The sequence continues at coordinate 8,217 of NZ_KV814400.1, forward strand.
GGAATCGGAATAAGCAAAAGATACGTCGGGGTCGACGTTGAGCTGTTTAGCCATGCGGGCTAAGGCCTCAGCTTTTGCGGCGCCTTTGCAATAAAACAGAATCTCTCCGGTGAACCGGCCGTCTTCCTCGGCGAGCTCGGTGGCCACGACGTGCTCGATGCCCAGCTCCTGTGCGATGGGCTCGACCAGCACGCTTGCCGACGCCGAGATGATCACCACCTCGTGGCCGGCGGCGCGGTGGGCGTCGATAAGCGCGCGTGCCTCCGCATAAATGGCGGGGGTGACTACTGAATGCATGGTCTCCACCGCGATGTCGTGGACTTCCTGAACGGACCAACCGGCGGCCATGGCGGCGAGCTGATCCCGGGTGGTGTCCATATGCTCACTGCTGTGCCCGGCGAGCATATAGCTGGCTTTGGCTAAAGACAGCTGGAGCGCCTCGGCATGGGTGATGAGACCGTTGTGCATGAATTCGCGGCCGAAGGCATAGGCAGAGGACGTGGCAATGATCGTTTTATCCAAGTCGAAGAACGCGGCCGCGCGGGTGGCGCCGTCAGTGGGAAAAGAAGTACCGGTCATCGAGGAAGGCCTGCCGTCTGTGTGCGAGTTACCCTGCTCATCGTAGCCTCTTAGCAGGCAGAATCGGGAGTGCGCAAACATATTGCCAGAAAACTCACGGAATGTTGGATTTCGCTGTTGTCATCTCTTGGTTCGCGTGCCATAATGTCATGTGCAAGGCCCCGATATACAGTGCGGCCTGCCCCGGCGCACCCCCCCGATGCCGGGTTACCGATGGCCCGCGCACACCCCCCCGAGGCGCGGGCCATCACCTTTTTCTTTTAAGCCAACATGCCCCCAGTCCCAGTGTTGCCGTGGCATTCAGATATGTGACTAAGGTCGTTGCACTCGTAGAGCTGGCACTCTGGAATTATCCTTGATCCACGTCGCGGCTTCGGGATCAATGAATTTCGCTACCATGTGGATAGCGTTATCAACAGAGTCAAGATGTGCGATTTCACCAGGGATATTGTGTTGTTGGACGATTGATTCGTGGTGAGAGCACCTGTTTCTCATTTTGTAAATAATGACTACAAGTTCTTCGAATTGCTGTCTGTCGTCGGGTTTTACCTTCAATGCCTTTTCTATCTGCGGCCAGATGCTCGCCTGATAGTGGCTACTTAAGAGGAAGCGCCAGAAATCAAAACTGAGTTCAGCGATGATTTTTCCTGGTGGTGCTTTCCTCCCTCCGGCTCTCTTCATTGCTTTGTGGATGCTCTTGGCTGCTTCACTGCTGAAATTTATTCGATGGTTGTCAAACCACCGTTCGTCGTATCTGCGCGTTAGGGCGGTGTGGATGCAATTGCGGAGGAGCACTTCGAGATGCTCAATGTCGGCGAGATAGGTCTTTGTAAGGTGAGTATTCCAAAGGTATAGCGCTTCTGGAGTTGGATGGGCAGCATAACGGCTCATACGCGCAGATGAAAACCACTGAGATAGTGGTAGTAGGGCGGATTCTGGATTATTCATTATGGATATGCTAGTTTTTCTGTTGAAAGCCTCGGAACGATCCCTGCACTACAAAAGTAGGAGTAAATCGCCGGGGTTATTGATGTTTTTGGCTTTCCCTAAGCCTAAGCCCGTTGTATGGCTTGTGAGTTTTTCTTAGGACACGACGTGGCGGGTTCCCTGTGAATTGTAGGCTTTAAACCCCGTTAAATTTGTTTAAACGTCATCAAAACCGGCGTCTATAGATGAAAACTGCGGAGTTATCCACAGGCGGCTAGGAAGCCCTAGCGCGTGGTAGGTGTGCTCGCGCATGCTTCGGGCATGAGCACGTTTCACCTAGTTATCGCAGTCGGGGATGCCGCACTGCGAGCAGAAGCAGCTTCCGCGGCTGCTGCCAGTACTGCGGAAGTGAGCACCGTCGAGGATCCGCGGGACTTTTCCCGCCACCTGCCGAAGGCGGATGCTGTCTTAGCTGATTCGCTGACGGCCCGTCTCGTGGCGGGGCATCCGCGGGTGTATTTCCTGGCCTTGGATCCGGGGCCGATCGATTATGAGGCCGCACTCTGTTGCCGTGCGACTGCCGCCTTCATCGTGCCAGCCCAATCGAAAGAACTCCTGGGCGCATTAGCTGCGGACGCTACTCCTGAGACCACCGTGTCCACAGGTTTAACCCTGGCGGTGACCGGCTCCGCTGGGGGCTTAGGTACCTCGACCGTGGCGGTGGCGCTGGCCCGCGAGGCAGGCGCGGATCTCCTGGTTGATGCGTGCCCTTATTCCGGCGGCCTCGACTTGCTCACCGGCATTGAGAACAAGCCCGGCGCGCGGTGGCCGGATCTCGCTGCGGGGACCGGTTCGGTTGATGCAGCAGACCTTGTCCGTGCTCTGCCCACCACTCCGGATGGCATCGCGGTTCTCTCAGAGGCGAGGTCTGCCAACGCGGAGGTGGTTGAGATGAGTGCCACCCGGCGCGCGGCCATTATGCAAGCTGCGTGTTTATACCCGGGGACCGTGGTGGTGGATTGCCCGCCGTGGGATATCCCCGACGCGGCGGATCACGTGGTGGTGCTGACCGCCGCTGAGGTGCGGGCAGCCGCCGCCTGCGCGCAGCTGGTGGCAGAGCTTCGCGCCCGGCCGCAGGAGTGCTCCGTCGTCGTGCGCAACCGCCAGTGGGCGGGTCTGGACGCCAGCGATATTGCCACGGTGACTCATGCAGAACCCATCGCTGAGTTGCCGACGATCCGTGGTCTGACCCGCACGGTGGAAACCAGTGGGCTGCCGCGTCAGCTGCCCCGAGCCCTTGTGCGTGCCGCGCGCCAGATGTGGGAGGCCGTGGCATGAACCTGATCGATACGATGCGCACTATCGTGGCCGCCGAGCCGCAGCTGGCCCACGATGCACCGGCCTTGGCGCGGCGCATTCGCCAGGAGGCCGGAGTCATCAGCGATGTCGATGTGCTCGACCTTCTGCAGCGCTTGCGCCACGATTCCGTGGGCTTAGGATTATTGGAACCGGTCCTATCGCTGCCGGGGCTGACCGATGTTGTTGTTAATGGGGCCGATTCCTGTTTCGTCGATTGCGGGCAGGGCCTGCAGCCGCGTGATATCGGCTTTGCCGATGACGCCGAAGTACGCCAGCTTGCTACCCGGCTGGCTGCGGTGGCGGGCGTGCGGCTGGATGATGCGCAACCTTTTGCCGATGGGCGCCTGACCCGCCCCGATGGCACGAGGATCCGACTTCACGCGTTGCTTGCGCCTCCTTCAGCAAGCGGAACTTGCATCAGCCTTCGTGTGTTGCGCCAGGCGCAAACCAGCCTGGAGGAGTTAATAGCCAATGGCAGCATTGATTCCAGCTTGGAGCATGTCTTGCGGGCCGTCGTTGAGTGCCGGGCATCCTTCCTGGTCACTGGTGGGACCGGCTCCGGCAAGACGACGTTGCTCGCTGCCTTGTTGGGGTGCGTGCCCGTCACCGAGCGCTTGCTCATCATCGAGGACACCCCGGAGCTTTCCCCGAATCACCCGCACGTGGTGACCTTGGTATCGCGCCGGGCTAACGCGGAAGGGCGCGGTGAGATTTCTATGTCGCTCCTGCTCCGCCAAGCGCTGCGCATGCGCCCAGACCGCATCGTGGTCGGTGAAATCCGCGGCGCGGAGGTAGTGGAACTGCTTGCCGCGCTCAACACTGGGCACGATGGTGGGGCTGGCACCGTGCATGCCAACTCTGTTGATGAAGTACCCGCCCGCATGGAGGCCCTCGCCGCGCTGGGAGGACTCGACCGTGTGGCGCTGCACTCGCAGCTAGCGGCCGCAGTGCACGTGGTTCTTGGGATGGAGCGTACCCCGCAGGGTCGACGCCTCGCACACCTCGGCGTGCTGGAGGGAAACCCGGTCACGCCTCAGCTGGTGTGGACGGCCGAAGAGGGCCCGCTTCCCGGGTTTGCGCAGCTGTGTTCGCGGTTGGGGGTGGAACCATGATGTGGCTGTTCCTTGCAGCGGCGTGTTTGCTCTCGCAGCCTGCCTCGGTGACGCGGCTGGAATCTCCGAAGCCTCGCTCGCTGGCACCCGCGGCTGTCTTCCTCGGGGTCGGGTGCTGTGTCTTTTTCGGCAGGCCCACTGTTGTGGTGGCGGTGGGCTGCATTGTGGCCTGTGCGCTGTGGTTTGCCAATGACCTGGCAGCCGCCCGGCGCCAGCGCCGCGGTGCTGAGGCACTCGCCTCCTATTTTGGATCTATTGCCGCTGAGCTGCGGGCGGGCTCGACAACGGCGGGCGCGCTGCGTCGGGGTGCAGATGCCCTTCCTGACTCCACTCCGGAGAGTCTCCGCGACGCGTTGAGCACAGCGGCGGGACTCGCGGCGCAAGGGGGCTCACCCGCGGTTGCTCTCAATGCACCGGAGGTTGCGCGCTATGCAGCGCTGCTCACGCTCTCGGGGCGTCATGGCGTGGCGTTGGCGAGTCTCATTGAGCAGGCCCAAAGCCAGCTGGATACTGCGCGCCGCCATGCCGGTGAGACCGCTGCCTCTTTGCAGGGGCCGCAGGCCACCGCGGTTATCCTGGCGTGCTTGCCGCTGGCGGGCATTCTCATGGGTGGGGCGATGGGTGCGGATTCTCTGGGGTTCTTGTTGGGTGGTGGCTTAGGGGGCGTGCTTCTCGACGTCGGCGTGGCACTCGTCTGCGCCGGCTTTGCCTGGTCGCGCCTCATTCTGCGGAAGGCGGCGCAGTGATGGTCTTGACTTATATCTCCACTGCATTAATGGCCGCGGCACTCGCTATCACGGCTGTTGCGCCCTCTGGGCGGATTGCCGAGTCGGGGTCGCGCACGCCGCGCCCGAAGACGCCGCGCGATGGTCCAGCGGCGGACTATAGTGCGCTCGAAGCAGCCAGCGACCTCGAGCTCTTCGCTGCTTGTTTGGAGGCCGGACTCTCCACGCGAAGCGCCGTGGTGGCCGTCGCCGAAGCCTCGTCGCAGTGGTCGGAGGCGGCAGCACTCATTGGGGTAGGGGTTCCCATGAACACTGCGTGGTCGTCGTTGGCCAGCCAGCCGCATTTGGAAGAACTGGTGCGGCTTACGCAGCTGTCTGGTGAATCGGGCGCTGCCATGGCAACTGGGTGCCACCGGTTGGTGGCGCAGCTGCGTGCCGAAGCCTCGGCACAAGCTACCGCGCGGGCGGAGCGCGCTGGCGTGTTCATTGCAGCACCGCTGGCGGTGTGTTTCCTTCCCGCCTTCCTGGTCCTTGGGTTGATACCTGTCCTTATCAGCTTGGGGCAGCAACTTTTCTAGGCCCGTTCATACCAATAATCGCTCAACTAACCACTCACCAATTCAGTAAACGCAACCTACACAAACACAGGAAAGAAAGCTAGGTAAAACATGCAGAAAAAGTTAAACTACCAGTCACTATTAGGAAATGATGATGGTATGTCTACGATTGAGTACGCTATGGGTTCGCTCGCGGCTGCAGCGCTTGCCGCGGTGCTCTATGCCGTGGTCAATGGCGGTGAAGTAACCAGCGCCATTACCTCCATCATCACCGACGCCCTGTCCAACTCTCCAGGCTAATGCGCGCGCTTGATGACGCCGGCTCCGTCACCATCGAGGCGGCTCTGTCGTTGTCCGCGCTCGTCATCGTCGCCGCGGGAATCGTGGGCGGCATCGCCACGTTGTCGGCCCACCTCGCTGCCGTTGACGCCGCGGGTGCTGCGGCTCGCTCCGCTGCTATCGGCGTGGACTTTCAGCGCGAGGGAGTGACGGTCACCGTGAGCGAGAGCTCCGGACTCATGACCGCCCAGGCCGCCGTGCCCGCACCCCTGGGAACCATGCGCGCGCAGGCGGTGTTTCCCGCGGAGATGGCAGCCGGTGGGGCCGCAGGGGCGCAGCCATGAGTCGTCATCAGCGCAGCTGGGTGCGGATCCTGGCGGGTGAGGAGGGCTATGCCACCGTCGTCGCCGCCGGGATCATCGCCGCAGTGGCGTCTCTGTTGTTGGCGGTCGCGGCGGTTGCGTCGCTCGTTGTGGCGCGGCACGAAGCGCAGGTGGCGGCGGATCTCGCTGCGGTATCGGGGGCGTGGGAGGTGGCCAAGGGCAGGGACGCCTGCACGAAGGCTGAGGAGGTTGCCGTGCTCAATGGCGCGGAGCTCGGCTCCTGCGATATCGAGGGGCGCGACGTGGAGGTGACTGCCCGGCTGCGCGGGCGCAGCGCCATCGCCCGCGCTGGTCCGGTCTAGGAGGTCATGGTGACCAGCGCGCCGAGCAGCGCTACCGCGCCCGCCTTGTCCAGAGGGTTATTGCCGTTGCCGCACTTGGGGGATTGCACGCACGACGGACACCCGGACTCGCAGGGGCAGGAGCGCACGGCCTCAAAGGTAGCCTTGATCCACTCGGGGAAACGCCGGAAGCCTTCCTCGGCGAAGCCGGCGCCGCCGGGATGGCCGTCGTAAACGAAAACCGTGGGCAAGCCCGTATCGGCGTGTTGGGCGGTGGACACACCACCAATGTCCCAGCGGTCGCAGGTGGCAATGAGCGGCAGCAGCCCAATGGCGGCGTGTTCGGCCGCATGGAGGGTGCCTGGCGTGCGCCCGGCGGTGACTCCCATCGCTGCGAGTGCCAGCGGATCGATGGTGTAGGCCACCGCCCGGGTCACCAGGCGCTGCTCCGGCAGGTCAAGGGGGATATCCTCGCCCACGGAGCCATCGGGAAGCCGAACCTGGTAGCCGGTGACCTTGTCGGTCACCTCGACCTCCAGGCTGGCCACCCACAGGCCGGGGGCGTAGTTCACCAAGTCATCGGCCTCGCGCAGGATGCGGATATCCGTCGTGGACTTCGGCTGCGTGGTGTAGTCCGGCGTCTTCGGTACGGCGAGGGCTACGCCTGGCTCGGCGGGAGCTGCGCCACCATCGCCTCCGCCGAGGTGAAGTTCCTCGATCACGAAACTTTCACCGCGGTGCAGGTACACCGCGCCGGGATGTACCTGGCTGACCGCGCGGGCTGCATCGATGGTGCCGAGCAGGCGGCCGTCGGAAGAATCGACAATCATGACCTCCTCGCCCGAGCCACCGCGCAGCGAGACGGCCGTGTGCGCGGTCTCCGGGGTGAGCTCGCTGGAGCCAGCGGGCAGGGGAGCGGCGAACCAGCCCTGCGGGCGCCGGCGCAGCAAGCCCTGCTGGGCTAGGTCATGAACCACGTCTTCGGCGTGGAAGGCGGCCACGTCGGCGTCGCTCAGCGGCTTTTCTACCGCCGCGCAGTACACGTGTCCGCCCAGGATATAAGGGTTAGCGGGGTTGAACACGCTGGCCTCGACCGGCCGGCCCAACAGCGCTTCCGGGTGGTGAACCAGGTAGGTATCCATCGGTTCATCGCGGGCTACCAACACCACCAGAGAGCCCTGCCCGCGGCGGCCCGCGCGTCCTGCCTGTTGCCAAAAGCTGGCGACCGTACCCGGGAACCCAGCGGTGACCACGGCATCCAGCCCGCCGACGTCAATGCCCAGTTCCAAAGCCGAGGTAGTGGCTACGCCGAGCAAGGAACCATCATCCAGTGCCTGCTCCAGCGCGCGGCGGTCTTCAGCCAAGTACCCCGCACGGTAGGCCGCAATCCGGCGGGCAAAATCCGGCCTGCCCAGCCTCCCGGAGAGCTCCTCCGCTGCCCGTAGCGCGGTGGTCTCTGCCGCGCGCCGCGAGCGCACAAAGGTCAACGTCCGCGCGCCTTGCGCCACCAGCGCGGCCATCATCCACGCTGCCTCCGTCGTAGCGGCGCGACGCACCGGGGCACCGTTCTGCCCTTCGATGCCTTCCATGAAGCCCGGCTCCCACAGCGCTACGGTCCGCGCACCCGTCGGCGCGCCGTCCTCAGTCACCGCGAGCACCTCGCGTCCCGTTAGCCGCGCGGCATGCCGGGCGGGATCCCGCATGGTCGCCGAAGCCGCAATTCCCACCGGCCGCGAGCCATAGTGCTCGCACAGCCGCAGCAAACGCCGCACCACCAGCGCCACGTTCGCCCCGAAAACCCCGCGGTAGGCATGCGCCTCATCGATGACGATGAATTTCAAGTGCCTCAGCACCCGCGCCCACCGCTGATGCGCCCCCAGCAGAGAAGAATGAATCATGTCCGGGTTGGAAAAGATGAACCGCGCTTGATCCCGGATGCCGGCGCGCGCTTCGGTGGGGGTGTCGCCGTCGTAGGGGGCGGGGTGGACGTCGCGAAGCACGGCGATATCCTGCGTGAGCTCCAGCACCGCGCGCAGCTGGTCCGAACCCAGCGCCTTCGTCGGCGTGATGTAGAGCGCGCACGCGGTCGAATCCTGCGCCAGGCGGGACAGGATGGGCAAACGGTAGCCCAGCGACTTTCCGGAACTCGTCCCGGTGGACACCACCACGTCGCGCCCCTCCCACGCGGCCTGTGCCACGGCGACCTGGTGGGCATAGAGCTTGGCCACACCTTGCTCCTCCAACGTCGCCCGCAGCTCCGGCAGGACCCACTCCGGCCACTCGGCATAGCGCGCTGGCTGGGCGGGCAGGGTGGTGGAGTGCGTTAGCTCGGACTCGGGGAAACGCTCAACAAGGTGCTCGACGAGCTCCTCACCCAGAGGGTTCTCACTCACGCTTGCCTCCACTAATCTGCTGTAGGTGTCCAAACGTGGCACACTGGTGCACTAGTTTGCACTACTTTATTTCCGCAAAGGACAACTCATCATGGCATACGGTACCGTCAAGTTCTTCAACGCCGAAAAAGGCTACGGCTTCATTGAGCAGGAGGACGGCTCCGGCGATATCTTCGTGCACTACACCGAGATCCAAGGAACCGGCTTCCGCACTCTCGAAGATAACCAGCGCGTCTCCTTTGAGATTGGGGAAGACGCTAAGGGCCAGCAGGCCACCAACGTCGAGGTGGTTTAGGGGGATTCGGCATAGCCGCGCCGGGTATCCCACCATTCCAGCAGCTTATTCTGCCCCTTTTGCAGGCCGAAGCCGATGATGACCGCGGCGATGATGGAAATGAGCATGGCTATCGCGGGCGAGCCGGAGAAAGCCACGCCGCCGAGATAACCAATGGCTAGCGCTTGCGCCACCCACAGCAGCACCCCGAAGGTGTCGAAGAAGAAAAACAGCGGCCACGGGTAGCGCATCGAGCCGAGCAGAATCGTCATGAAGAGCCGGGCCGAGGGGATGAAACGCGCAATGATGATCGCCGCGCCGCCGCTGCGCCGAATGTTGCGTTTAACCCACGTTAAGGCATCGTAGGCCTTCGTGCCTTTTTGGGCTCTATTTATAAGGCCAATGAGCCGCGTTCCCAGAAGGAAGCACAGGTTATCCCCCAGAATTGCGGCAACCATAGCGACGAAAAACATGGTGGGAAGATGGGGAAAACCTTGGGAGCCAGACCAGGCGCCCACCATGTTGAGGGGAACCTCTGAAGGCAAAACGGGGAAGAAGCAGTCGAGGAAAATCAGCGAACCCACCAGTGGATAAATCCACTGGGTGGCCATGATGACCTCGAACCATGCAGTAATAGACGCAATCACGCTGTCTCCCGGTTGTGTACTGTGAGGCGAATCCTCGGACGGCCAGTATAGACCCCCTGTTGTGTGGACGCGTACTGGCCTGAATAACTAGAGTGAACCTCTATCTGTGTACTCTAGGGGCAATTGCCCAGCAGAGGACTAACCATCGGAAGGGATGAAGTCGAAGTGGCAGAAGCTACCGGCCCGGGGAAGACCCTGGTCATCGTCGAGTCAGCAACCAAGGCGAAGAAGATTCAGCCTTATCTCGGCGATAAGTACATTGTTGAGGCCTCCGTCGGCCACATCCGGGACCTTCCCCGCGGCGCTGCCGACGTCCCCGCTAAGTATAAGAAGGAATCCTGGGCGCGCCTCGGTGTTAACCCGGAGGATAACTTCACCCCGCTGTACGTCATCAGCCAGGACAAGAAGAAGAAGGTCGCCGACCTTAAAGCCAAGCTGAAGGAATGCGACCAGCTGTATCTCGCAACAGACCCCGACCGCGAGGGCGAGGCCATTGCATGGCACCTGCTCGAGGTGCTCAAGCCCAAGGTGCCGGTGCGCCGCATGGTCTTCAACGAGATCACCAAGTCCGCCATCCTGGAGGCGGCGGAAAATACTCGTGAGCTCGATGAGAACCTCATCGACGCCCAGGAAACCCGCCGCATCCTCGACCGCCTCTACGGCTACGAGGTCTCCCCGGTGCTGTGGAAGAAGGTCATGCCGCGCCTGTCGGCTGGCCGCGTGCAGTCGGTGGCTACCCGCGTCATCGTCGAGCGCGAGCGCGAGCGCATGGCGTTCATCCCCGCCGAGTACTGGGATCTCACGGCAACGCTCAAGTCCACACCGGACTTTGACGCACGCTTGAGCGCCCTTGATGGCAAGCGCGTGGCCGCGGGCCGCGACTTCAACGATAAGGGTGAGCTGAAGAGCGACGAGGTGGTCGTCGTCAAGCAGGCCCAGGCGGAGCAGCTGGCCAGCGCGCTGGAAGGCTCCACCATGACCGTGGCCAGCGTTGAGCACAAGCCTTATTCGCGCAAACCTTCCGCACCGTTTATGACCTCGACGCTGCAGCAGGAGGCAGGCCGCCGCTTGCACTACACCTCGGAGCGCACGATGCGCATTGCGCAGCGTCTTTACGAGAACGGTCACATTACCTATATGCGTACCGACTCGACCTCCCTGTCCAAGCAGGGCCTAGGCGCCGCGCGTGAGGCCGCCACCTCCATCTTCGGTGCGGAGTTTGTTTCGGATGGGCCGCGCACGTATGACCGCAAGGTGAAGAACTCCCAGGAGGCCCACGAGGCCATCCGCCCCGCCGGCGAACGTTTCGCCACCCCGGGCCAGCTGGCCGGGCAGCTCGACGCCGAGGAATACAAGCTCTACGAGCTAATCTGGAAGCGCACCGTGGCCTCCCAGATGGCCGATGCCAAGGGAACCTCGATGAAGGTGACCGCGGCCGTGAGCGCTGGTGGTCACGACGCGGACTTTTCTGCGACCGGCCGCACGATTACCTTCCCGGGCTTCCTCAAGGCCTACGAGGACGTGGCGGCGAAGGGCTCGAAGGAAGAGTCGCGCCTGCCGCACCTCAACGAGGGCGACACGCTGAAGACCGCTGCGGTTACTGCCGACGGCCACTCCACCAACCCGCCGGCGCGCTATACCGAGGCCAGCTTGGTCAAGAAGATGGAAGACCTGGGCATTGGGCGCCCGTCGACGTACGCCTCCATCATCAAGACCATCCAGGACCGCGGCTACGTGCTCTCCCGCGGCAACGCGCTGGTGCCTTCGTGGGTTGCCTTCGCGGTGGTGGGCCTGCTGGAGAATAACTTCACCGAGCTGGTGGACTATGACTTCACCTCCTCCATGGAGGACGAGCTCGATGCCATTGCTGCCGGTTCGGAGAACGGTACGGACTGGCTGAATAACTTCTATTTCGGCAACACGGAGGCCGGCGAGCGGAAGGCCGCATCCATTGCCCGCCACGGCGGCCTGAAGTCCCTGGTGGACATCAACCTGGAGGCTATCGATGCCCGCCAGGTCAACTCGCTGCGTCTCTACACCGACGCGGAAGGCCGCGATGTCTTCGTGCGCGTGGGCCGCTACGGGCCGTATATTGAGCGCGCCGTGGGTACCAACGAGGATGGCACGGTGGAGTACCAGCGCGCTAACCTCTCAGAGACGGTCACCCCGGATGAGCTCAATGAAGCTTTGGCGGAGAAGCTTTTCGCCACCCCGCAGGGCGGGCGCGAACTGGGCCAGAACCCGGAGAATGGCCGCACCATCGTGGCCAAGGAGGGCCGCTTCGGACCGTACGTGACCGAGCAGGTGCGTGACGACGAACGCGAGAAGGCCGAGGCCGAAGCCGAGGAGATCGTCAAAGAAGAGCGCGCCGCGGAGGACGCCCAGCGCGCCGCCGAGGGCAAGCGCGCGAAGAACTGGGAGACCAAGACCGCGGCGAAGCAGAAGGAAAAGCGCATTGCTGAGTACGTCGAGGAGAAGCTCAAGCCAGGCACGGCCTCGCTTTTTGCCTCGATGGAGCCGGCCAGCGTCACCCTCGAGGAAGCACTGAAGCTGCTGAGTCTGCCGCGTGAGGTGGGCGTGGACCCCTCGGATGGCGAGGTCATCACCGCGCAGAACGGCCGCTATGGCCCGTACCTAAAGAAGGGCAAGGACTCCCGTTCCTTGGCCAAGGAGGAGCAGATCTTTTCCATCACCTTGGATGAGGCGCGCCGCATCTACGCGGAGCCGAAGCGCCGCGGCCGTGCGGCCGCGCAGCCGCCGATTAAGCAGCTGGGTGATAACGACGTGTCCGGTAAGCCGATGACGGTCAAGGACGGTCGCTTTGGCCCGTACGTCACCGACGGCACGACGAATGCCTCGCTGCGCCGTGGTGACGACCCGGAGCAGCTTACCGACGCCCGCGCCAACGAGCTCCTCTCCGAGCGCCGCGCCAAGGATGCCGCGAACGGTGGTGCGAAGAAATCGACGAAGAAGAGCACCAAGAAGTCGACCAAGAAATCGACGAAGAAGGCCACGAAGAAGCCTTCGCCGGGCACCAAGAACGTGGTCAAGGCCGGATCACGTAGGAAGTAGCAGGACATGAAGACCAGCTTCGCCCGCGATATGGTGGCCCGCACCCAGGAAGGCACGGAGGCTCTCCTGCGCGCGGCGGGCCCGGCCTTTACTGGCCGCGATCACTTCACCCTCGGCGCGCTTGCTGCGGGGGAGACTGCTGTCTGGTCACGCCTGTTTAAGTGGCGCACGCTCGGTGTGGCCACGACGGCCGCTGTACCCGTGCTGCTGGCCCTGCGCCCGGACTGCGCACCGGAGACCCGCGTGGGGCTCATCGCCGCATCCCTGGGGCAGGCCGCCAAGCGCGGTGCACCAACGACGTTCGGCGTGACGTGTGTGAGCGCACAATACGCATCCTTCGCGTGGGCGCTGCGCGGCGCGCGCAATGATGCGGTGGGCTGGGGTCTGCGCGCCGGAGCGTGGGCCGCAGGCATTGCGCTCTCGCGCACCCGGAGTGAGCGCCTCGCCACGGCCGTCGCCGGAATCCCGGCGGCCGCTCTCTCCGCGCTAGCCGGTGATGAGAAGTTCCGCGCCGACGAAGCCACGCAAGGGCTGAGCCATGGCGCTAACCTGCTTCTGGCCTCTGAGGCGCTGACGGTCCTGAACCCGGTTGAGCAGCGCCAGGATGCGGGCCTGCGTGGCCGAGCCCTGGATGCGGCGCAGTCGGCGGCGCAGACGGTAGGCCTGGTACTGCTGGTGGATGGGTTGGCGCGGAAGGGCCGGGATTAGACGCCGCACCTAATTCCGGGCGCATTGTCTTGCCGTAGGACAAGCGGCGGTGCACCCACTCGAAGGGCCCAGGCTTGCCTGCGGCCTCGAGCGCGCAGGCGATGATAAGCGTTGCTAGCCATACCCCGGCGGCCAACGTTGCTTGGCCTGCGGCGCTGAACTCCGGTCCAATGTTGAGGGTGAAGGGGTAGACCAGCGCCAGGAAAAACACGGACTGCAGTACATAGCCGGTCATGGAACGCTTGCCCAGTGCGATGAGCGGCCACAGGAACCACGGGCGCGCACCACGGCGCTGTAGGGGTTCCAGGGCAAGTGTCGCCGCCGCCACGATGCCCGGCCCGGTGAGCATTCCGATGCAGCTATTTGCTGCGTTGAGGGGATCTGCCAGCGCTGGATCCAGCACCCCAATCGTCGACAAGCCCCAAGGCAGGCCGAGGAAGAGAATGATGGCTACAGCCACCAGTGTCCACGCCCATAGCTCGCGATGATGGCCCCCGGCCAGAGTGCCGCGGCGCGCCCACACGAAGCCCACGAGCATAACCGGCAGGACCATGGCGCCGGTTAGGGGGATGGACATCAGTTGGGCGCCGACCATGATGGCCTGCTCACCCAGCAGCTCCCAATAGGAGTCGGCGGCAGTAAAGCCGCTGAAATCGAAATCTGAAGTATCGATGAATGCGGCCCCAATACCCATTCCGATGCCCGACACAACCAGCAGCGAACAAAGCCCGTAGGCCACGCGCATGAGGAGCTTGTCAGTTAAAGAAAGCAGCAGTGCGATGAGCATGCCCATCGCGCCATAGAGGATCATGATGTCGCCGGAAAAGAGAAAGAGGCAGTGCAAGACGCCGAACAGGGCGAGAAAGCCATAGCGTTTTGCCAGCACGGCTTGTGCGCGGAGAAGCGGGAAGCCGCGCCGCCATAAGCTCATTGCGATAAGCCCCACGCCGAAACCTAAGAGCGTGGAGAACATCGGCAGGCCGCGCACGTGAATGAACATGGCGGCAAAGACCACGTAGATTTTGTCTGCGAGGGAGTCGACGCCGCCGAAATAAGCATCGGGGCCATTGCCGTCGTTCATAATCCACGCGGTGCAGACGTTTGCCAGCGCAATGCCTAGCAGAGCCATGCCGCGGGCGACGTCGGGGACGAGAAGGCGAGGACTCGAATTCTGGCGTGGCGGATGGGGCTGGTGTGGCTGATGGGGCATGGCCCCGAAACTACCAGAATCACAAAGACTTATTTATCCGAGGGCGCGCTCCGCCAGCGTCGGGCGGATAGGGCGCGCCAGTTGCGTCATGCGGCGACGCCCGCGCAGCTCGATAGACTTCATCAGTGTCCAGCGCGCTTGCTCGGCCTCGTTAGCGCCGCGCAGCGTGGCGGAGTTGGTGAGCACTTGGCCGGGCGTGTCCTTGGCCAGCTCGGTAAGGCGTGCGGCCTCATTGACGGCATCACCAATAACGGTGTACTCGAAGCGATCCGCACCACCAATGTGGCCGGCTACCACGTGGCCCGCGGCCACGCCGATGCCTGCCTGCAGTCGCAGCCCGCGCAGTTCCTGGCGCAGTTCGCGGGCAGCCTGCAGGGCCATGGAGTTGGCATCGTAGACCGTCAGTGGGGCGCCGAACACGGCCAGAGCAGCATCACCCTGGAACTTGTTGATGATGCCCTTATTGCGGTGTACCACCTCAACGACGTGCTCGAAGAACTTGTTGAGCTCCTCCACGACCTCCTCCGGGGTGTGGTTGACGGCGAAGGTGGTGGAGCCGATGACGTCGATAAACAGCACCGCCACCTTGCGGTCCTCGCCGCCTAGCTCCGGGCGCTCCTCCAAGGCGCGCTGTGCCACCTCAGTGCCGACATAGCGGCCGAAGATGTCGCGCACGCGCTGGCGCTCACGCAGGCCGCGCATCATTTCGTTGAAACCAGCTTGAAGAACACCGAGCTCAGAGCCGTCGTAGATGTCTACCTGGACGTCGTTCTCGCCGCGGCGCACGCGGTTGATGGCGTCCTGTAGCTCCAGGATGGGGTCCACCACGCTCATCATGGCGAACATGGTGCCGATAAGCCCCGTGCCCAGCGCCGTGATGCTCAGCGCGATGATGGCGGGGATGATATCGGCGGTATCGGCGGTGAACATCCCCATTTTCTGGCCCAGGTGCACCAGGATGATGCCGATGAGCGGGATGCCGGAGGTCATGAGCCACGTGGAAAGCAGACGGTACTTAATCGGCGGCTCCAGGGTGGAATCCTCAAAGCGCCGGGCCACGGCCTCCGCCGCCACGGGGCGCACGAGGCGCTCCGCCTGCAGGTACGTCAGGAGAACGATGAGGCCGCCGGCCAGTGCAGCAGAAACACCGACGACCACGGCCAGCCGTGCCGAGTGCTGGCCCGCTAATATCACCGCCAAAAGAATGCCCAGCAGCCAGACACCTGCGGCCACGCCAGATTGGTAGAGCGGGATGCGCAAGACCAAGTTGCGCACCATATTGGGATCATGGTCATCGGGACTGCGCTGCCAGTCCAGCACCGGCCGGAATAGTCGCAGGGTCACCGCGATGCCGATGATGACGGCGAAGGTCACGAACAACGTGCCATAGGTCCACAGGTGGGGCGTGTGGGCGATGAAGTCGGAGATCTCCGGCATGGGGAGAAAGAAGACCACGAAGGTCATGATCGCAATGGCACCGATGATGTTGGAGCCAAGGACGAGCGCGGCGTACATCGGCCATTGAGTACCCCATAACCAGCGGGCGCCACGCATCAGTCTATTCATGGTTACTCACTTTAGTTATCCCAGTAGGCTAGGGCGAGTGAATACATCAAGCGTTGCAGAAAGGCTTGCCGACGCCCCCTCCGTCGCCCACACCATCCTCAGTGCTGCCCGCGCGGCACGGGGCGAAGGTGACCCGCGGGCGATGAGCCATTCCTGGCTCTTTACCGGTCCTCCCGGTGCCGGCCGCTCGCTGGCGGCGCAGTGTTTCGCCGCAGCACTCATGTGCACGTCTGCCGACGAGAACGGCAACCCCGGATGCGGGCGCTGTCCCTCCTGTCAAAGCGTCCTGGACAATCAAGAGCACACCGACTTGGTCTACGTGGACCCGCAGGAGCAGTTCATTACGGTCGGCGAGGCCCGCGAGGTCATTGGGCGCGCGGCCAGCCTGCCGAGTGTTGCACCCTGGCGCGTGGTCATCTTCAACAAGGCAGATCGCCTCCGCAACGAGGCCGCCAACGCGTTGCTCAAGACCGTGGAGGAGCCGCCGGAGCGCACCGTCATCATTATGGTCGCGCCCTCGGAGGATCCGGAGGACTTCTCGGTCACTCTGCGTTCCCGCTGCCGCCACCTTTATATCCCGGCGCCGAGCGTGGAGGGTGTGGTCAAGCAGCTCGTCGCCGAAGGCGCCAGCGAGGATGACGCGCGCCTGGCCGCCGTGACCACCCTGCGCCACGTGGGGCGCGCGCGACACCTGGTCAACGAACCCGCCGCGCAGAAGCGCCGCGCCATGGCCATCAACCTGGCCGAGGATGTCTTTCACGGCTCCCAGGCCTTTCAATCCGTCACAGCGCTGCTGAAATTCATTGAGAAGGAGGCCAAGGACTCCCACGCGGCGGCGGAGGAGGCGGAGCGATCCAAGATTGAACAATCCTTCGGCGTCGGCGCCAAGGGCAAGGGCGCGACGAAGGCGCAGCGCGACGCCCGCAGTGCCCTGAAGGATATGGAGGAGCTTCACAAGAAGCGCGCTAAGCGCCGCATCTCCGACGGCCTCGATATCGCCCTCGTGGATCTCGCCGGTATTTATCGCGATGCGCTCATGCTCAAGGTTGGTGCTGAGGTGGAGATGACCCACCCGGACTTCGCGGGCCTGGCGGGCGAACTTGCCCAGCGCGTCAGTGAAGACGGCCTGCTGGCCGCCCAGTCCGCCATTCGCACCTGCCGCGAGCAGCTGCCGCAGAACGTCACCCCGCAGGTGGCTTTCGACGGCATGGTGGGCCGCCTGCGCCTAGCCTGCGGTGCGCGCTAACTTGCAGCATTTGCTGTGCGTGCCCCACATCAAGCAGCCCGATTTCTTTCTCAGCCCTGGCCTAGGCTAGACTCTCACGCGGTGCATATACACACTGCATCGTGCCGCCTTAGCTCAGTCGGTAGAGCATCTCACTCGTAATGAGAAGGTCGCGAGTTCGATTCTCGCAGGCGGCTCCATTAAGCCCCAGCTAGAACAGTGTTCGGCCTAAACAACACGTTTTGTCGTTTAGGCCGCCAAGGTGAGAACAAAGTAAAAACGCCAACCCTCGGAGCAAAGGAATTCTCAGGCCGAAGCCCTACTCCCATTCGGGAACCCAGCTTTATCCTTCTCGGGTTGACGTTGTGACTCAAGGATAATTGGGCGCGAGGCCTTCCACAACACATAACTTCCCGGTGTGGACAAAATGGAATCAAACTACCAGGTAAACTCGGCGCCAGAATTTTTGGGAAATACTCCGGTAACCCCAGCGTCTGCGACGACGCGCAGGCTTTCGTACTCGCTGCTTATTTCTGCTTGCGTCGGTAATACACCTGCCGGCGCACATGAGCGACGACATCGCCTTCCTCATCGATGATGTTGACGTCGAACCAATGCAGGTACTTCTGACCGTTGGCCGTCTTTTCTTCGATGAGCGCGTAGGTCTCCTCCGGAATGCGCATGTCGGCGGTGACCGTGCCACGGCCGGGCTTGAGGTACTTAATCTCACCAGCGGCATCCCAGATGCGGTACTCCTTGCCCAGGCGGTGCATGGAGGCAAGCATGAAGAACGGATCCGTCATGGCGGAGAGCGTGCCGCCGAAGGCAACGCCCATGGCATTCTTGGTCAACATGTTCGGCTTGTGGCTGACCACGACACGCGTGCCGTCATCAGCGAATTCCTTGATCTTTATGCCAGCGCCCAGAAAGGGCGGCCAGAAACCCATGAGGTGCTTGAGCTGACGTGCAGAAAAGTGGGCCATGAGGATAGCTCCATTTGGGTGGACGGTCAGGTGGGCTAAATGTGGTCAACTCTACCGTTGTGGGATGAGGAGAGTCCCAGACTTCGGTTCTTGAGCACACTATAAGTCACCTGCGCTCACACACCCCCTTCGGCGGAGGCGTGATTCACAAAAATCAGCAGCCCTGATAAATTTCAAGTGAATTGTCAACCGGGCTGCGCCACGCCAGCCCGTACAAGCAGAATCGAATGAGTCATGCAGACAGAGGCGAAAGGCCACGTCGAGGGCCTCTACATCGATGAGAACTTCGAGCTGCGCGCCGGGGCCGTCACATTTGGGGAAAGTATTGAGGGCATAGCGCTTGGCGACGTCCCCGCAGCCGAGGCCGCCTGGCGCGCCGGGGACCCGGATGCGTTGCTCTGGGTGCCCGGTTTCGTGGACCTGCACAACCACGGCGGCAACGGCGGGGGATTCCCCAACGGCGACTATGAACAGTGCCTGGCCGCAGCCCGCTTCCACCGCGCACACGGCACCACAACGTTATTGGCCAGCTTGGTTTCCGGCACGCAAGAAGAGCTGTGCGCCCGGGCCGAGCTTTTGGCCCAGCTGGCTGAGGAAGGCGAGATCGCCGGCATCCACATGGAAGGCCCCTTCATCGCGGCGGCCAAGTGCGGCGCGCAGGACCCTTCGCGCATCGTGCCCGGTGACCCGGACTTCTTCCGCGCGGTCATCGCCGCGGCC
Source organism: Corynebacterium sp. HMSC072D12 (assembly GCF_001813925.1). Taxonomy (NCBI): domain Bacteria; kingdom Bacillati; phylum Actinomycetota; class Actinomycetes; order Mycobacteriales; family Corynebacteriaceae; genus Corynebacterium; species Corynebacterium sp. HMSC072D12. The sequence goes on from NZ_KV814400.1 coordinate 27,217, forward strand.
CGCGGCCACCTGCGTTCGATTACCTTTGCGCCGGAAACGGAGAACGTCGACAAGCTGCTCGAAGTCTGCGCGGAGCACGGCATCATCGCCAGCCTGGGGCATACCGAGGCCGATTATGACACCACGCTGAAGGTTATCGCCCAGGCCAAGGAGCTCGGCGTCACCGTGACCGGCACGCACCTCTTCAACGCCATGCCGCCCATCCACCACCGCGCGCCGGGCCCGGTCGCGGCTTTGCTCACCGCGGCGAAGGCGGGGGACGTGGCTGTCGAGCTCATCGCCGATGGCGTGCATCTTGTGGACGGCACCGTGGACATGGCTCACAACCCCCGCTCCTTCGCGGTGACGGATGCCATGGCGGCGGCTGGCATGGCCGACGGTGACTATGAATTGGGCTCCCTGCCCGTCACCGTGAGCGGGGGAGTCGCGCGCGTGCCCAGCGGCGCCATCGCGGGTGGTACGTCCACCTTGGCCCAGCAATTCGCCAGCTTCGCCGCACGCCATGGTCTGGGCGAAGCGGTGCGTTTTACCTCCACCACGGCCGCCGATGTGCTGGGACGCAAAGATCTAGGCCGCATCGCGGTTGGTGCACGCGCCAACCTGGTGGGCCTCAATGCCCAGCTGGAACCGGTGCGCGTCATTGTCGGTGGCACTGAATTTATAAACTTTTAAACAAGACTCTCACTCACATCAGAAAGGCAGATTATGGACATCCTCATTCGCTCCACCCCCGCCGAGGTCGCCGCCGCGGCCGCCGATATCCTCGCACGCTACGCCAACAATTCCGCCACCCTGGGGCTGGCCACCGGTTCCACCCCGGTGGCCACGTACAAGGAGCTCATCGCCCGCCACGAGCGCGGCGAGGTCAGCTTCGCGGGCAGCCACGCATTTCTTCTCGACGAGTACCTTGGCCTTAACCCCGAACACGAGCAGTCCTACTACGCCACCATCCGCCGTGACTTCACCAGCCACGTCGATTTCGATGATGCCTTGGTCAAGAGCCCAGAGGGCAGCGCTGCCGACCCCGTGGCAGCCACCGCTGCCTATGACCAGGCCATCCGAAATGCTGGTGGTGTCGATGTCCAGTTGCTAGGCATTGGCGCGAATGGCCACATTGGCTTCAACGAGCCGTCGAGCTCCCTGACGTCCCGCACTCGCGTGGTGGCGCTGCACCCGCAGACTGTGCAGGATAACTCCCGTTTCTTCGACAATGTCGAGGACGTTCCGCGCCACGCACTCACGCAGGGCTTGGGCACGATTAGCGAGGCCCGCCACCTGCTCCTCATCGCCACCGGCAGCAACAAAGCCAACGCGGTGCAAGCGATGGTCGAGGGCCCGCTCTCAGCGCGCTGCCCTGGTTCGGTGCTGCAGCTGCACCCGCACGCAACCGTGATCGTTGATGAAGCCGCTGCCGCCCTCTTGGAGGACCGCGAGTACTACCTCTTTGCGGACCAGAATCGCCTGCGTTAAAGCTCCTTTTTCTAATTCGATAACTTCCCTTCTCGAAAGGACGTTTCAGACATGAAAATAGATGTCATGGGGCCGCTGCAGCGGCTCGGAAAAGCCCTCATGGGCGCCGTGGCGGTGCTGCCCGTCGCGGCGATCCTCAGTGGCCTTGGCTACTGGATTTCCAGCGCCGCCGGCCCGGATAACCTCGCCGCCCAGCTGCTGATTAGCTCCGGTGACGCGGTCCTGGCCAACCTGGGCTGGATCTTCGCCATCGCCATTGCTTTCGGCCTGGCCAAGGATTCCAACGGTGCTGCGGCACTCTCTGGTTTCTTGGCCTTCGCCACCTTCATGAAGCTGCTCGGCCCCGACGCCGTGGCCGGTTATCGCGGCATCGAAGACCCCACCGCGCTGACCGGCGATGAGGCCCTGCAATGGGCCTCGGAAGGCTGGAACGCTGTGGGCGGTGGCAACGTCCTTTTCGGCATCCTCGCTGGCATCATGGCGGCCTGGGTGTATAACCGCTTCCACGGCACCAAGCTGCCGGACTTTTTGGCCTTCTTCTCAGGCCGGCGCCTCGTGCCGATTCTTACCGCCATCATCGCCATGGTGATTTCCGGCGTCCTCTACTTCGTGTGGCCGTTCATCTACAACGCGCTCTTCAACTTCGGTACCTCCATCCAGGGCCTGGGTGCGGCGGGTGCCGGTATCTATGGTGTGGCTAACCGCCTGCTCATCCCGACTGGCCTGCACCACGCGTTGAATTCCGTCTTCTGGTTCGACGTCATCGGTATCAACGACATTGGCAACTTCCAGGCGGGCCAAAAGACCATCGAAGCAGCCGCAGCCGCCACCTCCGCCGCGGACTGCCCGGGCATCTGGGCGAATGGACAGTGCACGGTCGAGGGCGTTGTGGGCCGCTACCAGGCGGGCTTCTTCCCGGTCATGATGTTCGGTCTGCCGGGCGCGGCACTCGCGATGTACCTGCGTGCGGATAAGAAGAAGCGCAAGGTGGTCGGCTCCTTGATGGCTGCTGGTGCCCTGGCTTCCTTCTTCACCGGTGTGACCGAGCCGCTGGAGTTCTCCTTCATGTTCGTTGCCCCGCTGCTCTATGTGGTGCACGCGCTGCTGATGGGCCTGTCCGTCTTCATCGCTTCCACCATGGAGTGGACCGCTGGCTTCGGCTTCTCTGCCGGCTTCGTGGATATGCTGCTTTCCTCGCAGAACCCGCTGGCCAACAAGTGGTACATGCTGCTGGTGATGGGCGTGGGCTTCTTCTTCCTCTACTTCATCATCTTCTACTTCCTCATCGGCTGGCTTAACCTCAAGACCCCGGGCCGCGGCGAGGACGAAGCCGACAACGTGGAGGATTCTGCTACCGGCGATGACAAGACCGCAGCCGATGCCGCCCGCATCATCGAGGGCCTCGGCGGCAAAGACAACATCGACTCACTGGACTACTGCACCACGCGCCTGCGCGTGGGTGTGAAGGACCGCGCGCTTGTTCGCGACTCCGTGATCAAACGCGCCGCCGTCTCCGGTGTCATCCACCCCTCCGAGAAGAGTGTTCAGGTCATCGTGGGCCCGGCCGTACAGTTCATGTATGACGAGGTCAGCCACCAGCTGCGCCACGGTTCCCCGGCCCTGGCCACGACTGGTGCAGCGAGCGCGGCTGGAGCTGCGGGGGCTGCAGCCAGCGTGCCAGCCAGCGCCGGTGCCGCTTCCGCTAATCGCGTCAGCAGCGATGACGCGGATGTCGACGTGCGCGCCCCGTTCGCGGGTGACGTCGTTGAGCTCTCCCAGGTTCCGGATGCCTCCTTTGCCCAGGGCATGGTGGGCGAAGGCTTCGCCGTTATGCCTGATGCCGTCGATGCCTTCGACGTCTGCGCCCCAGTAGACGGCACCATCACCATGGTCTTCAAGACGCGCCATGCTTTTGGCATGAAGACGGCAGACGGGCTGGACCTGCTCATCCACATCGGCATCGACACCGTGGAGCTCAAGGGCGAAGGGTTCACGGCCCTGGCCAAGAAGGGCGATACCGTTAGCGCCGGCACGCCGATCATCGCGGTGGAGGCAAGCAAGCTGCGCGAGCGCGGCGTCAACCTCATCACACCGGTGGTGTGCCCGACGGCCAAGCAGGTCGCTGGAGTCGATATCGCTCGCGAGGGCCATGCCCTGCCAGGCGAGGTCGCCGCAACCGTCAAGCGCAGCAACTAATCTGATTCGGTTCAGCCCAGACATAAAACTGCCCTAGTTGACAAAACCCATGCTGCTTCATGCGGTGAGGAGCGAAGGTTTTGGCAACTAGGGCAGTTTTGGCTTGGTGGGTTCTATGCCTTGAGAAAACAAGCAGAGAAAAATGAGCGTGGGCTAGTCGGTGTGGCTTAGCAGGCGCGGCACCACTTTGCCCGTGGCGTTGCGCGGCAGCTTGTCTAGGAAGTGGACGTCGCGCGGCACGGAGTGGTCGGCGAGGTTCTCGCGGACCCAGGTGCGGATGCTATCGGCAGTCACGGTGTTGCCCAGGGCATCCCGCGTGGTTACTGCCCACACGGCGATGCGCTGGAAGGTGGTCTCATCCTCCACGCCGCCGGCGTGCACCTCCGCGATGCCCGGCATGGCCTCAAGAACCTCCGTCACCGACTGCGGGTGCACGTTTTCACCACCGACGATGATCATGTCATCCGCGCGGCCCACCACGTGCAGGTAGCCGTCGGGGTCGATATAGCCCAAGTCCCCGATGGAGATGAGGCCATCAACCTTGTTGAGCGGAATCTTCGGGTTCGTATAGCCAATGAGCGCGGTGGAATTGGTCAAGTAAATCTCGCCGACCTCGCCGCGCGGGACCTCATTGCCTTCCTCATCGAGGATGCGCAGCTTGGTGCCGGAGGCAATCTTGCCGCCGATGGTCGGGTCCTTAGCCACCTCTTCCATGGTGGCCGTCGATGCCAGTGCTAGCTCCGTGGAGCCATAAACATTGCAGAGAATCGGGCCGAAGCGCTCGTGGGTTTCCTTGACAATCTCCGGGGTCAGCGCGTGCCCGGCGGAGGCAATGAACTTCAGGCTTGAGGTGTCATACGCCGAATCCGGGTCAACCTCAACCATCTGGCGGAAGAAGACGGGGGAGGAGAGCAGGCCATCGAGCTGGTAGCGCTGGATATCATCGAGTGCGGCCGCCGGGTCAAAGACACGGCGGGTGACAATGGTATTGCGCAGGCCCAGAGCGATGTTAAGGCAGGCCCAGCCCCACGTGTGGAAGATGGAGGCGGTCATCTGCACCTTTTGGTCCCCGCGCCACGGCACCGCATCCACGATGGAGGCAACCACCACTGGCAGCGTGGGCTCCGGGCGCATGATTCCCTTGGGAATACCCGTGGTGCCGGAGGACATCAGCACGATATGCCCGTGCTTGGGCCAGGTGGGAAGCTTGTGCTTCTCGACGTCCCGCGGGTTCTCCACGATCTTGCGCAGCGATGCCGCCTGCGCCAGCTCAGCGGGAATTTCCGCACCGGACTCGTGGCCAATGACCACGTGCAGGCCATCAATGGGGCTAGCGCTATTGGTGGGATTAGAGTCGTCGGCGGGGGCGAGGCGGTCAACGAATTCATCGTCAATGACCAGCACGTTGATGCGGTTTTCCTCGATGCATCCGGCAAGCTGTTCGGGGGAAGATCCAACGTTGAGCAAAAAGATGTGTGCCCCCGCATAGCCCTTGGCGGCCAACGGGGTGATGATGCCGCGGCCGTTGCGTGCCATAACACCGAGGCGGATCTCGTCGAGGCCTAGGGAGCGCAACCAGCGCGCAAAGGTACGGGAATGATCGCGCAGTTGGCGGTAGGTGAGTGCCCCGTCATCGTCGATAAGCGCTAGGCGTTCTGGGCAGGTCATGTATGCCTGCTCCACTTCGCGGGCGGTGGTGAAGCGGTAGCGCGCGAGAACCGGTGCGGTCAAGGCCACCGCCCGCGGGCCGCCGGCGGGACTAATGAGGCCTGCGCGGAACAGCGAGGGGATAAAACGCCCGAGGGCAGCGGCGTGAAAGGTTACATCAGAAAGCTTCATAAGGTTCTCATCGAAAAGAGGGGAAAAGAGGTTACGGGGACGGCAGACTCGCCACAATTAAAACGACAACCTGTTACAGGTGTTGCTATTGTTACATAAGCTGCAACCGCTAGCGTAGTCTATTATGGTTTCGGTCCAGAACATACTCTCTTGGAAGGACATTAGTCACGTGAAGTCTACTCAGCGCATTGCCACCCTCTGCGCCGCCCTCCTCGTGGCGGTTGGATTGACTCAAGCTCCCCAGGCAGTTGCCGGCGAGCGTAACCTCGTTGCCTTCGGTGATTCCGTGCTCGCGGATCCGCAACTGGATGTGTATCTGTCCTCGCGATTGGGCTCTTCTCAGCGCAACCCGAGCTTGAACTGCCCGTCCGGCAATAACTACGCCAAGCGCACTGCCGCCAAGCTGGGCATGCCGGTGGCGGATTTCTCCTGCTCCGGTGCTGTGTCCATGTCCCAGGGGCCGCAGGTGAATGCACAGATCGACGATGCCATTCGCCGTGGCGCGCTCAGTGCGGACACCCAGCGCGTGCTCTTCTCCAGCGGGTTCAACGATACGTATAACAACGCCGGGCTTTCCGACGGCGACCTGCGCGCCCGCTGGGTCGGCGCCAATGCGCCGCTGATCCACAAGATCCGTGCGGCAGCGCCCAATGCCCGCATCCAGATTGTGGGTTACCCGACCATTGGCTCGGGTGACCGCTACTGCCTCCTCCACTTCGGCCCGAAGCCGGCCGATGCCACGGCTCTGCCGATGGTGCAGCGCTATGAAAACGTCGCGCAGTGGATGCAGGTGGACCTGGCGCGCGCTACCGGAACCGAGTTCGTGGACATGAAGCCGATGACCTGGGATCGTGGCATGTGTGCCGACGCCGACAAGCGCCTGTGGGCGGGTCTGGTGGACTTCTCTGCGGGTCCGGGTAACCTGCCGCTGCACATCAATGCTCGCGGTCACGAGTTTGTGGCCAACCACCTCGCTAGCTTCTAGAAGCGCGCTCTTCTGACTTTTCAGGCCCGGGCAACGTTGCCCGGGCCTTTCGCGTACCCTCGCGGACATGGCTGTTAATGAAAATGTAAATGAAAATAACTCCCAGCAAGGCGCGGAGGTCGTCCGCGGCGTGATTGCGCGCGCGAAGGGCGAGCCCGTCGAGACCGTCAACATCGTCGTGCCCGCCCCGGGCGAGCACGATGTCGTGGTCAAGGTCCAGGCCTGCGGCGTCTGCCACACCGACCTGGCTTACCGCGATGGCGATATCGAGGATGCCTTCCCCTTCCTGCTTGGGCATGAGGCGGCGGGCGTCGTCGAGCGCGTGGGCGATGCCGTCACCCACGTCGAGGTCGGTGACTTCGTGGTCCTGAACTGGCGCGCGGTGTGCGGCGAGTGCCGCGCCTGCAAGAAGGGTGAGCCGAAGTACTGCTTCAACACCCACAACGCCTCCGCGAAGATGACGCTCGCGGACGGGGATAAGGACGCCGGCACCGAGCTCACCCCGGCGCTCGGCATCGGCTCCTTCGCGGAGAAGACCCTGGTCCACGAAGGCCAGTGCACCAAGGTCAACCCGGAGGCAGACCCGGCGGCCGCGGGCCTGCTGGGCTGTGGCGTGATGGCCGGCTTGGGCGCTGCGGTGAATACCGCGGACGTCAAGCGCGGCGAGTCCGTCGCGGTCTTCGGCTGCGGTGGCGTGGGCATGGCGGCCATTGCCGGCGCGGTGCTGGCGGGTGCCTCCAAGGTCATCGCCGTGGACCTGGACCCGGACAAGCTGGAACTGGCCAAGAAGTTCGGCGCTACCCACACCGTTGCGGCGAAGGATAAGTCTGAGGACGAGGTCATCGAGGCAGTCCGCGAGCTCACCGATGGTTTCGGCACCGACGTGGCCATTGACGCCGTGGGCATCCCGGTGACCACCCGCCAGGCCTTCTACTCCCGCGACCTGGCCGGCCGCATGGTCATGGTGGGCGTGCCGAACCTCACCAGCCGCTTCGACGTCCCGGCGATCGATTTCTTTGGACGCGGCGGATCGCTGAAGTCCTCCTGGTACGGCGATTGCCTGCCGGAGCGTGACTTCCCCATGTACGTCGACCTCTCCCTGCAGGGCCGCTTCCCGCTGCAGGACTTCGTCACCGAACGCATTGGTCTGGACGACGTTGAGGAAGCCTTCGCTACCATGAAGGCTGGCAAGGTACTTCGATCCGTAGTGGAGCTGTAAATGATCATTGAACAGTTTGTAACCTCAGGAAAGTTCCGCCTGGATGGCGGTGAGTGGGACGTGGACAATAACGTCTACATCCTGGCCGCTGGTGGCGCGTCAAGCGACGCCGAGTGCTACATCATCGATCCTTCCCACGACGCCGAGCGCGTCATCGAAGAGGTAGGACAGCGCACCGTCAAGGGCGTTATCCTCACCCACGCACATAACGACCACTGCGAACTCGCGCCCCAGGTGGCTGAGCACTTCGGTGTGTCTGTGTACCTGCACCCGGATGATCGCCCCCTGTGGGAGGAGACGCACGAGGACGCCACCTTCGTGCCGCTGGAGGATAACCAGCTCTTCACCGTGGGCGATAGTGACTTCGTGGTCTTTCACACGCCGGGTCACTCGCCGGGGTGCGTGGTGCTCTACATCGCGGATGAGGCCACGCTGCTGTCGGGAGATACCCTCTTCAATGGCGGGCCGGGCGCTACCGGCCGCAAGTACTCTGACTTCGACGTCATCATCGAGTCCCTGCGCAACCGCGTGCTGAACCTCCCGCCGGAGACCCGCGTCCTCCCGGGCCACGGCGATGAGACCACCATTGGTGCTGAGGCGGCGCGCATCGATGAGTACATCGCGCGCGGTTACTAGACCTTAAGCAAACCTTAGGCCTGGGTGCGGGCTGCTTTCACTCCCACGGCCACCGTGGCAGCGAGTGAAAGCCCGAACCAGACCCACGCATCCGCCACGCCCGCGCTGAAGGCGCGGGCTTTTTCCTGCACTGCGAACTGTGCATCCGTGCTTAAGACCGCGGGTAGTGTTGCGCTGCCGTAGCTCAAAATAAACAGCACGCCGATGAGCACGAAGAACGCGCCCGAGACAATGGACAAGGTATTCGTGCGCACGGGGCCGAGGACCACCTCGCGCCCGCGCAGCCAGGACCACGAGCCCACATCGAGGCGCTCCCACAGCGCAGCCAGCACAAAGAGCGGTGCAGCCATGCCCGCAGCATAAGCCACCATAATGAGTCCGCCGTAGAGCGCGCTGCCCGACGCTGCGGCCGTGGTGAGAACAGCACCTAGGAGCGGGCCCGCGCAAAAGCCGGCGAAGCCATAAACCGCGCCGAGCAGAAATACCTTGCCCCGCGCCTTACCGGACAGGGCATCCATGCCGGGGATGCGGAAGCCGCCACCTAGGGCGGTAAAGATTCCCAGCGCGATGATGATCCACCCCGCCACCGTGATGACCTGGCTGCGGTATTGCGCAAGCAGGGCGGCCAGGCCCATGCCGATGGGCACGAGCGTGGTGCACAGGCCCAAAAAGAAGACCATGGTCTTGAATAGCAGCTGGCGCTGTGACTCAAAGGCATAGGCAAAGAAGGCTGGCACCAACAGCGCTGAACAGGGGCTGATCAAAGTCAGCACACCGGCGATGACGGCGCCAAAAATTCCGATGCTCATACGCTCACCCCTACTGCATAACCGCCCAAGAATGCGGTCAAGATAACCAGTGCGATGAAGACCCACACGATAAGCGGTGGTTTAGGCATTGGCCGCCTTTCCCAGCTGTTCCTGGATGACCTGCTCAAATACCTCTAGGGGCTGCGCACCACTGACGAACTGATCTCCCACCACGAAGGCCGGGGTACCCGTAATACCAATCTGGGACGCATAGCTGGTGGCTGTCTCGATGACCTCGGTGTAGGTGTCATCCGTGGCCTGCTGGCGGAACTTCTCCAAGTCCGCAACGCCGGCCTTCTTGGCAAACTTCATGAAGTCCTCGATGCCGAATTCTGGGTGGCCGCTGATGTCCTTGCTGGCGGTGTAGAGCTCGTGCTTGAACTCCTGGAACTTGCCCTGTGCTGCGGCCGCGCGCCCGGCCTTGGCAGCTTCGACGGCGGCGGGGCCGTTCACGGGGAAGTCATTCCATTCGATGCGCACCAGGCCCTTTTCCACGTACTTTTTAAGGATATCCGGCTCGGTGACATTAGCGTGGCGGGAGCAGAACGGGCACTCGAAATCGGAGAATTCCGAAATCACCACGGGCGCATCCACCGCGCCCACGGCGAAAGGATCTTCCTCTTTCTTGCGGTGCACGACTGTGATATCCCCGGTCTTGATATCGCCGCCGGGGCCGAAAATCATCGGGTCACCCTTGCCGTCGGCGAATTTCGTGCCGGGTGTGGCCTTGTCAGCGTCCTTCGTTAGGTCTTCGGTGGGTGCCGTGCTCGTCGCGGTCTCCTGCGCTGCGTGAGTACCTTCGTCGTTGGAAGAAGCACGTTCCGCCAGCAGGAAACCAATGATGATGGCCAGAATTACAATGATTACTAACAATCCCCACGCCACGGGGCTGATGGTGGATAGCGCTGATTTCTTCGAATCATTGGTGGGACGAGAGGATGAACTAGGCATGCGATTACCTTAACGCGTCTGGGCTCGTTTGGGTGATGGTGGCTCCTGATACAGGGCGAGGGACGCTTAGGCGCGTACCGATCGATCAAATAAGGTCCGAAAACCTCCGGTATCTGAGCCCTTATTTGATCGATCGGTACCTCGGGCTTAGCTCTCTTGGGCGGCGGCGAGGAGATAACGGCCATAGCCGGACTTCAGGAGGGGCTCGGCCAGCTCGGTGAGTGCGGCGGCATCGATGAAGCCTTCCTCGAAGGCAGCAACCTCCGGCGAACCAATGACGGTGCCGGTGCGTTTTTGCATCACCTCGACGTAGGACGAGGCCTCACTCATGGAGTCCACCGTGCCGGTATCCAACCAGACGTCACCGCGCTGCATGCGCTTGACGCGCAGCTGCCCGCGGCGCAGGTATTCCTCGTTGACGGCGGTGATCTCTAACTCCCCGCGCGCGCTGGGCTGGATGGATTTGGCAATCTCCACCACCGAATTGTCGTAGAAATACAAGCCCACCACGGCGTGGTTAGACTTGGGTGCATCGGGCTTTTCCTCGATGGACAGGGCCTGGCCGGAGGAGTCAAAGTCGACAACGCCGTAGCGCTGCGGATCGGAAACCTCGTAGGCAAAGATGATGCCGCCGCCTGGGCGGCTGCACTCATTCAGTGCCGTGGAGAAGCCGTGTCCGTCAAAAATATTGTCGCCCAAGACGAGGGCCACATCATCCTCAGCGATGAAGTCTTCCGCGATGAGGAAGGCCTGCGCCAAACCTTCGGGCCGGGGTTGGACCGCATAGTGCAGCATGAGGCCGAGCTGCGAGCCATCGCCGAGCAGGCGCTGGAAGGCTGCCTGATCTTCCGGGGTGGTGATGATGAGGATCTCGCGTATGCCGGTCTGGATCAGGGTGGTCAGGGGATAGTAGACCATCGGCTTGTCATAGATGGGCATGAGCTGCTTCGAGATGCCCTTGGTAATGGGGTAGAGGCGGGTCCCAGAGCCGCCTGCGAGAATGATGCCCTTCATGGGCTTCAAGCTTAACGGAGGGGTCCCGCGCCGGGGCGCGACGGCGCGGGCTGGCGAACATAACACTTAACTTCCCACATAACATAACACCTGGGAAGTTAAGTGTTATGTTGAGTGTTATGCCGGGTAAAGCCCCAGGTAGAGCGCCAAAGCGGCCCGCCAGTTCATGGGTTTAAAGCCGGTGGCTTCAATCTTGGACAGGTCGAAGGTGGACTCCTTCGGGCGGGGGGCTTCGGGCCCGGCGATCTCGCGGTACTGCTCGGTGCTGACCGGCGCGACATTGGCGGGATCCTGGCCCACGCCGGTGAAAACGGCCATGGCAATCTCATCGCGGCCCACCACATCGCCCGAGTTGGAGATGTTGTACACGCCGTACTCGGCTTCAGTCTTGAGCAGGTGGATGATGCCCTTGGCCAGGTCCTCGGCGAAGGTGGGGCGCCCGCGCTGATCATGAATGACGGAGGGCTTGACGCCCTTATTCGCCAACGAGCGCATGGTGGCCATGAAGTTGGCGCCATCGCCGAAGACCCACGAGGTGCGGATGACGTAATGGCGCGGTGCGGTTTGCGCGGCGGTATCGCCCGCGGCTTTCGACGCCCCATAGGCCGAGAGCGGGGAAGGCACTTCCTCCTCGGAGTGGACCTCGTGAGAGCCATCAAAGATATAATCGCTGGATACGTGTACCAAGGTCAGGTTATTCTCCGCCGCAATGCGCGCGAGCTTCGCCGGGGCGGAAGCGTTGACCGCCCAAGCTGCGGCGCGATCGTCCTCCGCACCGTTGACATCGTTATAAGCCGCGCAGTTGATGATGGCTGAGTATTGCTTCCACGGGCGGGCAGGCGGGTTAGTGATATCGAATTCTTCGTGTCCACAGAACTCCACCGCGCCCAAGCCAGCGGAGGGCAGGAACTTCTTTAATGCGCGGCCCAGTTGCCCGTTGGCCCCGGTGACCAGGATGCGGCGAGGGGGCATGGGGGAGACGTCGGCAAGCGCGGGGTGCCCCTTGTCCTTGTCGGAGATCTCCGTTGGTTCCAGCGGCCAGTCCACCATGTCCAGGTTGACGCAGGTGTACTCCGCGTCCGGGGACCAATGGTCATTGACCAGGTAGGAGTAGGCGCAGGCCTCCAGAGCCTGGAAACCATTAGCCACGCCCCGCGGCACGAAGACGGCCACGTCCTCGCGCAGCTCGTGGGTTACCAGTTGGCCAAAGGTAGATGAGCCCTCACGCAGATCGCACCACGCGCCGAAGGCCCGGCCGGAGGCTACGGAGACGAGCTTGTTCCAGGGCTCCGCGTGCAACCCGCGCGTAACCCCCTTCTCCGCATTGAAGGAGACGTTGTTCTGCACCGGCTGGAAGTCCGGTAGCCCGGCCGCCACCATCTTCTCGCGCTGCCAGTTCTCCTTGAACCAGCCGCGGTTATCGCCGTGGACGTCGAGCTCCACAATGAGCAGGCCCTCAATGGCCGTTGACTGCACCTTCATGGCTATTTATTGTCCTTGCTTTGCGTAGTTGGCTTCGACTTCTTCCTTGCCCGCGCGCCACCACTCCTCGTGGGCGCGGTACCACTCAATGGTGGCGGCCAGGCCTTCGCGCAGATCCGTGTAGCGCGGGGCCCAGCCCAGCTCGCGGCGCAGCTTGCTGGCATCCATGGCATAGCGCTGGTCATGGCCCGGGCGGTCCGCCACGTGCTCGAAACGCGCTTGGCCGTCATCTGTCGCGCCCATGAGCTCACAAATTATTTCGATGACCTGGCGGTTGTTCGTATCCTCCTGGTCGGCGCCGATGTTATAAGTCTCACCGATGCGCCCACGGTCCAGAATGGCGAGTACGGCCTCATTGTGATCATCCACGTGAATCCAATCCCGCACCTGCTCGCCGGTGCCATAGAGCTTGGCTGGCTGACCTAAAAGTAGGTTGGTGATTTGCCGCGGAATGAACTTCTCAATGTGCTGGTAGGGGCCGTAACTATTTGAGCAATTCGAAATGGTTGCCCGCAGCCCAAAGCTGCGTACCCACGCGCGTACCAGATGATCGGAGCCGGCCTTCGTGGCCGAATAAGGCGAAGAAGGGTTATAAGGAGTCGACTCCGTGAAGTAGGTATCCGCGCCAATCTCCAGGTCCCCAAAGACCTCATCGGTGGAGACATGGTGGAGGCGCACATCGTGGCGGCGGCAGGCCTCCAACAGCACGAAGGTGCCCATGATGTTGGTGTGGAGGAAGGGTGCAGGATCCCGCAAAGAGTTGTCATTGTGGGATTCCGCCGCGAAGTGCACCACGGTATCGGCCTGGGCCACGAGCTTGTCGACGACCCCCTCATCCGCCACGTCCCCCACCACGAGCTCGGCGTCTACGCCGTCGAGATTGGCGCGATTGCCCGCGTAGGTGAGTTTGTCCAGGACGGTGATTTCCACCTCCGGGCGCTGCTCGGCCACGAGCCGCACGAAGTTTGCACCAATAAAGCCGGCGCCGCCGGTAACAAGCAGTTTGCGCATGGTTTCCCAGTTTAGAGCATGTATTGCTCACGCGATTGCGGGGTTTAAAGGGGCCACTGTCTACAGCGGGAAGCGCGGCAGCTCCGGCTTATCCAGCCATTGGGCTAAGAGCTCGTCGACGTCCTGCGGGTTGGATGCTGCTGCCCGCATGCGGCTAATGAGATCCTCCGGGCTCACCACCGAGTGCTGCGCTGCGGTGAGGTACTCCCGCACCGTGGCAAAGAAAGCCTCATCACCCACGAGGCGGCGCAGCGCGTGGACGGTCAGCGCACCGCGCTTGTAGACGCGGTCATCGAACATATCGCGTGTACCAGGATCACTGAGCAGAATGTCCTGCTTCTTGCGGGCCAGCACCTGGTAGTGCGAGCGCGCCGAGTCATGTGCCGGGCGGCCATGCGCGTGCTCGAACCACAGCCACTCGCAGTAGCAGGCAAAACCTTCGTTGAGCCAGATATCCTTCCACTCCATAAGGCCCACGGAGTTGCCGAACCACTGGTGGGAGAGCTCGTGCGCGATGAGCCGCTCGAAGACATGATCACCTTTGACGTGGTTGGAGCCGAAGATGGACAGGCCCTGGGCTTCGAGCGGGATTTCCAGCTCATCATCGGTGATGACTACCTGGTAGTCGGCGAAGGGGTAGTGGCCAAAGAGCTCGGAGTAGAAATCCACCATTTCCTGTTGCTGGGAAAACTCTTCGAGCACCACCTGCTTGAGGTGGGCCGGCGCCCACGCGCGGACGTTGGCCCCGAGCGGGATCTCGATGTATTCGCCAACTTGGACCGTGGCGAGGTAGGTGGCCATGGGGTGCTTGACGCGGTAGTGCCAGCGCGTCATGGATCCACCCGCGCTGCGGCGGGAGACCAACTTGCCGTTGGAGATGACCACGAAAGGATCGTCGGCGGTAATGCGGATATCGTAGGTGGCCTTTGCGGACGGGGTGTCATCACACGGGAACCAGCTGGGCGCGCCGTTGGGCTGGCTAGCTACCAAAGAGCCGGAATCCGTCTCCTCCCAGCCGATCTCACCCCATGGCGTGCGCAGCGGGCGGGGTGATCCGCCATAGCGAATCAGCAGTTCAAACTCTTGGCCTTCCACGATTGTGTCGGCGAAGTTCAAGCGCAGCTTCCCACCGGATAGGCGGAACTTGGCCACGCGCGGTGCATGCTTCGCCGTGATGCGACGAGCGACCATGGCGCCGCCGAGGTCGAGGGTGAGCTTGTCCAAGTCCTCCAACGCGCGAATATGGAGCACAGCTTCGCCTTGGAGCATGTTGGGCTCCACGCGGTAGGTCAGGTCCAAGTCATAGTGGGTGATTTCGAAGCCGAGGTTGAAATCCACCCCGGTGTAGCTATCCCGGGTAAGCGCGGCGTGACCGCGGGCGGACGAGATATGCGAAAGGGCGGTAGAAAGCAGCTTCATAATGCCGTTATCCTACCGCCCTAGTTGGCTTATCCGAAGCCAGGGGAGCAGGCACGCCGCACCGCGACGTGCTCCGCTCACTTTTAGGAGTTGAAGGCTTCCTCGAAAGTAGGCCAGGACTTCACCAGGTCCTCGCGCCAGCCCGGCCAGGAGTGGGTGCCCACGTTGCGGAAGTTGTAGGTTGCTGGAATGTTCTGCTTATCCAGCTTTGCCTTGAGCATGTGGGTGCAGTGGTTAACGGCAGCCTCGATGACGCCGCCTTCCACCTGCAGCTGCGCCGAACCCAGGTACGCAGTCAGCGGGCTGTAGCCCTTATTCATGTAGTAGGACGGGGTATCCTGCTCGCCCGCGAAGCCCGATGCGGAGGAGATGTACAGCTTGGTGCCGCGCAGCTTCTCGGAGTTCATCAGGGCATCGTTGTAGCGGTTGTAAGGAGATCCCATCGGTCCCCACATCTGCTCCGGCTGACCGCCACCGCGGTTCACGGTGAGGCGCAGGAACTCGTACTCGGTGGGGTAGGCGGTCGCAGCACAGCCAGCGAAGGAGCCAGCCGCGTCATAGAAGCCCTGGTTGTGTTGGGCAAGCAGCAGCGAGGACGTCGCGGACATGGACATGCCGGCGATAGCACGCTTGTTGCTTGCGTTCAGACGCTCCTCCAGCGGGCCAGGCAGCTCCTTGGTCAGGAAGGTCTCCCACTTCTGCGGGCCCTTGAGGTACTTGCCGTTGGGCTCCTCCAGCCAGTCGGTGTAGTAGGAGAAGGCACCTGCCTGCGGAACCACCACGTTGACGTCCTTCTCAGCGTAGAAGTCCACGACATCCGACATGTACAACCAGTCGGAATCCTGCTCGGCGGAACCAGCGCCGTTGAGCAGGTAGACCGTCGGGCGGTCCGGGTTCTTGGCCGGGATGACAGCAAGCGGAATGGCGCGGCCGTTCATCGCCGGCGAGGTAGCCTGCAGCTTGAGAACGCGGGCGTCATCCTTGTAGTGGTCATACCACTTCTGGCTCTCCACCTCCGGGGTGACCTGCAGGTCCGAGATGGTGGATAGGGCAGTGTCACCCGCAACCTGCTGCGCGGTGAGGGTGGCAGCACCCGCAACGGGGCTGACCAGCGCGGCGGCACACAGCGCGCCGGCGGTGAGGAGAGAGCTAAGACGCTTCATAACGTTCCTTATTCAATAATTGGTACGGCGAATAGAGCTTAGTGCTCGGTCGCCTCAGTATCTACTGGCAGGGAATCAGCGGGGGCCTCGGTGTCTGCCTCTGCCTCATCCAGTTTCGCATCCTGACTATCGGCCTCGGCATCCATTTCGTTAGCGCTCGCGTCCTCATTTGCTGCATAAGTTGCCGCTACCGGCGCGGAAGGATCCTCGGGAAAGAAGGCGCTGGCGAATGTCGGCCACGAGGAGTTGATGTCGTCATACCAACCCGGCCAAGAGTGGGTACCGGTGTTGCGCAGGTTGAAGACTGCGTCTTTAACGCCCTCGCGCTCCATCTTTGCCTTCAGGTCATGCGTGCAGGCGTTCATGGCTGCCTCGATGACGCCGCCCTCAACCACGAGGGTGGAGGAAGACTTGAAGGCCTGGGATGAGCCCGAGGCATCAATCTTGGACGAGCCCAAGTCTGTTGCCCCAGCCAAACCGGAGTTGGCGGAAACATAGACCTTGGAATTGCCCATGTTGTTCTTGGTGGCGTTGATGAGGCCATCGTTGTAGCGGTTGTAGTCTCCGCCCTTCGCGCCCCACATCTGCTCGGTGCTTCCGCCACCGCGGTTCACGGTGAGCTGCGCGTAGAAGTTCGGCAGCGGGGTCGAGGTAGCAGCGCAACCGGAGTAGGAGCCGATGGCATCGTAGAAGTTCGGGTTGTGCTGGGCCAGCACGAGCGAGGAGGTTGCGGACATGGACATGCCGGCGATGCCGCGCTTGCCGTTGCCGTTAATGCGCTTCTCCAGCGGTCCCGGCAGCTCCTTGGTCAGGAAGGTCTCCCACTTCTGTGGGCCCTTGAGGTAGCCGCGGTCCGGGGTGCTCAGCCAGTCGGTGTAGTAGGAGAAAGCGCCCGCCTGCGGGATGACGACGTTCACGTTGCGGTTGGCGTAGAAGTACGGCAGGTGCTGCACACCCTTTGCCTTCGGATCGAGATCCTTGCCAAAGGTGGAACTAATCCAGTCCATTCCTTGCTCGGCGCCGCCGGCACCGTTGAGCAAGTAAATGGTGGGGCGGGAGGCATCAAAGGTGCCGTCCGGGGTGAGCACTGCGAGGGGGACGTCGCGGTCCATTGCGGGTGCGGTGGCCTTAAGGGGCTTCACCAATTGACGGTATTCCCCGTACCTGAAGACGTAGCCCATCCACTTCTTTTTTTCCGGAAGCTTGTTGATCTTGGGCTCGCTGAAATTGGTGTTTCTGTCGTTAAGAGCAGCTTCATATTCCTCTCGAGATGGCAACGGGTTGCCGGCCTCATCCTTGGGCAGGTACTCCTCGAGCTCGTCGTAAAGGTCGATATCGGAAATCTGGGATTTTTCAGCGTTACCGCGGATTTCATCCGGGTCAATGTCGGATGCGCTGGCGATAGGGGATACAACGGCGCCGAGGGCTAAGGCTGATGCCGCTGCCAGCGTCGTGAGAGAGCGCGCAATCTTCATGGAATCTCGCTTTCTTGATGATGAGCGGAAGTGTAGGGGCAAGTTTAAAAGATGCTCCGGACAAACCACCCTTGAAATGGGCAAAAGTACTGATAGACGGGCAATTCAGTACCCCCGAAGATAAGGGTAGCGTGATTAAACATACCAAGTTATTAGAGTGAATGGTGGTATTGAAGTTGAAACCGTGTCATAATCTTTCCGCGCCTATTCCTGGGTTATGTAACGCAACGACAGTCTCGTTCGTTAGTGGAGCTAGGTACCGAGACCGCCTCCGGCGGCTGCCTGCATCGCTGTGACCTCGCGGGAGGGGTGCCGCGTAAAGTCGCGCACGCCGCTCAAATACCAACAGAAAGAAGAAGAATGAACTTTTTTGACACCATCCTCGTTTCCATCAACCAGGTGCTGGGCCAGATCGCTCACTTCGGCTCCTCCACGTCCTCGAAGGCTGCCCTGGACTGGGGTCTGTTCTAAGAAATCTGCAGGGGGTAGTGCCCCGCTTTCCTTCCCCTAATCCCCTTCATTGGGGGTTGGGGGTTTATTTGTGTCAGTTTGCAATCCGCGCGTTAGGCCTGCATCGGGACGGCTATGAACGTCTGGTGGGTACATGCTCGGGGGTGGTGGGACAGCGAGCCTAAAGTTACGTATCCTATAGAGCGTGACTAATGAACATTTTGACGTTGTAGTACTCGGCGCGGGCCCTGGCGGCTACGTGTCCGCCATTCGCGCTGCCCAGCTGGGCAAGAAGGTTGCCGTTATTGAGAAGCAGTACTGGGGCGGTGTCTGCCTCAACGTGGGCTGCATCCCGTCCAAGGCTCTTCTTAAGAACGCTGAGGTTGCACACACCTTCAACCATGAGGCAAAGGCCTTTGGTATTTCCGGCGATGTTTCTTTCGACTTCGGTGTTGCGCACAAGCGCTCCCGTAAGGTCTCGGAGGGAATCGTCAAGGGCGTGCACTACCTGATGAAGAAGAACAAGATTACGGAGATCAATGGCTTGGGCTCCTTCAAGGACGCCAAGACCATCGAGATTACCGAGGGCGATGACAAGGGTAAGACCATTACCTTTGATAACTGCATTATCGCCACCGGCTCCGTTGTCCGTTCCCTTCCGGGCGTGGAAATCGGCGGCAATATCGTGTCCTACGAGGAGCAGATCCTTAACGATGATGCCCCGGATTCTATGGTGATCGTTGGCGCAGGCGCCATCGGTATGGAGTTTGCTTACGTTCTGGCCAACTACGGCGTGGACGTGACCATCGTGGAGTTTATGGACCGCGTCCTGCCAAACGAGGACAAGGACGTATCCAAGGCTATTGCCAAGGAATACAAGAAGCTTGGCGTGAAGCTCCTGACCGGTTACAAGACCACCGCTATCAAGGACAACGGCGACAATGTCACCGTTGAGGTCGAGTCCAAGGACGGCTCCAAGACCGATACGCTGACCGTCGATCGTTGCATGGTCTCCATCGGCTTCGCCCCGCGCACCGAGGGCTACGGCCTGGAGAACACCGGTGTCGAGCTCACCGAGCGCGGCGCCATCGCTATCGATGACTACATGCGCACCAACGTTGAGGGCATTTACGCCATCGGTGACGTCACCGCGAAGCTGCAGCTCGCACACGTGGCTGAGGCACAGGGTGTCGTGGCCGCTGAGGTCATCGCCGGCGCTGAGACCCAGCTGCTGGGTGACTACATGAATATGCCGCGCGCTACCTTCTGCAACCCGCAGGTTGCCTCCTTCGGTTACACCGAGGAGCAGGCTCGTGAGAAGTTCGCTGACCGCGACATCAAGGTTGCTACCTTCCCGTTCTCCGCTAACGGTAAGGCAGCTGGTCTGAATGAGACCGCGGGCTTCGTCAAGCTCGTCGCTGACGGCGAGTTCGGTGAGCTCATTGGTGGCCACATGGTGGGCTCCAACGTTTCCGAGCTGCTGCCGGAGCTGACCCTGGCGCAGCGCTTTGATCTCACCGCTGAGGAGATCGGACGTAACGTTCACACGCACCCGACCCTGTCTGAGGCCATGAAGGAAGCAGCCGAGGGCATCGGCGGCCACATGATCAACCTCTAAGGTCACGGCAAGAAGCCAAAACAAGAACTCTCCCCCTCAAACCCAGAAAGGGTTTGAGGGGGAGAGTTGGTTTTAGCGCCGTAGCGCGCCTGCCTTTAGCCGAAGAGCTTGGAGGACAGAACGAACGGTGCATTAACGATGGTTACGAGAAGGCCCTGAATCTGGCCAAGGAAACCGTTAGCAAAGCTGCTCATGATAGTGATCCTTTCGATAGGGGATATCGGTCATGTTCCATTATAAGAAATTCGACCCTGGAAAATCTATGAATTGTGATAGACAAAATCATGCCAAAACTTTTTAAGGGCAATGTATATGGGCTGACGGAAGCTTAAATGCCCAGTTCAAGATGTATAAAAGAACTCCTGGAGGGGATCTGCCCCCGGAAAAATTCATCCCGACACTGGAGATCGCTCCCCATAAAAGGCAATAAAAGGTTATTTGTGATGTAAAAGCGTTCCGTTTGGCTCGTCCCTACTGCACGTGTCGCGAGATCTGGTTAGTACGGCGCAACCGCGGAGCGGTGGGCATCAATGACTAACTGCTCGTTGATGGCGGGGAAAGCTCGCTGCGCACAGTTCTGGCGCGGGCAGGTGCGGCAGCCAGCGCCAATCGGGGTCGCGGAAGAAAGGGCATCGAGGTTCAGGCCCTGGGCGTAGACAGTGCGGTTGGCGTGGCGGGCCTCGCAGCCCAAGCCGATGGAGAAGAGCTTGTTGGTATCCCCGAAACGGCCTTGCGGGTAGCTCACCGTGCGCGAAACCCAGAGGTAATTGCGCCCATCCGGCATCTGCGCCAGCTGCCGGGAAATGGTGTTGGGGCGTGAGAAGGACTCGTAGACATTCCACAGCGGGCAGGTGCCGCCGGAGTTGGAAAAGTGCACGCCCGTGGCTGATTGGCGCTTGGACATGTTGCCGGCGCGGTCCACCCGTACAAAGGTAAAGGGGATGCCGCGCTTGTTGGGTCGCTGCAGCGTGGAAAGGCGGGAGGCAACGGTTTCATAGCCCACGCCGAAAACATTGCAGAGGTACTCCACGTCATACCCGGATTGCTCGGCCTCACTATGGATGAGGTTATAGGGCAAAAGGATGGCTGCAGCGTAGTAGTTGGCGATTCCCCGCTTGGCCAAGTTGATCGAGGCATCCGAGGTGAAGGGTTCTTCGTCCACGAGGTGGCTAATAAGCTCACCTGCTTCCAGGAACCCCAGCTCCGCCGCCATGCGGAAGGCGCGCTGGCCCACGCTCAGGCGGCTGGCTAGGCGAAGGGTGCCGGTGTTCTTGTCAAAGCGGTGCAGTGTGCCATCCATGCGATCGGTGGTGAGAATCTCCACGCCGTGCTGGGATGTGAGCCTGTCATTTAGAGCCTGCTCGATATCGCGGATGTGGAAGGGGGTGACGCCGAGCTCCGCGGCAATTCCCTCCGCATGAATATCCAATTCATCGAGGTAATTCTGCCGGGCATAGAAGAAGTCCCGCACCTCGTCGTGAGGCATGGATAGCGCCTGGCTGCCATCCGAGCGGCGGGTATCGGTGGCAAGCGAAAGCTTGTCGCGAATGTTGCGGTAGCGACGGTGGATATCCACGAGCGTGCGGGCAACGGTGGGGTGGTTATAAACCAACTCGGACAATTCCTGAAGCTCCACGGGGGAGGGGCAGATTTCCTGGTCTTGTACGACATCCTGGATTTCTGCCAGCAGGCGTGAGTCATCATCGCGGGAGAAGAACGTGGCATCAACGCCAAATGCTTCAGTGATTTTCAGCAAGACCGGGACGGTAAGTGGGCGCACGTCATGCTCAATCTGGTTGACGTAGCTCGCTGAAAGCCCCAGCGTAGCGGCGAGGGAGGCTTGGCTGAGATCACGTTCGCGGCGCAGCTGGCGCAGGCGCGAACCCACGTATGTCTTGCTCATGTGAGCTAGGTTACCTAGTGCCTTTCACTCATAACAATATTTTTGCAAGGAATGTGTGAAGTATTTTAACTCCGCTGTGAAGTGGGGGTGTTGGCAAGGCGCTGGGCGGGCAATGAGGGGGTGGATACCAAGCGAAAGTTTGACGCCTAAAGGGGTAGGGTCGTCACTCGCGCCACACCCTGTGACAAAAGTCTCATCCGTGAAATGTTTTCGCAAGGTCAATATTGCGTAAAGGGAAGTGATCAAGGTAGAGCGGCAAAAGGGGTGGGGTACTTAAGGCAACCCTTGCCTTATCTCAAATCTTTCGGTGGGCTGGAGGAGGGGCAAGGGGCCTGCAAAGCAAAGAGATAACTAGTGGTCAGCGTGAAGTTCTGCGTAAGGTAAGGACGACTATGGAGGTGTCATGTCTGTAAAAAATCCTGACCGTGAAGCCCTCGCTCACGGCCGTATTACTAATGAAACGATTCGTCCTAAGCCAGGAATTCCGTCCTGGGCTTTGAAACTGACGATGGCAATTACCGGTCTGTTCTTCGCACTCTTCGTTGTGGGACACATGGCCGGAAACTTGAAGCTTTACCTGCCGGCTCATGACGGCCAGGAAGCCCTCGATGCCTACGGCGCATTCCTGCGCAGCATGGGTGATCCGCTGATTCCGAGCGGTCACCTTCTGTGGATCATCCGCATCGTTTTGCTGGCGTGCGTGATCGCCCACATTTACGGTGCCTTCGCGCTGACCGCTCGCTCCAAGGCATCCCGCGGTAAGTTCAAGCGCACCAACCTGATGGGCGGCATGGATTCCTTCGCGACGAAGACCATGCTGGTGACCGGCGTCGTGCTGCTCCTGTTCATCGTCTTCCACATTCTGGATCTGACGATGGGTGTTCAGCCGATCGCTCCGGAGGCTTTTGCTCATGGTGCCGTGAAGGCCAACATGATCGCTACCTTCTCCCGCTGGCCGGTGACCATCATTTACATCGTCGCCATGCTCTGCCTCTTCCTGCACCTGACCCACGGCATCCGCCTTGCGGCTTCCGACCTGGGTATTACCGGTGCTAAGTGGCGCGAGGTATTTGTCATCTTGGCGTACGTTGTCCCGGCCGTCGTGTGCCTGGCAAACATCGTCATGCCGTTGTCCGTCGCCCTGGGCTGGGTCAGCTAAAGGAGTTTTGAACCCATGACTAACGCGAATCCTGTGTCGAACGCGAACACTGAACTCAAGCGCGAGCACCCGAACTTCTCGCACCCGCAGTCCGTCGTCCCGGGTGTTAAGCCGGGCCGCATTCTGGAGTCCCACGAGCCGCACGGCGTCCCGATGAAGGACATGTGGAGCTACCAGAAGGACCACATGGAGCTGGTCTCCCCGCTGAACCGCCGCAAGTTTGAAATCATCGTCGTCGGTACCGGCCTGGCTGCTGGTTCCGCTGCGGCTGCCCTCGGCGAGCTGGGCTACAAGGTAAAGGTCTTCACCTACCACGACTCCCCGCGCCGTGCGCACTCCATTGCTGCGCAGGGTGGTGTTAACTCTTCCCGCCACAAGAAGGTGGATAACGACTCCGCTTACCGCCACACCAAGGACACCGTCAAGGGTGGCGACTACCGCTGCCGCGAGTCCGACTGCTGGCGCTTGGCTTATGAGTCCATCCGCGTCATCGACCACATGAACGCCATCGGCGCTCCGTTCGCTCGCGAGTACGGCGGCACCCTGGCTACCCGTTCCTTCGGTGGCGTGCAGGTCTCCCGCACCTACTACACCCGTGGCCAAACAGGCCAGCAGCTGCAGCTGTCCACCACGTCTGCGCTCTACCGCCAGATTGGTCTGGGCAACGTGGAGCTCTTCGCTCACCACGACCTGCAGGACATCATCACCTACACCGACGGTGGCAAGAAGCGCGCCGGCGGCATCGTGACCCGTAACCTCATCACCGGCGAGCTGAAGGCCTTCACCGGCCACGCAGTCATCCTCGGTACTGGTGGTTACGGCAACGTCTACCACATGTCCACGCTGGCTAAGAACTCTAACGCCGGCGCCATGATGCGTGCGTACGAGAACGGTGCTTACCTGGCTTCCCCGGCATTCATCCAATTCCACCCGACTGGCCTGCCGGTGAACTCCGAGTGGCAGTCCAAGACCATCCTCATGTCCGAGTCGCTGCGTAATGACGGCCGCATCTGGTCTCCGATTAAGGAGAAGGATGACCGTCCTGCCAACGAGATTCCGGAAGAGGAGCGCGACTACTTCCTGGAGCGCCGCTACCCGGCCTTCGGTAACCTCGTCCCGCGTGACGTGGCGTCCCGCGCCATCTCCCAGCAGATCAACAAGGGTCTGGGTGTTGGACCGCTGCACAACTCTGTGTACCTGGATTTCCGCGACGCCATCGAGCGTCTGGGCAAGGACAAGATCCGCGAGCGTTACTCCAACCTCATCGAAATGTACGAAGAGGCCATTGGTGAATCCGCTTATGAGACCCCAATGCGTATCGCTCCGACCTGCCACTTCACCATGGGTGGTCTGTGGACGGACTTCAACGAGATGACCACCATCGACGGTCTCTTCGCCGCCGGTGAGTGCTCTTGGACCTACCACGGTGCGAACCGCCTGGGTGCTAACTCCCTGCTGTCCGCTTCCGTTGATGGCTGGTTCACCCTGCCGTTCACCATCCCGAACTACCTGGCTCACCACCTGGGTGAGGCCAAGCTGGCTGAGGATTCTGCTGAGGCCAACGAGACTGTCGCTCGCGCTCAGGCTCGCATCGACCGCCTCATGTCCATCCAGGGTGCGGACCCGCACGGTCCGGCGTACTACCACCGCCAGCTGGGTGACATCCTCTACTGGGGTTGCGGCGTATCCCGTAACGTCGAGGACCTCAAGGTTGCCATCGAGAAGGTTCGCGAGCTGCGCAAGGACTTCTGGGCTAACGTCCGCATCACTGGTGAGGCCAACGACATGAACCAGGTCCTCGAGTACGGTCTGCGCGTTGCTGACTACATCGACCTGGGTGAGCTCATGTGTATTGACGCCCTTGACCGCGACGAGTCCTGTGGTGCTCACTTCCGCGAGGACCACCTCTCCGAGGACGGCGAGGCCGAGCGTGATGACGAGAACTGGTGCTTTGTTTCCGCTTGGGAGCCGGGCGCTGCTGAGGGCGAGTTCATCCGCCACGCTGAGCCGCTGTACTTTGATTCGATCCCGCTGATGACAAGGAACTACAAGTAATGAAACTGACACTTGAGATCTGGCGTCAAGCCGGACCGACGCAAGAAGGCAAGTTCGAGACCGTGCAGGTTGACGACGCCGCCGAGCAGATGTCCATCCTGGAGTTGCTCGACCACGTCAACGACCGCCTCATTGAGGAAGGCACCGAGCCTTTCGCATTCGCTTCTGACTGCCGTGAGGGCATCTGTGGTACCTGCGGCCTCCTGGTCAACGGCCGCCCGCACGGCCCGGGCCAGAACACCCCGGCCTGCCAGCAGCGCCTCTTCCAGTTCAAGGATGGCGACACCATCAAGCTGGAGCCTTTCCGCTCCGCTGCCTACCCGGTTATCAAGGATATGATCGTGGACCGCGCCAAGCTGGACCACGTCATGGAGCAGGGCGGCTACGTCTCCATGGATGCGGGTACCGCTCCGGATGCTGACACCCTGCACGTCAACCACGAGACCTCCGAGTACGCTCTGGATCACGCTGCCTGCATCGGCTGCGGTGCCTGCGTGGCATCCTGCCCCAACGGTGCTGCTCACCTGTTTACCGGTGCCAAGCTGGTTCACCTCTCCCTCATGCCGCTGGGCAAGGAAGAGCGTGGCCGCCGCGCACGCAACATGGTGGACGATCTGGAGCAGAACTTCGGCCACTGCTCGCTCTACGGCGAGTGTGCCGACGTCTGCCCGGCTGGTGTGCCGCTGACCGCGGTTTCCGCGGTTACCCGCGAACGCGCACGTGCTGCTTTCCGCGGCAAGGACGACTAAGCTATAGTCATTCACAGGATTAACAGGAACGAGAGAAAGTTTCAGCCATGAGCGACCTCAACCCGGCAGTTGCTGATCACCACAGCGAGACCTACCCGGAGTTCTCCGGTAAGATTCAGGACTCCTACATCGAGGGATATGACCCCGTTTCTTACGGCGCACCGCACTCTTCTTTGCTGCGCACCTCCACCTGGGTGGGCATGGGTCTGACTCTCTCGATCCTGCCGCCGCTGGGCATCCTGATCTGGGGCCTCGGCACCTGGCTCTACCCGGACGGCACCGCGGGTGCTGATTACCAGATCAACCTGATCGTGGGTGCCATCGCCAGCGTCGTCGTAGCCATCATGGCTATCGCCGCCGTCAAGTATGGCCGCCGCTACTACCGCCAGTACCGCAAGGAAACCGGCCGCATCAACTAGGCACCTCCTAGGCCGTTGAACGCCTGAGTTTCTGTACTGGTACCACAACAACCCCCACCTCCAAACACACATGGGAGACCATGTGAGGCGGTGGGGGTTGTTGGCGTTTGGGGTGGGGTAGAGGGAGCGCAGCCAAGCACAAGGGGATGACTGAGGCACCGACGCTTGGCGACGCCTCCCGCCTCCCGCCACAATGAGGGGGAGGGAAGTGCTCAGGATGACGTCTTTAGGTCACTTGGTATTTGTCTAATAGTTCTCCACTGCGTACATCACCACGCTTTTGGGGTTGGTCGGGCCGAAGTCCGTATCGTCGTTGAGGGGCCTGACCCCCGACGCCATCACCACCCGCCAGGCTGTTCGGCTGTGCAACCTTCGCTTCACTGCCGAGTCCGGCATCTTGTTTATCACCCCGCCCTCTGGTAGGCGGCTAGCCTGCGTGAAGCCCCAGCTGGGTGATAACCGGTGGGGCGGCGCCTCCATCACCTACAGTGATGTCACGACCGGACGCAAGTGGGGGCGGCT
Organism: Corynebacterium sp. HMSC072D12; assembly: GCF_001813925.1. Classification (NCBI taxonomy): domain Bacteria; kingdom Bacillati; phylum Actinomycetota; class Actinomycetes; order Mycobacteriales; family Corynebacteriaceae; genus Corynebacterium; species Corynebacterium sp. HMSC072D12. Next base: position 53,761 of record NZ_KV814400.1, read on the forward strand.
AGAGACCTACGGCGGGAAACTCGTCGAGAACATCGTCCAAGCAGTCGCTCGTGACCTCCTCGTCCACGGCATGACATTCGTCGCTCAGGCTGGGCACAAGATTGTCATGCACGTCCACGACGAAATCGTCATCGACGAACCCGAGGACTCCGACTTCACCATCGCCGATGACTGCCAGCGCATGACGACCCCACCCGACTGGGCAGCAGGACTGCCACTCAACGCCGACGGGTACGAATGCGACTACTACCACAAGGATTAGACGCGCCAGAGAGACACCTCGCGCCAGTTGTCAGGTGCTCCTGTGCGAGAAAACGGCACGATGGGATTGTGCGGGTAGGTGTGGAACAGCTTCGGTAGCCGGTCGGCCGGAGACAAGCCCAGTTGGCGGTGCAAGTATTGGATAAGGGAGAGCTGGCCGAACAAGCGATTCATTCCTTCAGCTACCGGAGCCAGCCTGACGTCATTGTTCAGTTTCGGTTTGATGTCGTAAACACGGTTGAACATCCTTGCATGATGAGCTGCGTAATTACGCAGAATATTCAAGGATTTCAGCCATGATTCAAGCTGAGGACCAGTTAGGCCGCAGGGCTCGGAAACCTGTTTGCGCACGATATTGGGCGACATGCCGTACAAGTACGACAGCATCCCCCAATCCATGATTTCGACAGCCGCCCAGATGGGTAGAGTCCCGCCATATTTGGATTTATGGTGGGCGACGAAGTCCTCCTTCGACGCTTTCAATGACGACAGGTACTTTCTCATCCACACCTCGTGCACGCTACGCCCGTCTTTGTTTCGCTGCCGTGCCCGAGCGCTCAAACGCTGGGGATCCAAATAGATCAGCGGGTCAAGGCGACCCAGTTCGTGGCCGAGCTTGGTTCGAATAGCCAACTCCACGCGATCAAGCTCGATGAATACGCTGTGGCGCAATTGTTCGTCAAACTCATAGAGGGCTACCACCAGGTCAAACGATGCTCCCTCCACGAATTCATCTCGGGCAGTGCCGTCGTCTTGGGAGAAACGGCGCATCGGGTACCAGTATCCGGACAAGCGGTAGTAGTTCAATCGCGCCAACAGCGTCTCAGCATGCTGGGGATCATTCACTCGCATCCCACGCTGACGAAGCAATTCGACCTGTTCACCGTAGGTCTTGAACTGCTTTACTCGCTCCACGCGCAGGCTTAAGGGACATTTCGTGTGGATAAACC
>NZ_KV814401.1:0-14150 GCF_001813925.1 Corynebacterium sp. HMSC072D12
GACACCAAACAAAACAAACAACTCAATACACAAAGAGAGACCGTTGAAACACCATTACTGTTTCAACGGTCTCTCTCTTTTCGTTTTGCAGTTTTCACCGTCCCCCACAACAACAAAAAAAGGGGGCGGGCCCGGCATTAATCCGTTGATGGCACCATTAAACCATCTACAGAGCTGCGCTAGCAGCCGACTGAACCCCACGCCCAAAGACACCCAAAAATACAGACCCGAAAGTACAGGTAGGGGCCTGCGCTCTTTACGTGCTGCTGCACCTAAGCCTCTAAGAGGCAGCCGTGAGGCGGCAGACTGCCTCCCGGATGACCTCAGGGCGCTTGCAGAAAGCAAAGCGCACCTTGCACTTCCACGGTTCCGGGTTGTCCGTGAAAGCGGCTAGCGGGATGGCGGCCACGCCCTTCGTTTCGGGCAGCTGCATGCAGAAATCAATGCCGCTTAAACCGGTAGAAGACACATCGGCAACCACATAGTAAGTGCCGCCGGTGCCATACAGGTGGAAGCTCGGCTGCTCTAGCGCGCGCCAAGGATTGTGTCCAGGAGGATGGTGAGGCCCTAGCGCGGCCGCAGTTAGTTAGGCAGGTCGCGCGATGGAGCTTAGCGGGTCTTATCGGACTAGATGCCCAACACCGATTTTGCGATGAAGAAGTAGATAATCAAGCCCGTCGCGTCACAGAACGTGGAGATGAACGGGTTAGAAAACACAGCAGGGTCCGCACCAACCGTCTTGGCCACAATCGGCATGAGGCCGCCAACGGTCGCTGACATCGAGCAAATAAGAAACAGGGTGGAGCCGATCACGATACCGATATCGAGGCCGTAGACCACCGTCGCCAAGACGAGACCAGCCAGTCCGAGTACGGCGCCGAGCAGCATTCCGACGCGCAGCTCGCGCCACATTACGGAAAGGAGGTCGCGCGTTCGGACGTCGCCAAGCGCGAGCGCACGGGTCACTGTAGTAGCCGCTTGGTTTCCTGTATTGCCGCCCGTGCCAGTGAGGAGGGGAATAAACAGAGAAAGTACGACCGCCTTGGCCAGGGTGTCCTCGAAGGAATCGAGAACCCGCACGGTCAACAACGCTGACACAGCGAGCACGAGCAGCCAGAGAATGCGGGAGCGAACGAGCTTGAGCAACGGCGTCGACAAGTAAGGCTGCTGGAGCGCTTCCGTACCACCGGAACGAGCCGAGTCCTCGCTGTCCGCTTCCTCCATGATGTCCGTGGCATCGTCCCACGTAAGAAGACCAACGAGGCGGTGGGAATCATCCACAATCGGCAGCGCCAGCATATCGAGGGGCAGGAACCACCGTACGGTTTCTTCAGCGTCAGCAGTCGCCCGCGCATAAACCGGTTCCTTCATGATGTCCTCAATGAGCACGCCCCTCTTCGCCGTGAAGAGATCGCGCAGGCTTACGACGCCCACCAGGCGACGGTCCTTGCGCGTCACCGGAACGGTATAGATGGTCTCCAGTTCATCGGCGGTATCGCGTAGTGTGCGCAGGGCATCTTCCATGCTCATTTCCGGGTGAATGTCGGGCACCTCTGGCGACATACGACGGCCGACGGAGCCCTTCGTGTATCCAAGGATCACTCCGGTGACGTCGCGCTGGGTCTGGGTCAGCGATCGGAGGAGGCGATCCGCAATCTCGGCGGGCAGCTCATCCAAGAGCGCCACTCGGTCTTCGGGATCCAACTCGTCGAAGAATTCATAAACATCGGCATTCCCCAGCTCATCAATGATGTCCGCCTGGTGCTTTGCATCGAGCGCATCAAAGACCGCGATGGACTTTTCCCGTGGCAGCAGGCGGAGGGCTAGCGCAGCGCGGAGCGCATTCTGGCGCTCTACAATCGCGATGAGCTCTTGACGGGGAACGCGAGCTAAGAGTTCCTGGAGGCGAGGGGCCTTTTTAGGATCAATAGCGTCTTCTTGCTTCAGCCATGCCTCTACGGTCTCGCTGGCCTGTTCAATAGTTTCTGCCATCGCTTCGCCTTTCCACTCGACGTCAACCTCCTCAGACTACGCTATGCAGCGCTGTACGGCCTTTTCGCAGATGTAGTATTGCGGCATGCTTTCCCTCTACCGTGAATTCTCGGGCAATGACGTTGTTAAAACGATACTGAGCTTCGAAGAGACAGAATTTCTCTTCGTCGTGGCAGACACCCCGAAGAAGTCGGTGAGCGATGATCCCTACGCTGAGGACAAAACGCACATTCAGCTCATGAGCTTGCCTGGAGTTGCTTTAAAGTTGATGCCAGAAGGAGAGCTGATTACTGGTGACGTCGACGTGCGCTATCCGCAGCTCTTCCAGACTGTCGCAGGAAAAACGCTGTGGGATCCGCGCGAGGTTGCAGAGCTTGAGCCTTTCAGGGTGCTTCATGCTCGGGGTAGCCACCACTCCCACGAGAGGAGCAAAGAACACTACGTCGATATCTGGGAGATCCTCCCAGACGTGGATGACACAGACATGGAGCAGCTTCTTGCCCGGATTGACGTTCCGGTAGAGCTTGATTCCACATTCGGTCCGTTGGTGCTCGACCGTTGTACAAATACATTCGAAGGCAGGGCAGAAGAACTCGGAGTTGATATCAGCATCTGGTATGAAGGGGAGGAGCTTCTTCTCGCGGAGAGTACGAATCTCAAGCGGAAATTCAAGGCACCCCTCACTGTGATCAACAAGGTCCTCAGCGCCGAGTTCCTCGATGAGGCCCAGCGCTTTGCTGCTGCACAGGCCCTCCGAGCCGCCAACCGTTGGCGCCACGACGTCGCCTTGTCCGAGTGCAACAGCGTCCCGGCGCCGGAACTCACTACTAATGACGTATACGCCAAACTCACTCCCGTTGCTGTCGAGGTTCCTCAACGCGGGAACCTCAGCGTCGAGTTTGATGATGGCTATCTTTTTGGCGGTCACCCCGTAACAGTGAAGGTAAGACGCAACGGTAAGCCTGCATCCCTTGAGCTCGATGCTTAGTACTGTTCACGCATCCGCGTGAGGACGTTGTGGGCCGAAATCAGGCACATGGGCACGCCCACGCCCGGGACCGTGGTGCCACCGGCGTAGTACAGGTTGGGCAGCTTACGGGATTGGTTCCGGCCCCGGAAGAATGCGGACTGGCGCAGCGTATGGGCAGGGCCTACGGCGCCGCCGGACCAGGAATTGTACTGCTCGGCAAAGTCGGCGGGGCCGAGCGTGCGCTTGACGACGACCCTCTCCTCCAGATCCTCAATCCCCATCCAGGACCCCAGCTGCGCCACGGCAGCACGGGCGATGGCGCTAACGCGGGGAGATTCCGCAGCGCCGTAGGCATCGCCATGGCCGTAGGATTCTTCTGCCGGAACGGGAATGAGGATGAAGAGATTCTCGTAGCCTTCCGGAGCCACACTGGAATCGGTGGCAGAGGTTTTTGAAACATAGATCGACTCCGAGGAACCCAACGGCCGCAACGGCTCAGGGCCGTGGTAGACGGCCCTAAAATCGGGGGTCCAGTCTGTGCTGAATAGCAGCGTATGGTGTGCCAGCTGCGGAAGGGCACCCTTCACACCGAGGAAGACTAAAACGGTGCCTAGGCCAGGGTCACGGTGGGCAAAGTAGCGTTCCGGGTATGTTTGCAGGTCCGTGGGAAGCAGAGCGGTTTCTGTGTGGTGCAGGTCTGCGGCGGAGACGATGGCGTCGGCGGGGATCATGCGGCCGTCGTCAAGCGTGACGCCCGTCGCGCGCCCGTGCGCGTGGTTGATTGCTACCACCGCTGTGCCAAGCTTGAAGGAGGCGCCGGCTGCTTGCCTCGCGATAGCGTCGACAACAGCCGCGAAGCCTCCTAAGGGGTAGCGCACGCCCTCCACCAAGTCCGTGTGGCTCATCAAGGAATACAGTGCCGGCGCGGCCTGTGGTTCGGTGGAGAGAAACACCGCGGGGTAAGTCAGGACCTGGCGCAGGCGGTAATCCTTAAACTGGGCGGCCACCAGCGTATCTAGTGAGCGAGTCAGCAGCAGCGCGAGCGAGCCCAGCCGGGTGAGGACGTCTTTGTTGAGAAGCTGCGTGGGGCGGGAGAAGGTGGTGTATAAGAAGTTGCGCAGGGCAATGGCGTATACGTCGGAGGCCCTGGAGAGGTACGCGCGCACCTTGTCGCCAGCTCCCGGCTCCAAGGATTCAAAAAGCTCTGCTACGTTATCCACGCCCGTTTCTATATCGAGGGTCACGCCGTCTTCGTTGATAACACGGTAGGCAGGGGAGAGGTCCACTAGGTCCAGCTCGCGCCCGGTACTGGTGCCGCAGGCGCGGAAAAACTCATCGAAGGCCTCCGGCATGAGGTACCACGAGGGGCCGGTATCGAAGCGGAAGCCATCCACGGCCAGGCTTCCCGCGCGTCCACCAACGCTGCGTTGCTTGTCGACGACCGTCACCCGCATCCCCTCCCGCAACAGCAAGGCAGCGGAGGCTAGGCCTGCAATACCAGCGCCGATGACAACAACATGTTTGCTCATGTTCTTTAACCTTTATTCCGTGCCGCGTGCGCTGCAGCGCGGCTGATGAGGACAGCTTTCCGCGCAGCGGGCACACTGACGCGGGTAGTCATGATCTCGTGCGCAGGAGTGGCGTCGAGGAGATCCGTAAGCTCCGTGAAAAGAGCCGCCGCTGCGGCTACCCCCACCCTGGAGCTCAAAGGAAGCAGGTCCATGGCCGTGCGGGCATGGGCTAAGTCTTCGCGGATATCAGCAATGATTGCGGCCTTCGTTTCCTCATCGAGTTTGTCTGGCTCACGCAGCGTAGGAAAATAAGCGCGGCCCAGCTCAGCGGAGTCTTCGTGCAGGTCCCGCAAAAAGTTGATCTTCTGAAACGCGGCACCCAGGCGCTCCGCTCCTTCTTCGATGCCTTCGGGCCGAGGAGCACCGGCATAAAAAGTATCCAGGCATAGCAACCCAATGACTTCTGCAGAGCCCCGAACGTAGGTCTTAAAAGACTCCGCTGTGTGGGAGGTGCGTGTGAGGTCGCAACGCATGGAGGAAAAGAACTGTGCAACGTGCTCATCGCTAAACCCGCAACGCCGCGCGGAAAGCGCAAAGGCATGCACGATCGGATCAGAGTGAAAACGCTGGGACGGGGCGGTGCGGACGGAGGTCTCGTAGGCGTCGAGAAGCTCGGCGGCGTCCTGGGGGTCGAGCCCGGCGTCGACGATTTCATCGGCGGTGCGCACCATGGCGTATAAATTGCGGATGTCCACCCGGACCCTGGGGGAAAGAAGCCGCGTGGCCAGGGAAAAACTGGTGGAGTAGTGGCGCATGATTTGAGCCGCAGCTGCTTCGGCACAGCGGTCGTAATGTTCCAGAGCGGAAAGAGATGCGCGCATGGAGCATATTTTAGACCACACGCGTCACATAACTTACCCAGGGCAAGATAGGGTAGGGACGTTACTTTCCCCATCTATAAGGAGAACACGTCCATGACCACCCCAACGATGACTGCTGCGGCTCGCGCCGTCGACCTGTTCAAACAATACGGTCAGGGAGACACCGCAGTCACCGCGTTGGACCACGTCGACGTTGAGTTCGCGCGCAACACCTTCACCGCCATCATGGGCCCGTCGGGCTCCGGCAAATCCACCCTCATGCACACCATGGCGGGGCTCGATTCGGCGACGTCCGGTTCGGCCTTCATCGGTGACACCGATATGTCGCAGCTCAGTGACAAGGATATTACGGCCCTGCGCCGCGACCGCCTGGGCTTCATCTTTCAGTCCTTCAACCTGGTGCCCACGCTGACCGCGGCAGAAAACATCACGCTGCCCACCGATATCGCTGGCCACAAGGTGGATAAAGAGTGGTTCGATGAGGTCACTTCCCGCCTAGGCTTGTCCGAGCGCTTGAATCACCGCCCAGCAGAGCTCTCCGGCGGCCAGCAGCAGCGCGTGGCCTGCGCGCGGGCCCTGGTTTCGCGCCCCGAGATCATCTTCGGCGATGAGCCGACCGGCAACCTGGATTCGAACTCCTCCGCCGAGGTGCTCGACATTTTGCGCACCGCCGTGGACAAGGATGGTCAGACCGTCGTTATCGTCACGCACGATGCCAAGGCAGCCTCTTACGCAGACCGCGTGGTTTTCCTTGCTGATGGGCGCCTCGTGAATGAACTCACCAACCCAACCATGGAGTCCATCCACGCCGTGATGGCAGAAATCGAGGGCTAGAACATGGCCACAAAGAACACCATGCGCACGGTGTCCGTGCGCAACATTCTCGCTCATAAGCTGCGTCTTGCCCTGACCCTGCTGGCGGTGGTGCTCGGCACCGCGTTCATCTCGGGTTCCTTCATGTTCACCAATTCGCTCTCGAGCACCTTCGACTCCGCGGTATCTACCGCGTTTACGGGCGTGGATGCGGCCGTGAGCCAGAAGGAGGGCGGCCCCAACCTCGATCAGAAGATGCGCGATGACATCGCCGCCGACCCCGATGTGCGCGCGGTGAATATGCAAAGCAGCCAGACGGTCGTGGTGGCAAACAAGGACGCCGAGGCCTTTCAAACCGGTGGGGGCACCTCCAGCGTGCAGCCCTACTACCCGGAGGAGCAGTCCGTCGGTGAGCCCGCCACGCTTGTCGACGGCTCTGAGCCGAACGGGACCGGCGAAGTCCTCATTAATGATTCCGCCGCTGAAGAGTTCGGTATCCACGTCGGCGATACTCTCCTCGTGGTCCACCCGGACCAGCGTGATGAGGTGAAGGTCGTGGGCGTCGTCAAGCCTGCGGTGGACCAAGGCCCCAGCCTGACCTTGCTCATGGGCCACGAGGCCTTCGTCGAGCGCTATGGCAATTCTGCCCAGTTGAAGGTCGCGGCGGCCGAGGGCGTCGACGCCGATGCCCTCGTGGAGCACCTCAATGAAACCTTCGAGGTCAAGGCGGAATCCGGGCAGAAACTGGCTGAAGAGATTTCAGATCAGATTTCCTCTGCACTGAAATTCGTCAACTACTTCCTTATCGCTTTCGGCCTCATCGCGCTGTTGGTGGGCACGTTTATCATTGCGAATACCTTCTCGATGATCGTGGCCCAGCGCACCAAGGAGTTCGCACTCTTGCGTGCACTCGGCGCCTCCCGTGGGCAGATTACGCGCTCGGTGGTCACAGAGGCCTTCATCGTGGGCCTTGTGGGTTCTGCCGTGGGGGTGATCGCCGGCATGGGCCTGGTGGCACTCATCAAGGCAGTTTTTGAAGCCAAGGACATGCCCATGGGCGGCGGTCTGGGCCTGAGCGTTAGCGCAGTCGTCGTGCCGTTGCTTTTGGGTGCCGTGGTCACCATCATTTCCGCGTGGGCGCCGGCGCGCCGGGCGGGTGCGGTGAAACCCGTGGAGGCCATGCGCACCACCGAGTCTGCGGCTGGTTCTTCGTTGCTCGTGCGCAGCGTGCTGGGCGGGTTGCTGCTGGTTGTAGGCATCATCTTCGCGCTTGTCGGAGTGTTTGTTGATGCCTCCACAGGCATCCGCGCCTCCCTCGTGGGCCTCGGTGCGCTCAACCTAATCCTTGGTTTCTTCCTTGCCGGCCCGGCCATCTCCCTGCCTATCGTTCCGGGGATCGGCCGCGTGGTTGGCGCGCCCTTTGGTGCGGTGGGCAAGCTGGCGTCGACGAATTCGGCGCGTAACCCGCGCCGAACCGCGGCTACCGCGTTCGCTCTCATGCTGGGCGTGGCGCTGGTGACCTCGATCGGCATGTTGGGTGCGACGATGAAAGCCTCGGTTGCCGATGCCGTCGAACAGGATGCCCACGCGGACTTCTTGCTGTCCGGTCCGACGTCCGGAAACTTCCCGACGCCGAACGAGACGGCGCAGCGTGCCCGCGATACCGAGGGCGCTGGCCAGGTCGTAGCGATGAGTACTGCGCCACTACAGGTGGATGGCCAGGCTTCGATGAATTATGGCCCGGAAATGTTGATAAGCCAGGTCATCGATGGCAACGCCGATGACATCCTCAACCTCACCGTGGTCGAAGGCGCCGTGAACACGGGCGAAGAGCCTGGCTTCATCGCCGAGGCCGGCTTGGCTGCGGAGCAGGGCTGGGAAGTCGGTCAGTCCTATGAGCTGGCCGGCCCGGATCCCTCCCGCACCGCGCAGGTGAAGCTCCTCGGCACGTATGAGCATTTTGAGATGCTTTCGGGTCTGGCCGTGTCCAAGTCCGCGGCGGAGGACGTTGTTGACCCCGGCAGTCTCGACGTCATGGTGGTCTCCGTGAATGCGGAAGAGGGCTATGACAAGGAGAAACTGCGCGCCAACCTGGAGAAGTCCGTCAAGGACCTCGTCGTGGTGCAGGTGCGCACCAGTGAGGAATACGCCGGCGAGGCTGCCGGCATGATTGACCAGATGCTCACGATTCTCTATGCGCTACTGGCTTTGGCCGTGGTCATTGCGGTCTTGGGCATTGTCAATACCCTCACGCTGGGCGTGATCGAACGCCGACAAGAAATCGGCATGCTGCGCGCGGTGGGTACCCAGCGCCGCCAGATCCGCACGATGGTCACCGTGGAATCGGTACAGATTGCCCTCTTCGGTGCGCTCATGGGCATCCTCATGGGCCTGGGGATGGGGTGGTCCTTCATCTCCGTGCTTTCCGACGAAGGCCTCGATACCGCGACGGTTCCGTGGTTGATGCTCGCGGTCATGTTCGTGGGCTCCGGAATCGTCGGTGTGCTGGCAGCGCTATGGCCAGCGCAGCGCGCGGCACAGACCCCACCGTTGGACGCCATCGCTGACTAGTACAGCCTGTGGCCGCACAAGGGCGTGCGAGGTAGGTTAGGCGAGAAGCGAACCTACCCACGCTCCGCGCCAGGCCACCACGATTCCCAGGCCGATGGTCCAGAAGAGGTAACGCGCCAAGCGCCACCAGCGCTTGGCCTTTATCATTTCTCCCAGTTCCTTGGCCAGCGTGGACCACGTGGATAGCCCGCCGGCGAGTCCGGCTGCTAGCAGGGGGAGAAAATACTCAGGGGTGTGGGCATGCGTGGCATAGCCGTAGGCCACGCCCGCCACGGCTGCGCCAATGAGGTTGGCGGCAAAGGTACATGTGGGGGAAGGCAGCACACGGGTGAGCAGGTAGCGCCCGCAGCCACCGACAAAGCCACCGGCGAGTACGGCCAGGATGGAGAGAATCATGCGTGCCTCCGATCCTGCAGGCGGTCACCCATGAGGTAGGCCGCGGTGCAACCGACGACCGTCGCCAGCACGTAGGCCCCCGCCTGCGCCGGGCCGAAGCCGGAGGTGAGAAAAGCAAAAGCGGCAAAGCTGGTGAAGCCGCCTAAGAAACCTGTGCCCCAGAATGCCGGAGGCTTGGCATAGCCCATAACAGCGCTGCCGAGAACGTTGATGAGCAGCAGCGGCAGCGCGCCACCCCCGAGAAGCGAAGAAAGGCCAAAGCGGGCCAGCGCCCCGAGCGCGGTTCCGCAGCCCACAAGAAGGATCTGTGGCATAGGCACCATCCTAATTGGAATGCGAAACCAGCGTGAAGCAGGCAAGCTTAGGGTGTATCCACATCCCCAAGGAGGAATCCCACCATGGCACACGAACGCGCCGGCCAACCAGCCCAGCCTTCCGATCTCATTGACATCGCAGAGCTAGTCACCGCGTATTACACCCGCACCCCCGACGCTGATAACCCCGATCAGCAGGTTTCCTTCGGCACCTCCGGGCACCGCGGCTCCGCCTTGGATACCGCCTTTAACGAGGCCCACATTCTGGCGATTACCCAGGCCATCGTGGACTACCGTGCCGAGCAGGGCACCACGGGCGCCATTTTCATTGGCCGCGATACTCATGCCCTGTCCGAGCCCGCCATGGTCTCTGCCCTCGAGGTCCTCTTAGCTAATGAGCTGGAGGTCCGCGTGGATGACCGTGGCCGTTATACCCCAACTCCGGCCGTCTCCCACGCCATCCTGACCAACCCGGGCACCGACGGCATCGTGATTACCCCGTCTCATAACCCGCCGCGCGATGGCGGATTCAAGTACAACCCGCCAACGGGCGGCCCGGCGGATGCCGATGCCACCGACTTGATCGCCGCCAAGGCCAACGACTATCTGCGCGCCGGGCTCGAGGGCGTGAAACGCGTGGCGGTTGACGGCGTGCTGGATGAGCGCTGCGTGAAGCACAACTACGTGGACAACTACGTTGCGGACCTGGCGAACGTCGTGGACATGAAAGCCATCAAGGACGCCGGCGTGCGCATCGGAGCGGATCCCATGGGCGGGGCCTCGGTGGACTACTGGGCGGCCATCGCCGAGCATTACGAACTCAACATGACGGTGGTGAACCCCGAGGTAGACGGCACTTTCCGCTTCATGACGTTGGATACCGACGGCAAGATCCGCATGGACTGTTCCTCCCCGGATGCCATGGCGTCACTGGTGGATAACCGTTCCAAGTACGACCTGGCCACGGGCAACGACGCCGACGCGGACCGCCACGGCATCGTCACCCCGGATGCGGGCCTGATGAACCCGAACCACTACCTGGCTGTGGCCATCGAGTACCTGTTTAGCCACCGCCCCCAGTGGGGCAACGCCGGGGTGGGCAAGACCTTGGTCTCATCCTCGATGATTGATCGCGTCGTGGCCAGCTTGGGCCGTGAGCTCGTTGAGGTGCCGGTGGGCTTCAAGTGGTTTGTGCCGGGGCTTGTCGACGGCTCCCTGGGCTTCGGCGGTGAAGAATCCGCCGGCGCTTCCTTCCTGCGCTTCGACGGTACGGTGTGGTCCACCGACAAGGATGGCATCATCATGGATCTTTTGGCCGCCGAGATCCTGGCGGTGACGGGCAAGACTCCGTCCCAGCGCTACGCGGAGCTGGCAGAGGAATATGGTGCACCGGCCTACGCGCGTACCGACGCCCCAGCTAACCGTGAGCAGAAGGCAATCCTGAAGAAGCTCTCCCCGGAGCAGGTCACGGCCACTGAGCTGGCGGGTGAGGAGATTCTCGCTAAGCTCACCGAAGCGCCGGGCAACGGCGCGGCGATCGGTGGCCTCAAGGTGAGGACTGAGAATGCGTGGTTTGCCGCGCGCCCGTCCGGCACGGAGGATAAGTACAAGATTTACGCTGAGAGCTTCCGTGGCGAAGAACACCTCAAGCAGGTGCAGCAGGAGGCGCAAGCGCTGGTGTCACAGGTTCTGGGAGGCTAACTTCAGGGCTAGGCTAATGGATTATGACAGCCACACAACGCGCCTCGGTGCTTGACCTGGCCAGCGCGCTCGCCCGATTCGGTATGGCCGCCGTGTGGATTATCGCCGGCATACAGAAACTAGACGCCCGGATGGAGATGGCACAGGCCATCCGGGCCTATGGCATCTTCACCCCGGAATGGTCCGAGTACTTGGCCTACCTCATTGCACCGCTTGAAATTGTAGGAGGGCTGCTGCTGTTGCTGGGCCTGTTCTTGAGGGAGGCGTCGGCAGTCGCTGCGGTGGTCCTAGCCCTGTTCATGGTGGGCATTTCTCAGGCGTGGGCGCGTGGGTTAGTCATCGATTGTGGGTGTTTTGGCTATGACCCCAACGACGTGAGCCAAGGTATGAACTACGCGCTGACGCTGCTTCGCGACGCCTTCTTCCTCATCCTCACCGCGTGGACGATCTGGCGTCCATATCGTCGTTACGCTCTCCACCCGTAACTTGTTAGGCTAATCCCGTGTTTAAAAATAAGATCAGCGCAACGCTCGTGCTGGACGTTATCAGTGCGTTTGCGCGATTTTATATGGCCTATGTGTGGATTAAAGCGGGAGCGTCGAAGCTGTCGGACCAGCTCGCGGTATCGCAAAGCATCAAGGCATATGAAATCTTTACCCCAGAGTGGTCCCACTATTTGTCCTATCTGATTGGCCCGCTTGAAGTGTGCGGCGGCCTGTTGCTCCTGCTGGGGCTGTTCCTGCGTCAATCGGCGTGGGTGGGGCAGATTGTCCTCGTTCTGTTCATGATCGGCATCGCGCAGGCATGGGCGCGGGGACTCGGGATTGACTGCGGGTGTTTCTCCGTTAGCCCTGATGAGGACGCGCAAGTGATGAACTACATGATGACACTGCTGCGTGATGTCTTCTATTCTGTCTTAATGGTGTGGACGATCAAGCGTCCTTTCACCAAGTTTGCATTGCACCCTTAACAACGGTGTGTAGACTTTCCATCTATTCGAAATAACGTCATCAAAGGCAAGGTTGTTCAATGAGTACAGTCAAAGACCCCAACTCCAAGAGTAATAGTGGATTCGTCTGGGGCCTCGCTGTTCTGCTGGTCATTATCGCTGTGGTAATCGGCTACATCGTTTATCAGGGGCGGGGTTCACAGACCGATGAGCTGAAGGATTATCCCGTTGAGCCAGTCTCTATGGAGATGAGCTTTGCGGACAACGCGGTGACGCTCAAGGCGCCGGATGCCCCCAAGGACGCTACCGAGGTAGACCTGTATGAGGACTTCTCCTGCCCGCACTGTGGCGACCTGGCGAAGGAGACCGACGGACAGATGAAGGACGCTATTGATGCGGGTGAGCTCATCGTGCACGTGCGTACCTTGAACTTCCTCGATGGCAGCCCGAACGGACTGGAGAGCATCAAGTCCAACACGGGACACTCCTCCAAGACTGCGGCTGCGATGGAGCAGGTGGCAAAGTCCGGTGACGCCACGCTGTACTGGAACCTGCGTAAGTACCTCATGGAGAACCAGTCCAAGCTGGCCAACCAGTGGGAAATGAAGGATTTCGCTGATGCTGCGCAGATCCTGGGTGCCGATGAGGCCACGGTGAAGGCCATCAAGGAAGCCAAGGTTGGTGAAGGTAACCCGGTGGTGACCTCGAACTACGAAAAGCTTGAAAAGGAAACCGGTAGCGTGTCCTCGCCGCGCATCATCAAGGATGGCAAGGATATCCCGGAGGATGATAAGACCTCCATCATGGAATGGGTCAACATCGTTACTGAGAAGTAAATTTAGCGCCCCAACTCGCGATTTGGTGAGTGAATAGGGAGACGATATATTGATACGAGTTGCAATCACAAAGGTTGCACCTCGTATGAGGGGCTATGGCGCAGTTGGTAGCGCACCACACTGGCAGTGTGGGGGTCACGGGTTCGAATCCCGTTAGCTCCACTTTAAAATTCAATATTGCCTTGGGGCTATGGCGCAGTTGGTAGCGCACCACACTGGCAGTGTGGGGGTCACGGGTTCGAATCCCGTTAGCTCCACCATCGGCCGTCTCTTTCGCAGAGGCGGCCTTTTTCTATGCTGGGGAGCATGGATGTTTACACAAAGTCAGTAGCACGAGCCGATCAAGCCGGGGCGGAGGCTGCGGGCCTGCGCTGGTTAGCAGCCGCACGAAAGGACGTTGTGGTGGAAGTTGCGGGGCTGACAGATTCGACGATTAGTACGCGTCGAGTAGCGCAGGCGCGACCGAGTGCTGCTGCAGCGCGGGCGTTTGGTGAAGCGCTGCGGCAGGTTCATCAGGCAGGCGCCCCAGCTTTCGGCGCACCGCCAGAGGGGTGGGAAGGTGCGAACTTCATTGGACGCGTGGAACAACCCTGCGAACCATGTGAATCCTGGGGTGAGTTCTACGCAGAACAGCGGGTGGTGCCATTTATAGAAGGACTTCCGGAGGGGCTGCGGGACAGCGTATATATGGCGGCCGAAGCTATAGCCGCCGTGGACTGGGACGTTGAGCCTGCACGAATTCATGGTGATTTATGGGCAGGAAATGTTTTGTTCCAGGAGAACACGGCGGTCATGATTGACCCTGCAGCGCACGGCGGACATCCGTGGACGGATTTGGCCATGCTGGAACTGTTCGGAACGCCCTACTATGACGAGATACTGCGGGGCTATGGGGCGGGTGAGGAGTACCGGAAGTGGGTGCCGATGCATCAGTTGCACCCACTTGCGGTTCACTCGATGACGCATGGTCCGGCTTACTATGCTCCGCTTGAGCAGGCTGCGCGTGCCACCCTTGAGGCATTGCGATGAGCGCGTGATCGCTCGAAGATTCTGCCGGGGTTGAAAGGAAAGGGGCTCTGGACGCGCTTTGCGGGCTCCAGCATTTCCGTGGCGCTCGACAGCTAGCCCGTCAACACTGGTTTGGTCGGTGGGTTCGCCTTTAAGGGCTTAAGGATCTCGTAGCTCTTGCTGCTTCCGGCAGCACGTGAAGCCGGAC
>NZ_KV814402.1:0-51131 GCF_001813925.1 Corynebacterium sp. HMSC072D12
AGCCCTTAAAGGAGAAACCCGCCACCCAGATGCAACGGCAGTGACAGTAAGACCGGGTTTAAGCCCTTAAAGGATGAGACGCGCCAACCAAAGCCAGACTGACGGGGCCTCGGCGCTCCCAGGGACAGCGCACCCGAAGACTGGAAGATGGTTGACGGGGATCTCGATGAACACCAGTTGCCTCCCGCCCACTGGCCCCATGCTGTAGGTGCACCCACAGCCCGTTAAGGGACAAGACGCACTGTCCCGCTTGTTATCGTGTTTGTACCTGCAGGAAAGACTCTTACCCAGGAAAGGGCTATTCGTGACCAACCCAGTAAGTTCGTGGAAGATTGTCACCACTATTGCAGTCGTGGGCGGTTTCCTCCTGCTCATCCTGTACGTGGGTCTGAGCCGCTATTACAACGCCCAAGAGCTCGACATGCTTGTGGAAGGTGCCAACGCCAACGGCCAGAGCTACTCGGTGACAATCCACAACCAGCTCACCGGCAGCTACTCATTCAACGCCGAGTAACCCAGCCGGAGCACCAAACTAGGCAATACGCAGAGCTGAGTGCCTGTTGGGCTCTGCCTTCCACAGAGCTAGATCATGCAAGCTCATGCGGACCAATCCCGCCCTCGACGTGGGTGAGCCGGAGCGGGGGGTGAACTTCCGCCAGCGCGTGGGCGTGGGGCCTGCGCCGTCAGTGCAACCAGTGCCGGCCGTGACCACGCTGATGGCTTTTGCAGGCCCGATGCCATGCTGTGGGCGACGGCTTCCTTATTCAGCGTCCGTGGACAGCGCCGCGACGAAGGCCTCCTGCGGCACGGACACGGAGCCGATGGACTTCATGCGCTTCTTACCGGCCTTCTGCTTCTCCAGCAGCTTGCGCTTACGGGAAATATCGCCGCCGTAGCACTTGGCCAACACGTCCTTGCGCATCGCTCGGATATTTTCACGCGCGATGATCTTCGAACCAATCGCCGCCTGGACGGGCACCTCGAATTGCTGGCGTGGGATGAGCTCCTTGAGCTTCTTCGTCATCTTATTGCCGTACCACTGCGCGGAATCGCGGTGCACAATCGCAGAGAAGGCATCCACCGGATCACCGTTAAGCAGGATATCCACCTTCACCAGGTCCGCCAGCTGCTCGCCAGCCTCCTCGTAGTTGAGGGAAGCGTAGCCCTTGGTACGGGACTTCAACATGTCGAAGAAGTCGAAGATGATTTCACCCAGCGGCATGGTGTAGCGCAGCTCCACGCGGTCCTCAGACAGGTAGTCCATGCCGCCCATCTGGCCGCGCTTGGACTGACACAGCTCCATCGTCGGGCCCACAAACTCCTCCGGCACGATGATAGTCATCTTCACAATCGGCTCGTAGACCTCACGCAGCTTGCCACTGGGCCAGTCCGACGGATTGTGCACCATGGACTCCTCGCCATCCTCCGCCACCACGCGGTAGGTCACCGACGGTGCCGTGGAAATCAAGTCCAAGCCAAACTCGCGCTCCAGACGGTCGCGCGTGATTTCCATGTGCAGCAGGCCCAAGAACCCGCAGCGGAAGCCGAAGCCTAGGGCGACGGAGGTCTCGGGCTCGAAGGTGAGGGAGGCGTCGTTAAGCTGCAGTTTCTCCAGCGCATCACGCAGGTCCGGGAAGTCTGCCTGGGAGATGGGGAACAGGCCGGAGTAGACCATAGGGTTCGGATCGGCATAGCCCTTGAGCGGCTCGCTCGCGCCATTCGACGCCCACGTAATCGTGTCACCCACCTTGGTCTCACGCACGTTCTTCACGCCAGTAATCAGGTAGCCCACCTCACCCGGGCCCAGCCCCTTACACTTCTGCATGGTCGGGCTGACAATGCCCACCTCCAGCAGCTCATGGTTGGTACCCGTGGCCATCATGGTGACCTTCTGGCGCGGGGTCAGCTTGCCGTCCATCATGCGGATATAGGTCACCACGCCACGGTAGGTGTCGTAAACGGAGTCGAAGACCATCGCGCGGGCCGGGGCATCCTCGCCGAACTCGGACGTCGGTGCCGGGATAAGCTCCGCCACCTTATCCAGCAGCTCCGGCACGCCCTCGCCGGTCTTGCCGGAAACGCGCAACACCTCTTCCGGCTCACAGCCGATGATGTGGGCAATCTCCAGGGCGTACTTCTCCGGATCGGCTGCCGGCAGGTCAATCTTGTTGAGGACCGGGATGATCTCCAGGTCATTTTCCATGGCCAGGTAGAGGTTGGCCAGGGTTTGGGCTTCGATGCCTTGGGCGGCGTCGACAAGCAGGATGGCGCCCTCACAGGCTTCGAGCGCGCGGGAGACCTCGTAGGTAAAGTCCACGTGGCCGGGAGTGTCGATCATCTGCATGACGATCTCCTCCCCCTTCATGGCACCAGATTGAGGAATCCAGGGCAGGCGCACGTTCTGCGCCTTAATGGTGATGCCGCGCTCACGCTCGATATCCATGTTGTCGAGGTATTGGTCGCGCATGTCGCGCTCCTCCACCACCTGCGACAACTGCAGGATGCGATCAGCCAGCGTCGACTTGCCGTGGTCGATGTGGGCGATAATGCAAAAGTTTCGGATCTTGGACGGATCCGTAAACGTAGTGGCCGCGAAGTTTGTAGACATGTGTTTAGAATAGACGACATGTCTAGGTTGGCACGCATTCTCGGTATCGGAGGCCCTGAGCCTGTCGACGTCGGTCTCGAGCGCATCACCGAAGGCCTAGGACTAAACCAGAATGATTCCGTGACGGAACCCCGCAAAGCCGCCGACATTCGCGTCGAGTGCGCTGACGCCCACCCGCGCAGCGTCTTCTTCACCCCCGACATGGACGGGCAGGCAGACTCCGGGGAAGTCGTGTGGGTATGGGCGCCCTCGGATGGCAAGCAATCCCCGCCGCGCGAGCGCGCCGTGCTGATTGTCTCGCGCACGCGCACCACCGTGCTGGGCCTGCTCATCTCCTCCAACCCGGGCCACGCCAACAAGGAGGAATGGCTCGATATCGGCACCGGCGAATGGGACGAATCCGGCCGGCAGTGCTGGGTGCGGATGGACCGCGTGCTGGAAATCTCCGAGGAACAATGCCGCCGGCAAGGCACACTCTTCCCGGAACGCCGCTTCGAACGCATTGCCAACCGGCTACGCTCGCGTTATCACTGGGCCTGATTTGGGGATTCGGCCCGCGCCCTGCTAAATTTTTTGGGATGCCGGGGCACGCTGGCGGTCAGGACCTTGGGTCCGCCTTCCTCGGTTGCACATTCCTACGACTCTAAGAGGTATAACGATGGCAAACATCAAGTCCAAGCAGAAGCGCATCCTGACTAACGAGAAGGCTCGTCAGCGCAACAAGTCCGTACGCTCCGCCGTGCGTACCGAGATCCGCAAGTTCCGTGAGGCCGTCGCCGCTGGCGACAAGGCTGCAGCCGAGAAGCAGCTGCGCGTTGCCTCCCGCGCACTGGACAAGTCCGTGTCTAAGGGCGTCTTCCACCGCAACACCGCGGCTAACAAGAAGTCCGGCATGGCCACCGCCTTCAACAAGATGGCCTAAATGAAACCGCTCCTGAAGTGGGTCGGGGGAAAGCGTCAACTGCTGCCCGTTATCCACTCCGTGCTGCCCGAGAGCTTCGACACTTATGTCGAGCCTTTCTTGGGCGGCGGAGCGGTCCTTTTTTCTTTGGCGCCCGAGCGCGCCCGGGTTAATGACCTGAACACCGAGCTCATCACCGTCTACGAGGTGGTCCGCGATAACGTGGACGAGCTCATCGCCCTGTTAAAGGGCTATCCGAATGATTCGGATTTCTTCTACGAGATGCGCGCCCGCGACCGTGAGCCGGGTTTTGCGCACTTAAGCCCTGTCGAACGGGCTGCCCGCACGATTTATTTGAATAAGACCTGCTACAACGGGCTTTACCGGGTGAATAACGCCGGCCAGTTCAATGCCCCGTTTGGCCGCTATGCCAACCCGAAGATTTGCGATGAACCCAATCTGCGCGCAGTCTCGGAGTACTTGTCCACCCACGACGTGACGTTTTATAACGGCGACTACGCTGCGGTGGAGGCCAACGAGGGGGATTTCGTTTATTTCGATCCGCCCTATGATCCGGTCAACCCCACGAGCAATTTCACCGGCTACCAGTCGGGTGGTTTTGGCCGCGCGGACCAGATTCGGCTGAAGGAAACCTGCGACGACCTCAACGCCCGCGGGGTGAAGTTCCTGCTGTCGAATTCGTCGACGGACTTCATCAAGGAGTTGTACGCGGACTACCGCATCGACATTGTGGGTGCCACGCGCGCGGTCAATTCCGTGGCCTCGAAGCGCGGCAAGGTCGATGAGGTGCTCGTGCGCAATTATGCTTAACGACGCCGCTTGGGACCTCGTCTACCCTCACATCGCCGCCGACATCGCGGACCAGGGTTTCGCGATATTGCCCGCCGCGAAGATTAAGGAGCTATCGGGCCGCGAGCCACGGTTGATGGCCAAGCATGACTTTTCGGCAGCGCGCCCCGAGGTCTTTCGAGAGCACGGGTTATCCATGCTGCCAATTCGCCGCGATGCCTATCTCATTGGCCGCTTTGACCTGTACCAGCCTTTCCCGGAGCAAGCCGGGCCGCTGAAGTCAATGCCGGTTCCCCGCCACATTAAGTCCATTGACTTCGAGAACCTGACCTCGGAGGCCGCCGCACTCACCGCGGCGAGCTTAAGCGGCATGCTCGATGATTTCCTGGGCGGTGAGCTGGTGCCGACGGTCAGCGGGCGCATGTCGACGCTCACTCTGCCCATGCGTATCGGCGGGCGCGACGTGGTGGTGGACCGCGCCCAGATGGAGATTGATGCCGGCTTCGAGTCCGCCGAGCACCTCGTGCTCGTGGAGGCGAAGAACCACCTCTCCCCCGACTTCAACATCCGCCAGCTCTACTTCCCTTTCCGGCGCTTCTCGCTGGCCTTGGAGAAGGAAGTAGTGCCGGTCTACGTGGTCTATTCCAACGGTATCTTCCACTTCTACCGCTACGCGTTTAGGCAGCCGGAGGACTTCCGCAGCATCGAGCTGGTCAGCGCGGCGCGCTATGTTTTGGGCGAGTCTGGCGTAACTGAGGCGACGGTGCGCGCGGTGCTGGCGCGCACGCAGGTCGAGGGCACGCGCGTTCCTTTCCCGCAGGCGGACTCCTTTGCAAGGGTCATCAGCCTGCTGGAGAACCCAGTGGACAAAGCGAAGATGCCCGAGGAATTTGGTTTTACCCCGCGCCAGGCGGATTATTACACCAACGCCGCCCGCTACTTAGGCCTAAGCAAACTCAGCGGCACGCGCGATGAACGCAACCTCACCCTCATCGAGGCTCTGGCCTCCCGGCCGGTGCTCCGGGACATGGTGCAGCACGTCGTGACTACCCGCCGAGCGGTGAATAAAGAAGAGGCAATGGTCTTCATGCGCGCGGCCAATCTGGGACTCAACGATACGACCCTGCGCCGCCGCTCCGGCACGGTCGCGGCGTGGTCGCAGTGGCTGGCGGAGCTCCTCAACCAGGCCTAGGCGGCCTGGATGCCGGCCCACACCAGGGCGCAGCCAGCCACGACGAAGAAGGCGCCGGAACCGATATCGATCCACGGTCCGGCGGCCAACAGACGGCGGCGAATCGCGCGGGTAGAAATGACCGTCGAGAGGAAGACGAAGAGCAGGTAGCTCGACAACGACAAACTCAGCACCAGCGCCACCGATACCCACACCGGCGGGTGCGGCGGCAACAACGGGGCGACCATAGCGGCGAGGAAGAGCACGATCTTCGGGTTGGACAGGTTGGTGGCCAAACCCGTGCGGAAGACCTTGCCCACCGAGCCCAAGCGAGCGGCCGCCTCTTCCTCATCCACCGGCGGTTGCTTGCGCAGCTCCAGCCCGGAACGGATGGAGAGCACGCCCATGAAGACGAGGAAGCAACCGCCAATCACCTGAATCAGGGAGAGGACGCCGGGGAAGGCGGTGAGCAGGGCGGCCGCGCCGAACACGGTCAGCGTGCACCAGAACAGCACGCCCACCTGGATGCCGGTTGCTGCCGCGATGGCGTGGCGGCGCGAGCGCGTAGCATAGCGCGTCACCAGGACGATGTCGGGGCCGGGTGCTGCCGCACCGACGAGGTTCATCAGGAGGATGGCCGCAAACGCGGACCAGCTCATGACAGGCGCTCGAGTAGGTCCTCACGGCCGAACATGCGAGCCGAGTCGAGGGCGTTGGGCTGGCCGGCGGAGGGGTCGGCGCCGGCGTCGAGAAGCGCGTCGATCACCGCATCCTCCTTCTTAAAAATCGCCCCGGCCAGTGGCGACTGGCCGCGATCGTTGAGGAGGTTGACGTCGGCCCCCGCCGCAGCGAGCTGGCGTACCAGCTCCGCATGGCCATGATAGGCGGCAAGCATGATGAAGGACTGCCCGTCCTGGTTCACCATGTCGACGTTGACGCCTTGCTTGATGTACTCGAGCAGCGTGGCATCGCCGTTACGGGCAAAGTCGAAAAGCTTGGTGGCAAAGTTCTGGATATCATCCATGGAGG
Organism: Corynebacterium sp. HMSC072D12; assembly: GCF_001813925.1. NCBI lineage: Bacteria > Bacillati > Actinomycetota > Actinomycetes > Mycobacteriales > Corynebacteriaceae > Corynebacterium > Corynebacterium sp. HMSC072D12. Next base: position 6,520 of record NZ_KV814402.1, read on the forward strand.
GTTAGTCTAGCGCGCCAGCTCCGCCACTCGTTTAACGGCCGCCTCGATGGCGAAATCTTCATCACCGCCTTGTCCCTTGACCGCAGCATCCAGCTCCGCCATGAGGATGACGGCCTTGGTGATATTCTCCCCCGACCAGCGCCGCGCCACGGGCTGCGTGAGCTTCACCGCATAGGGCGCCATCCCGGTCTGGGAGGCCAGCGAGTACTGATCCCCGCGCGCGGAGTAGAGGCGCGCGATGTTGCCCACCTTGTTGGCCAGAGCAGAGGCGATGGCCACAGGGCTCGCCCCCAACTGCAGCGCCCGGCGGCACGTGGAGACCGCCGCCTCCACGCGGCCAGCCACAGCAGCATCCGCAATATCCCAGTTGGCTACCTCAGCCACGCCCACGTAATACGCGTGCACCGCCTCGCGGGTTACCTTGCCCCCCGTATCGAAGACCAACTGGGAGATGGCGGAGGCGAGTTCGCGTAGGTCGGAGCCGACGCCGTCGAGAAGCGCCTGCACCACATCCGGGGTGGGGCGCACCCCATGCGAGGCGAACTCACGGGTAGCCCACTGCGCGAGCTCGTTCGGGTAGAGGGAGAAGACCTCATGCACCTCGGCCGTCTTGCGCAGCGCCGCGATGAGCTCCGGCGGCTTCTTCTTTTTCTTCAGCGTCTTCGCCGTCACCGAGTACATCAGGATGAGCGTGATACCAGGCATGGGGTTGGCGCAGGCATCGAGAAGGATCTTCGTGACCTCCTTGCCGGCCCTCTCCACGTCACTGATGACGATGACGCGGTCTTCCCCGAACAACGACGGACTGGTCGCTTCCAGGATTTCGCCTTCGCTCACCTCGGAGGCCTTGAGCTTGGTTACCTCGCCGTGTTGGATACTCAGGCGGGCGCGCTCGGCCAGGAATTCATCATCGCCGAGAATGAGGTGCACGGGGGCTGAAGACATGCCTGTCATCTTAGCAACGCCGCAATGACCCACCCACAGAGAAGGAGCATCGCAACGGGCCCCGCCGCCACGGTGGTCACCGGCATGGAGGAGGCGACGAGGTGGATCCAATCCGCCAGCGGTTCGATAAGGATAACAAGCGGCCTGCCCAGCCCCACCTGCGCGAGCGCGGCGGCGATGAGCCCCACGACGGTGATGACCGGCACGACAGGCGCCACCAGCACGTTAGCAATCACAGAAACCACCGAGACCCGCCCGGTCATCAACGCGATGAGCGGCATGGTCACGATATCCGCGGCAATGGCCACAGCGAAGGCTCGCGCAACGATGCCAGTCCCCAGCACCCGTAGCAACAGGGGGCTGAGCACCACGATGCCGGCGGTGGCCGCCACGGAAAGCGCGAAGCCGAAGCTGACGGCTAGGTCGCTATCCGCCGCCAGTAGGAAGAGCACCCCGAGGGACAGCGCGTGCAGCGGTTCCATCCTCGAAGAGTTCAGCACCGCTACTAGACCCGCCAGCCCGGCAACGGTGGCGCGTTGGACGGAGGGCTCCCACCCCACCAGCGCTACGAATAACGCCAACGCGCTTGCCGACGCCCCCACCCGCACCCGCTGCCCCGACACCACCAACGCGGCCGCGGTACACACGATGGCAACGTTGGATCCGGACACGGCGCTCAAATGCGATAGTCCGGTATCGATGTAGAGCTGCTTGTCCTCGGGGCTTTGCAGGCTGGTATCGCCCAGCACCATGCCGGGGATGAGGCCGTTATCGCACACGGCGCGGAAGTTTTCTGCCACCGCTGCCGTCCAGCTATGGGCGTGCGCGGTGAGCTCGCCGCTAAAGACGGTTGTACCCACGCCAACCTGATCCGAGGGGCCGGGGTGGCCGTGCACCGTCACCAGCGAGCCGCCGAAGGCCTCCGGTTTTTCTTTGAGGAAGACCGGCAGCTGCGCCGGGTAGCCCGGCACGCGCAGGCGCACCATCCACCCGGATGCCGTCTGAACCGGATCGGCGGCAAGCTTTCCCGTCACCTCCGAGCCGAAGTGAAAGCCCGCGGCGCGCACCGAGCGCACATAAGCCAGGGCGGCGAAGATGACTCCGCTCGCCGCACATAAAATGCCCTGCCCGCGCCACTGACCGCGCGCGAAAGCGAAAAGCACGAGCCCGCACAACAGCCACGGGTGGCCGAAAAGCACTGAGAGCGTGGCCAACCACGCCACCACCGCGGCAGGCACGAGCCGCAGTTCCCTCACGGACGGACTTTATCCTTCAGCTGCGCAAACTTCGCCGGACCAATGCCGGAGACATCCATGAGCTGCTCCACGGTGGTGAAACTGCCGACCTCCTCGCGATGCGCGATGATCGCGGCGGCCGTGGCCGGCCCTATGCCGGGCAGCTCCGTCAGCTCCTCCTCGCTGGCGGAGTTAAGCGACACCAGGCCCTCCTCCGCGGTTTCTGGGGCGTTGGGTGGGCCACCGACGGTGATCTGTTCGCCGTCGTTAAGCTTCTGCGCCAGGTTGAGGTTATCGGTGGGCACGCGCGGGCGCGCCACCTCGAGGGCGTCGTTGATGCGCGCACCCGGCGCCAGGGTCACCAGCCCCGGCTGCTCTACCTCCCCCACGACAGAGACCACGATATCGGCCGCTACCTCGCTGCTCGGCGCGGCCACCTCATAGGGGTTCTCCGCACTACGGCTCATCCCCAGCCAGGCCAGGAGCGCAACGCCGGCCACGCCCGCCGCGACAAGCGCCAGCCAGGGTGGCACGCGCACGCGCGGGAAATCGACGTTGAGCAGTTCTTCTTCGCCGGTTGGGCGGGTGAGGTCACGGAGGCGATCAGCAATGGCATTCATGCCCGCGACGCTACGCAGCGCCCTCACCCCCGTCGAGGGCTTAAGCCGCAGCCTGTGGATAACTTGTTGAAGGCATCAACAACGTCTTTAGCTCGGCTCCGCCGTCAGCTAAAGACCGCGGAGACGCCGATGGCCCCGGGGCCGACGTGGACGGAGAGGACGTCGGTAAGCGGCACCAGCATGAAGGAAGAATCCGGCAGCGCCAAGCGCAGCAAGTCCTCCAGCCGGCGGGCCGAAACCTTATCCTCGTTGTACTGCACCGCGATGAACGCCGGATTGCCCTCCGCGCGGGAGGCCACCAGGTCCACGAGCTTGGTAAAGGCCTTAGTTTGGGTGCGGGTCTTGCCCACCATCTCCAGCTTGCCGCCTTGGATGGCCATGATGGGTTTGGTGGCGAGCAGCGCGGTGGACAGCATCGCCGTGGCCGCAGACATGCGCCCGGAACGGCGAAGCTCCTCCGTTGAGTTGAGATAGACCCAGGTGTGCCCGCGCTCAAGGGTATTGATGGCTGCGGCATAGCACTCGTCGAGTGAAGCGCCTTCCTGGGCAAGCTTGGCCGCCGCCATCGCAGCCGCGCCCATCGCCATGCCGGCGGTACCGGAATCGATAACACGCACGGTATCGGGGAAAACGCCGGAGGCAGTCACCGCCGCCGACCACGTCGAGGACAGCTCCTTCGAGAGGTGAATGGCCAGCACCCCGTCATCGCCGGAGCGCTCCATCTGACGGCCGTATAAAGCGGCCAATTCGAGGGCAGTCAGACCCGAGGTGGACAGCTCCGCGCCGTCCTTGCCGTGGCTTTCCATGACGTGCAAGTCGACGACGCAGATGCCGAGCTCCTCGACGATCTCCGCCGGCAGCCCTGCGGCAGAATCGGTGACGACGCGAATCACTAGACGTCCGCCCCTGCACCACCAACGACGGCACCGCCCATGTTCCACCCGTCGAAGTACCACTGGGCGCGGGCGACGTTCTCCGGGGTGAATTGCAGCGGGGACAGCGGACGAGCGGCATCGAATTCGGGCCGCGCGGTCAGCTGCGACCAGTGGGTATTCTTCAACCCGGAGAGGATTCCATACTGGTGGTGCTCAAGGCCTAAAAGGTGGCAGGTCAGCGCGGAAATAGCACCGCCGTGCGCGACGACAAGCACCGCACCCTCATCCCACTGCGGATGTTTCTGCATGAGCTCATCAATAACGGGGCGCGCGCGGTTAGCCACGTCGACGCGGCTCTCACCCTGGGGCGGGGCCCAGGTGGGGTCGTGGCGCCACAGCGCACGTGCCCCGGGAAACTGCTCGTCCACTTCAGCCGATGTCATCCCCTGCCACTCACCCAGGTGGGTTTCGCGCAGGCGCTTATCGACGGACACCTCAAGCCCCAACTGACGAGCGATGATCTCCGCGGTGTCGCGGGCACGGATGAGATCCGAGGAGAGGATCGCGGTGATGTCTTTGCCCTCGAGCAGGTCAGCAGCCGCGCGCGCCTGCGAGTAGCCTACCTCTGATAGCTCGGTGTCCAAGTGCCCCTGCATCCGGCCGGTGGCGTTGTAGGTGGTCTGGCCGTGGCGGATGAGGAGGAGGCGGCGGGTCATAATTCGTCGTCTTCCGGCTCTGGCTGGGCCAGGGGAATCTCATCGATCGATTCAACATCGCGCGGGTTGACTTCATCAGACCACTCGCCGGGGCGTTCCGGGGTGTCCAGACCGGGGATGTCGAGAAGCGGGCAGTCGTGGTACAGGCGGTCTAGGCCGTAGAACTCGCGCTGATCGTTGCGCTGGACGTGGACCACGATGGGGCCGTAATCGAGCAGGACCCAACGGTTCTCACGATTGCCTTCGCGGCGCTTGGGTTCAAAGCCCTTCTTGGTCAGCTCGTCTTCAACTTCCTCCACGATGGACCCCACCTGGCGCTCGGTATCGGCGGAGGCCAAGACGAAGACCTCGGTAATCGCCAGCACGTCGGAAACGTCAATAGCGGCGATGTTGGTGGCCAGCTTTTCATCCGCAGCCAAGGCGGCGGTTTCCGCCATCTGGCGTGCTTCATCAGTAATCGACATGACAATCCCTACACAGTTACGTTTTCTTAAGAACTCTAGTCTTACACGACAAGGCTCATTTTCCTAGTCGAATTCCCCCTCAAGGACGCGCGGAGGCTACAGGGGCTTTTCCGGGTGCGGGCCATAAAGGTGGTTCTTGGCAATGTATTGCACTACCCCATCGGGTACGAGGTACCACACCGGCTGGCCCTGCTGGGCGCGGGCGCGGCAATCGGTGGAGGAAATGGCCATGGCGGGGATCTCAATCAGCTCGATGTCATCCTGCGAATCCTCCGGCAGCATGTCTTTGCGCAGCTCATAGCCGGGACGAGTAACGCCAACGAAATGGGCCATCTCCAGCATCTCTTCCCAGTTGCGCCAACTCATGATGGACGCCACCGAGTCGGCACCAGTAATGAAGAAGAGTTCGGCATCTGGGAAAATTCCGCGCAAATCACGCAACGTATCGATGGTGTACGTGGGCCCCTCGCGGTCAATGTCTACGCGGGAGACGGTAAAGCGCGGGTTTGATGCGGTGGCCACCATGGTCATCAGGTACCGGTGCTCGGCGGCGGTGACCTGCTTATCGGCCTTTTGCCAGGGCTGGCCGGTGGGCACGAAGACCACCGTGTCGAGGCGGAAGCGGTGGGCTACCTCGCTGGCGGCGACGAGGTGACCATTATGGATGGGGTCGAAGGTGCCACCCATGATGCCGATGCGTTGTGGACTAGTCATGGCTGGTGAGTATACCGGCCACCGCATCAATGACCTGCACGTCCTGCCCGGAAGGCTCCCCCAAGAAATAGGAGGCGTGACGCTCCGCTTTGGTGGCTAAAGCGCGGTTGGCGGCGTCGAGGGAAAAGTCGCACACGAAATCACCGTCTAGGCAGTAATCGACAAAGCGATTCCCTGGGAGCCCGGCGCGGTTCTTAGCCCACGGGACCTGGTGAAGCGGGTTGCCGAAGGTGAGCATGGCGTGCAGGCGCCCGGTTTCGGCCAAATGGCCCTCCACGCTCGTTGCAACAAGCGCTCCTTGCGAGTAGCCGGCAGCTACCCACTGTGGGCGGCAACCGGTGGTGGCCTCATAGTTGTCTACCACCTTCGGGGCATTGCGGGCACCGGTGCGCAGACTCTCGACGGCCCCGAATGTCACTGAATAAGCCAACTCCCCAAGAGAGTGCTGCTGTAGAATCCCAAACGCTCGCTGGACCAGCTGCAGCGGGCCTAAGTCCTCGCCTTCCTGCGCCAATGGCGGCAAGCTCATGGCGGCCGGGTAAGCCTCTGAGTCCAGTGCTAGCACATACACACCATCCATGGCGCCCGAGTGGCGCTGCTCTACCTGGTGGAACAGAGCGGCGAAGTTACGGCCCTCAAAACCGGTGGATTCTGGAGCCTTCGCGGAGTAGCGCTGCGGGCCCACGTATTCGCCTTGTTCCTCGTTCTGGTCCGAACCGCGCGCGACAAGCACCACGGTCTCAGGGCAGGTTTCAACGCCACCCGCCGAGGCCGCGGGCGCACTCATCACCGAGGCTGCCATGCCAAGCACAGCAGTGGATATCGCAAGAGATAAGGAAAGAGACTTCACCCTTTCCTGTTTAGCGGAAACGAACGTCATCCACCATTCGGCCAATGGAATCGTAGACCTGGGTATCCCACTGGTGGTTGGTGAAGAAGTACTGGCCGTGGGAGCCTCCGGTGGGCTGCGCGGCGTAAAGGGTGTTGGCGGAAAGATCGCACACGGCGTCGAGCGGCAAACAGTAGTCCACGCGGCTGACGTTGGCACGCAGCTGCGGGAAGTGGCCCATCGGGCCGCCCGCGCCCTGGGTCGCGCCGACAACGGCCGGATCCCCGGCGCGGGTCAGCGGGTTGCCAAAGGTCACGACGCCTGCGAGCTGACCGCGGTGAGCCAGCTCCATCTCATGGTTGGACAGAACCATAGCACCCTGGGAGTAGCCCGACAGGATGTAGTGCGGGTGGCAACCCGTGGCGGCTTCATAGCTGTTGATCGCGCTGGTCACGCCACGATTGCCGGTCTGCACGGAGTACATAAACTGGTTGATGGCAGAGACCGCGGTGTTGATGACCGGGTTGGCGTACTGCGTGGCCAAGCGCACGAGGTCAGCCGCGGTGTTCGGAACCGACGCGTTCGGAACAGAGTATTCCGGGTACGTCGCCGGGTAGTATTGCGGCTCCAGCCCCAGCACATAGACGTCCTTCATCAGCGAGTTGCCGCCGTGAGTGGCTTGGTAGCGCACCTCGGCGCCCTGCAGCATGGCGCGGATGGATTCGCCCTCCCACCCATTGGAGGCTCGGCCACCCTGGTTGGAATACTGCGTGGGGTAGATTTGGCCGTTCTGGCCGGAGCCGCGCGCGGCGACGACCACCACGGCGGGGCACTGTTCGTCGGCATGCGCGGCGGGTGCAGAAATGGTGTGGGGGACGATGAGAGTGGCCGCGGCCACGACGGCGGCGGCGACGGAGGAAGCAATGCGGGACAGCATGAGAGGAAGGCACCAATCAGTTCTTTGCTATTACCGCGCTTTAGAGTACCCAATCCTCCTTCGCCGCGCAGCACGAACCCTGCACAAGGCGAAACACTCTACTCGAAAAGTTTTCGAGTAAAGTGTTTTGTGCAGGTCAGACTTGAAAAATTCTTTTCGAGTAGCTTTCGAGTAGCTTTTCGAGCTGGTTCTAGGGGCGGGTCTGGCCGGTACCCTGCAGCACCCACTTGGTAGACGTCAGCTCCGGCAAAGCCATTGGGCCGCGCGCATGCAGCTTCTGGGTAGAGATGCCGATCTCGGCGCCCATGCCGTAGACCTCACCGTCAGTAAAAGCAGTGGAGGCGTTGAGCATGACCGCTGCAGCATCTACCTCATTGGCAAAAGTCAGCAGCACGTCGGCGTCCTGAGCCGCAATGGCTTCGGTGTGGCCGGTGGTGTACTCAGCAATGTGTGCGATGGCGCCATCGACACCGTCGACCACCTTGGCGCAGATATCCATGGACAGGAATTCCTCGCGCCATTCTTCGTCGGTGGCCTCCACGGCGTCCTTGACTCCGAAGGCTTCGAGCTCCTTGACATCACCGTGGATGGTGACCCCGGCTTCCTGGAGGGAGGTGATGATGCGGAGCTTCGAGGCGTCGTCCAGCGCGGCGTCGATCAGCACGCCCTCCGTGGCATTGCAGACGGACGTGCGGCGGGTCTTGCCGTTGACCACCATGTCGATGGCCTTGTCCAGGTCAGCCGAAGCGTCGACGTAAAAGTGGCAATTGCCGGTGCCCGTCTCAATGGCAGGGACGGTGGCGTTTTCCACCACGGCGTTAATAAGGCGTGCGCCGCCGCGCGGGATGACCAGGTCCACCAAACCACGGGCGGTGATGAGATCCTGCACGGAATCATGGGTCTCACAGGGCAGAAGCTGCACGCCTTCGCGCGGCAGATCGAACTCCACGAGGGTGTCCTGGAGGAGCTCCACGAGCTTGGCGTTGGAGTTCTTCGCGGACTTGGAACCGCGCAGCAGCGGCACGTTTCCGGACTTCAGGGCCAAGCCGAAGGCATCGACGGTGACGTTCGGGCGGGCCTCATAGACCATACCCATCACGCCGAGCGGCACACGGACCTGCTTCATCTGGATTCCGTTATCCATGGTGCGGCCCTGCAGGATCTCCCCTACCGGGTCTTGGAGGGAGGCCACTTGGCGCAAGCCGCCGGCAATGCCCTCGATGCGGGCGGCGTCCAGCGACAGGCGGTCGATGAGGGACTCGGACATGCCGTTGTCGCGGCCGGCCTCAATATCGCGCTGGTTGGCAGCAAGGATGTCCTCGGTGTGCGCAATCAGATTCTCAGCGGCGCGGTGGAGGATTTCATTCTTGCGCGGGGTGGGCAGCTGCGCGAACTGTGGCGCCACCGCCTTGGCGGCGCGGGCTTTGGACAGAACTTCTTCACGTTCGGTGTTGCTCATGCCATACCAGCGTACGGAAGGTCTGCCCGCTTGTCAGGGATTTTGTGCAGCTATAGGCGCGGATCGGCCTTTAGTTAGGCCTCGAGCTCGCGGCGGCGCTCAGCTGCGGCACGCAGGCGCTCGGCGCGCTTTTTCTCTTCCCCTTCGGTGAGCTCATCGAAGAGCTCTTCATCCGACTCGCTGAACTTCAACACCCCGCGCGCAGCCCAGGAAGCGAAGAATGCAATGACGGGAGAGATCCAGAAATAGCTCCAGTCAAAGACGAAGAGGCCCAGGAAGAGCGCGATCATCGCCACCGACCAGATGACGGAATCCACTATCTGCACCTTGCGTCCGCGGGCGAGCATGTCCTCCAGCTCCGCCTCGTGGCGGCGTGCGGGTGTTGTGGCGCTGGGGGTGGAAAGTTCTGGCAGGTCCGCAAAGAGCTTTTCGACGTCTCCGCGCGTGCGCGCCGCGGCAGCCTCGCCGGTGCGCTGCTCAAATTCATCGGGGCCTAACGTGCCGTTGACGAAGTGCTGGCTCAACTGCTCCAAGGCCGCGGAACGCTCGGCATCGCCGACTCGGATTTCGGGATTCTCCATTAATAGCCAGCTTTCGGATCAACCAGGGTGGGCAGCCGCTCCCCCGCTGCGAAGGCCTCGGCCACCTTGATAGTATGCGCGCCGATCTTCTCGCGCACGGAGCGCTGCGTATTAGCAATGTGCGGGGTGATGACCACGCGCTTATCCTGCCACAGCGGGTGGTCCTCCGGCAGCGGCTCAGGGTCGGTGACGTCGAGTGCCGCACCCGCGATCTCGCCTGCCTCGAGTGCTGCAACGAGGTCCTCGGTCTTGATGAGCGGGCCGCGGCCCACGTTGACCACCACGGCATGCTCCGGCATCTGCTGGAAAGCTTCTGCATCCACCATATGGCGGGTCTCCGGGGTCAGCGGCGCGATGAGAACGAAGTAATCCGCCTTCGGCCAGACTTTGTCCACTTCAGAAATCGGGTAGGTCTCCTCCGCCCCCTCTACCGGGTTGCCGGAGCGGTTGACCGCGATGATGCGCGGCCCAAAACCGGAGAGCATGCTAATCAGGCGCTTGCCAATGCCACCGGCACCAATAATGGCCACCGTCTTATCGTCATAGAGGTAGGAGGTGTGCGCTTCCATCTCTGCATAGGAATCAAACGTGCCATTAACGCGGCGATGCGCATGCAGCTGCGCCAACAGCAGCGCGATGGTGGATTCTGCCACCGTGTTGTCATAGACGCCGGCGGCATTCGACCACGGAACCGAAGTGCCCTTCATCGCATCCAAGACGTGATCCACGCCTGCAGAGGGAATCTGTACAAACCCAATGTTCTCCGGCAGCGGATCCGGGAAATCAGCGCCGTTGCCGGTGTAAATGAGGAAAGAGGCCTCATCAAGCGGAGCGCGCTCAAACCCTGCGGCATCGAGCACCTCGATGGTTTCCTCCCAGGGGTGAGGTTCGATGGCGTACTTCATGAACGTCCTCCTTTGTTAGTATCCGGCGTCCGGGTCGACGCGCGTGGGCATTTCCTCGCCGCGCTCCCACGCGGCAGCGTTGGCATTGAAGATAGCACCCAAGTGGTACTGGGCCACGTGATCCGAGGCCGCCATGTGCGGCGTCAGCGTGGCATTGGGCAAATCATAAAGCGGGTGGCCATCCGGAAGCGGCTCCGGGTCCATGACCTCGAGGCCCGCGCCGGCAATTTCGCCCGTGCGCAGTGCGTCCACGAGATCATCAGTGACTACGGTGCTGCCGCGGCCGACGTTGATAAACACCGCCGAGGGCTTCATGGCGCGGAACACAGCGGCATCAAAGAGAGCTTCCGTAGCGGCCGTTGCCGGCAGGATACTCACCACGAAATCCGCCTCGCCCCATGCTTCGTCGACGCGCTCGATAGGCAGTGTTACGTCAGCGCCCTCCACCGGGCGACCCGAGCGATTCACCGCAGTGATATGCGCGCCAAAGGGCGCGAGATAGGCCATGAGCTGCGTGCCGATGCCTCCCGCACCCACGATGAGCACGCGCGTTGGCCCCTGTTGGTCATAGAGCCAGGCTTGGGATTCATCGAGCTCGCGCGCCACCGACCACGACTTTGCCAGGGCGAAAGCCTTGTGGTGGTGCGCTTGGGAGAGCATCAACCCCAGCGCGGATTCCGCCACGGGCTTGGCAAAAGCGCCGGCGGAATTGCACCACGGCAGGCCATCGCGCCGGATGAGCCCGGCATCGATATGGCGGTTGACCCCGGTGAAGCAGTATTGCACCCACTGGATATTCTCCGGAATCTCCGGGGTCTGCGCTGGATCCGAGGCGGTGTTCACAAAGACCTCCGCCTGCTCCAAACTCTCAACGCGCTCGTGCCCGGCAGCATCGATATCTGCCACGGTTGCTGCCCACACATCGGGGCCCATGAAATAACGCATTAAATTCGGGACGCGAAGTTGGACAGGTAATCAGCGTGGACAACGGGGCGGCGCATATCCTCCGGCAGCTCCTCGGTGTGCTTGCCCAGCAGGTTGCGCAGCGTGACGGAGTCATAGCCCACCTCACCGCGGCCAATGACCTGGCCCTTGGGGCCCATAATGTCCACGATCTCGCCGGCGCTGAACTCACCCTTGATATCCGTGATGCCCACGGCCAACAGGGAGTTTCCGCCGCGAACCACGGCCTCCATGGCGCCCTCGTCGAGGCGCAGGGAGCCGCCGGTATCCGCGCAGTAAAGTGCCCAGAACTTCCATGCGGACAGGCGGCGCTCCTCGCGGGTGTGGAAGACGGTGCCTACGGAGGCGTCGTCAAGCGCCTGCCCAATATTGTCCGTCGAGGTCAGCAGCACCGGGATGCCGCCGCGGGTGGCCAGGCGGGCCGCGGAGACCTTCGTGGCCATGCCGCCGGTGCCCACCTTGCCGCCGTCACCAGCAACAACCGCCTTAAGGTCTTTACCGGTGCGCACCTCCTCCACGAACTTGGCATCGGGCTCCGCGGGGTTCTTGTCGTAGAGACCGTCCACGTCGGAGAAAAGGAAGAGGGCATCCGCGCCAACCAAGTTGGCCACAAGCGCGGACAGGCGGTCGTTATCGCCGAAATGCATCTCGGACGTCGCGACGGTGTCATTCTCATTAACGATCGGCACCGTGCGCATCTGGCGCAGGCGATCAATGGTTCGCTGAGCGTTGCGGGCGCGATCGCGCTTGCCGACGTCCGACGCGGTCAACAGCACCTGCCCGATGGTGCGGTTATAGCGGGCAAAGGACACGCCCCACTCGTAGGCGAGGTGGACCTGGCCCACCGCGGCAGCAGCCTGCTTAGTGGCCAAATCGGTGGGGCGGGTGGTCAAACCCAACGGGCCCATGCCCGCGGCCACCGCACCGGAGGAGACAATGATGATGTCCGAGACATTCATGCGGGCACACACGGCATCGACGATCTTGTCGATCTTCTCGGTCGAGGTCACAAAGTCATCGCGGGTGAGCGACGAGGAGCCGATCTTAATGACGATGCGCTTAGCTTTGGAGATCTCCTCACGCAGGGGTGAGGAGAAACCGCTGGATTTTTCCGACAGCGTGGTCGTCTCCGGATAGTCCATATCCGGGGTTGGCCCCTCGAAGGGTTCGAGGGGAAGCGGATAGTCGAGCTGGTTGTCGTTTTCGGATGACATACCGGCTCAGTATACCGGGCTAGCCCTGCCAGCGATCGCGGTTTGCGGACTCGCGCGTGACCGCCCCATCGGTGCCATAGTCAAACTCGTCGACGAGACCACGGCGCGCCTGGGAGGCGCGCTTGCGCTCGGCAGCGGAGACACGCTCGGTGCTCATGAGGCGGCCATCCTGTCCGCGGCCAGCATCGGTAGCACGGCCACCGGCCATGGGCTCGTACTCAAAGGTGATATCCCCGATGGTCACCGGGCAGCCTTCCTGCGCGCCTTGGCGGTGCAGCTCGTCTTCAACACCAGCCTTGGCCAGGCGGTCCGCGAGGTAGCCCACGGCCTCGTCGTTTTCGAAGTCGGTCTGGCGAATCCAGCGGTCGATCTTCTCGCCCTCAACAATGAAGCCGCCCTCCACCTCGGGGTCCGGGGTGACGGTGAAGTCGGCGAACCGGCCCTTCTTTTTCTTGCCTACGGACTTGGGCTGAATGATGGTGTGGTTCTTGTCCGCAGCGACCTTGGGCTGGGCCTTGCGGTGCTCGTTGACCATCTCCATGAGCTTGTACTTGAGTGGGTCAAGCCCCTTCCGGGCGACTGCGGAAATGATGAAGACCGGCCAGCCGTACTTTTCCTCGAGGTCGCCCTTGACAAATTCAGCTAGCTCTTCGGCCTCAGGAACGTCAGCCTTGTTGAGGATGATGACGCGCGGGCGCTCGCGCAGATCACCCAGGCCAGTGTCCTGCTCCAGCAGCTCTTGGTACTTGGCCAGCTCGGTTTCGAGGGCCTCGATATCCGAGAGCGGATCGCGGCCCGGCTCAATGGAGGCGGTGTCCACGACGTGTGCGAGCACCGCGGTGCGCTCGATATGACGCAAGAAGTCGAGGCCCAAACCTTTACCCTCGGCGGCCCCGGGGATTAGGCCCGGAACATCCGCCATGGTGAAGGACTCATGGCCCATATCCACCACGCCGAGGTTGGGCTGGAGGGTGGTGAAAGGATAATCACCGATCTTCGGCTTGGCGGCCGAAAGGACCGAAATGAGCGATGACTTGCCTGCGGAAGGGAATCCGACGAGGCCGACGTCTGCCATGGACTTCAGCTCCAGAATGAGATCGCGCGCCTCGCCCGGTTCTCCCTGCAGCGCAAAGCCCGGAGCCTTGCGGGCTGCGGAGGCCAGTGCGGCGTTGCCGAGTCCGCCGAATCCCCCCTCCGCGGCCACGAAGCGGGTTCCCGGGACCGTGAGGTCCGCGAGCATCTCCCCGTCCTCGGCGTAAACTACGGTGCCCGCCGGTACCTCGAGAATGAGATCCTTGCCGCGCGCACCGTTGCGCATATCGCCAGCACCATTGCCGCCGCGCTCAGACTTGATGTGCGGGCGGTAGTGGAAGTCCATCAGTGTGTGGATTTGGGTTGAGACCTCCAGCAGGATGTCTCCGCCGTGGCCGCCGTTGCCGCCATCGGGCCCGCCGAGCGGCTTGAACTTTTCGCGGTGGACGGAGGCGCAGCCGTGTCCGCCGTCGCCTGCCTGTAGGTGCAAGACCACTCGGTCAATGAATCGTGCCATGCCCGCTAGTCTAACGGTTCCTTGCATGCCGTCCTAGTTGGCCACCGGCGTGAACCCGACGCTAGTGTCCTCTCAGTTTCCTCCGCGCAGCTAGGCCGCACCAGCTGGCGTGAAAACGACAAAATCCCGAGCGGATGCTCGGGATTAAGCCATTAAGCTCTTAGGCAGTTGCTTCTGCAGCAGCCTCTTCAGCCGGAACAATGTTGACCAGACGACGGCCACGCTTGACACCGAACTCAACAGAGCCTGCAGCGAGAGCGAACAGGGTATCGTCGCCGCCGCGACCAACGTTCTCACCCGGGTGGAACTTGGTGCCGCGCTGACGCACGATGATCTCGCCGGCCTTAACCTGCTGACCACCGAAGCGCTTGACACCGAGACGCTTGGACTCGGAATCGCGACCGTTGCTGGAGCTGGAAGCACCCTTCTTAGTTGCCATGTGGTTTCCCTCCTTCAGGGATGAATTACAGCCGGTTAAGGCTTACTTGATACCGGTAATCTTCAGCGTGGTCACCGGCTGACGGTGACCAATGCGACGCTTGTAACCAGTCTTGTTCTTGTACTTGAGGATGTCGATCTTCGGGCCCTTGCCCTGCTCGACAATTTCAGCGGAGACGGAGACCTTCTCCAGGTCTGCAGCCTTCGACTTGACGGTTGCGCCATCGACGAGCAGAACCGGGGTGAGAGCAACGGAGGAACCCGGCTCACCCTCGATCTTCTCGACCTTGACGAGGTCACCTTCAGCAACCTTGTACTGCTTTCCGCCGGTCTTGACGATCGCGTACATAGAGGGCTACCCCTTATCTAAACTCGGCTCGCTAGCAGCTGGGTGGCGCCGCTAGCGAATGGACATTGGACAATTGCGTTCAGATCATAAGCCGCGAGAGACGCGCGAAAACCGCGTTCGTCCCATCCAGCGCATTCATGGTCTAAACAGCGACTGTCAAAGACTACCCCGTGAGGGGGCGAAAAGGCAAAACGCCTTTTCTAGCGCGACCTGCGCCGTGTTACACGACGCCTCCCGCGCCCGCCCCTGCTTCTTGTCGACGCCGTAGTCCGTACGGAGGCCTCGCGCTCCTTAGCGTCGCTTCCCTGTCCGCGTTCATTCGATGCCGGGGTGGGCTGACTCTGCGACATCTTGCGCACCACCCGACGACGACCGCGACCACGGGTGGAGCGCACGCTCGTTGTCTCGCCCGACTCCGCGTTCTTTCGCTCAGCCTTATCCTGCTTCTTGGAGGTAGCCAGCTGGGCTTCCTTGGCCGGTGTCTCCTCCTGCACGAAGTCTTCGCGCTTCGGGCGAATATCCGAGCGGGAATTTCCGCGCGTGCGGCGCTTGCGGCGCGGCGAGTTCTCGAAGGCGGCGACGGCCTCCTCGTAGGTCTGCTCTGAGCGCTGGGCGGAGGATTTTTCCGCTTCGGCGTGCTTATCCTGGGCTTCCTGCACAGAAGCCGAGTCTTCGCTCGTATCCGCGCGCTGCGGTTCCCGGAACGTACGCGTTGCCCGGCGCGGCTTGCGCGAGCGCTTCTGCTTTGACTTCGGCTTCGAACGCTTCGCTTCCAGGTTTTCCGCTACGGCATAACCAATGGAGGCACTATCTGGCGTATCCGTGTCGTCCTCATCGACAACGACCACGCTAGCCACGAGCTCTTCGAGTGAGGATTCCTCGTCGCGCGCCGCTTCTTCGCTATCAGTTTGGGAAACCTCGTGCTCAGATGGTGCGTCTTCGTCATGGCGGTGCATGCGGACGGCTGCCGGGTGCTTCTTCGGATCGCGCTGCGGTGCGCGACGCTCCTTACGAGTCCGGCGCTGCGGCTTCGAGTTTTCTTCCTCAGTGTCCTCATCAACCGGGTAGTCGTGGATGATAATTCCGCGGCCATGGCAGGCCTCACACTCCGTGGAGAACGTCTCGATGAGGCCGGTGCCCACGCGCTTGCGCGTCATCTGTACTAGGCCCAGTGAGGTGACCTCGGAAACCTGGTGGCGGGTGCGGTCGCGGCCCAATGCTTCCTTGAGTCGGCGCAGCACGAGGTCTTGGTTTTCCGGCAGGACCATATCGATGAAGTCGACGACGATCATTCCGCCGATATCGCGCAGGCGCATCTGGCGCACGATCTCCTCAGCTGCTTCAAGGTTATTGCGCGTCACCGTCTCCTCGAGGTTGCCGCCGGAGCCGGTGAACTTGCCCGTGTTGACGTCAATGACCGTCATGGCCTCCGTGCGATCGATGACGAGCGTGCCGCCCGAGGGCAGCCACACCTTGCGGCCCAGAGCCTTCTGCAGCTGCTCATCGATGCGGTAGGCGTTAAAAGCATCCTCGCCATCGTGCTCGCGCGCGTCATAGCGCACGACGCGATCGGCCAGGTCGTGTGCCATCGAGTCCACGTAGGCGCTGACCGTGTTGTAGGAACGCTTACCGTCCACCACCAAGGTGCTGAAGTCCTCGTTGAAGAGGTCACGCACCACCTTGATGAGCAGATCCGGCTCTTCATACAGGGTGACGGGCTTGGCGCCCTTCGTTGCCTTTTCGTGTGCGGCGCGGGCGCTGATGTCCTCCCACAGCGAGTGCAGGCGGTTGACGTCGGAAGCGATGTCCCCCTCCGACACGTTTTCCGCGGCCGTGCGGATGATGGCGCCGCCATCTCCCGGAATGACGCGCTCCAGGATTCCCTTGAGGCGCTTGCGCTCCGGTGCCGGCAGCTTGCGGGAGATTCCCGCGCTGCGCCCGCCCGGCACGTACACCAGGAAGCGACCGGCCAGGGAAATCTGGGTGGTCAAACGTGCGCCCTTATGACCGATGGGGTCCTTGGCCACCTGGACCAGCACCTGATCACCGGACTTCAACGCGTTTTCTACCTTGCGGCTGCGCCCACCAATCCCCAAGGCACGCCAGTCGATGTCGCCCGCATACAGCACGCCGTTTCGGCCTTGTCCGATATCCACGAAGGCCGCCTCCATCGAAGGCAAGACATTCTGCACACGGCCCAAGTAGATATTGCCTATCTGGGATGGGTGCGTTTCGGTCGTGACGAAGTGCTCTACCAAAAGGTCGTCTTCGAGCACGCCCACCTGCGTGATGATGCCCGCGCCGTCAGTGCGCTGCTTATCGCGCACCACCATAGTGCGCTCGACCGATTCGCGGCGCGCCAGGAACTCCGCTTGGGAGACAATGTGCTGGCGCTCCCGGCCTTTCTCCCGCAGCTCCGCGCGGCGACGGCGCTGTGCCTCGATGCGGGTCGAGCCTTTAATCGCCTTCGGTTCTTCGATGTGCTCGACTTCCTCACGGGCGGACCCACGGCCTTCTGCCCCGCGGCCACGGGAGGTGCCGCGGCTGCCGCGCCGACGACCCCGCGGCTGGCTTACCGGCGCTGCATCCTCCTCGGATTCCTCCTCGTGCTCTTCTGGCTTCTGACGCTTGGACAGCGGCGTGATCTTCGGCGCCATGAAGACTGGCGCAAAGTCGTACACATCCGGGTCTTCTTCAGCCATCGGGGTAATCAGTGGGGTGAGGTCGTCCCCCTCGTCGCTTTCACCGGCCTCGGCGAGCGCCTCGTGCAGCATTTCGGCATCGACCTTGTCGACGATCTGCGAAATCTCGTTATCAACGTTCTTACGCACGCGCTCGCGCAGCTTCTCCTCTTCCTCGCTCAGCTGCTCCGGTTGCGCGGCCTGCTCAGCATCCTGTGCCAGCGCGGCTTCCTGGGACTCCCCCGCGCTGTCCGGTTGCGCAGCAGACTCTTCCGGTGTGGGTTCCTTTGTCTGTGTCTGCTCCTTCGACTCAGCCTTCTTGCCTGCCTTGCTCACGCGTTTGACCGCGCGCTTGGCGCGCTTCTTCTTGACGGTCTTCGTGGGCTTATCCTCTGCCGAAACCTCCGGCTGGTCGGCGTCCTCGGCCGCGACCTGGTTGTCCTCGGTTGCGGCCTGCTCGGGGGCTTCGGTTGCGGGTACGAGGGCGTCGATAAGCTGGCCCACCTCTTCCGGTGTCAGCGAAGACTGTGCGGACTTCTTAATTCCCATATGTGCGAACTGAGCCACCAGCTCCTTGGAGGCCACGCCCACCTGCTTAGCCAGGGCATAGAGGCGGGTTTTGGGTGCGAGCGCCTCGCGGTCGATCCCCGCTACCGCCGCGGCCAACGTCGATTCACTACGTGCTTCTTCTGTTTTCTTCTTGGATGCCATCAGTGGCTAATCTCCTGACGTCTGCTCACCCCGGGCGCAGGTTGCCGCCACACGGTAGTGAGTCTTTGAAAAATTCTCTTCGTCTTTATTAAGTTGTCAGCGCCTTCCATTCTGGCACAGAGCTCGACCGAGGCTCACATGTTAGTATCGCCGCTATGTCCGACAGCGCGCCCACGAACACACCGGCAGAACGGAAATTACCTAAACAGGCGCCACGCACCGTGGCGCAGGCGCGCGCCCGCAACGAGATTGCGCTGCGGGATATCATCACAGTTGCTGTACCGGCGGGCATCGCCTCCGGCCTTCGCGTCGTCGATTTTCCTTTCCCTTATGCGGTCCCTGTCTATGCGGTGCTCATCATGGTGATGCTTTACGGCGCCATCCGCATCATTCGCAGCAAGCCAAAGTTCGTCCAAGCTGCGCAAGAAGAGTACCGGGCGGGCGATTACCCTCTTCTCGCCTACTTTCTACCGGTGCTTGCTATCTTCTCCCCTCTCATCACTGAGGGAATTAAGTCCACCGGGATTATCGGCGATACCTCACCCAACCCCATCCTTATCGCCGCTGGACTTACCGCCTTCTCCATCCCCGCGTTCATCTTCGGCGGCCGTGCCTTCGGCACGACCTCTTTTCGCGTTGGCAAGCGCCGCATCGAGGCCATCACCGAACAAGGAAGCCTCGAAGGCGTCACTCAAGCGAGCATCACCGCAGTAGAAACTCACCCGGAAGTCCTCAGCGGGCTGGTCGCCGCCGGTGCAGTCACTGGCAATACCACCTCCATCTCTGAGCTGGGGCGGCTGATCGGCTACGAGGAGGGGCTCGAAGAAGAACTCCGTGAACTCGAAGCGGCCGGCGTGGTGAAGCTGCCTGGTCTCATCAAGTGGAGTGGTGAGCGGACCTTTAACATCACTCTGACCGAATCCGGCGTGCGCAGCATGGACGCTGCACGCACACGCTAGCGCGGAAGAGTGGCATCTCCCGGGAAGAGTTTCGGGCCAATCCACAGCATGAAATAAACCAGACCAACGAGGACTGGAATCTCAACAAGGGGACCAATCGTTCCGGCAAGGGCTTGAGCAGACATCGCTCCGAAGGTGCCGATGGATACTGCAATGGCTAGTTCAAAGTTATTTCCTGCTGCAGTAAACGCCACGCTGGCAGACTGCGCGTAATTCATGCCAACGGCCTTTGCTACGCCCAGCGACAGCACAAACATGCCCACGAAGTAGATAACCAGCGGCACGGCCACGCGCACTACCGTTGCTGGCTGCTCCACAATGTGCTCGCCCTGCAGGGAAAAGAGCAACACAATTGTGTACAACAGACCAATCATGGCCAGGGGCGATACGGCTGGGAGGAAGCGGTTCTCAAACCATTCCCGTCCTTTTACCTTTTCGCCCCACACGCGAGACAGCGCACCCAACAGGAACGGTATGCCCAAGAAGACAAGTACGGACTTAACAATGGCCCAGAAGGAAAAGTCAGCGCTCGTCGTGTCCAGGCCCAGCCATCCGGGGAGAACGCGAAGGTAGAACCAGCCCAGAACACCAAACATAGCGACCTGGAAGATGGAGTTCAGGGCGACAAGCACAGCCGTTGCCTCGCGGTCAGCGCACGAGAGGTCCGACCACACAAGCACCATGGCAATACAGCGCGCAAGCCCCACAATGATGAGGCCGGTCCGCAGCTCCGACTGGTCCGCCAAGAACAGCCACGCCAGAGTAAACATAAACGCCGGCCCCACCAGCCAGTTGAGGACGAGCGATACTGCCATGAGGCGGCCATCCGTGGCAATTTCCTTGGTCTTCTCGTAGCGAACCTTGGCCAAGGGTGGGTACATCATGACGAGGAGGCCAATGGCGATCGGGATGGAAATCCCGCCGACTTCAACGGCGCCCAAGGCTTGGCCAATCCCGGGAATGAGGTGGCCAATGAGCAGTCCGGCGGCCATCGCCAGAATGATCCACACGGGTAGAAACCGATCAAGAAAAGACAACGTCGGGCGCTGCGGCACAGCCATGTCTCCCCCTCCTTCAACGTTGAACAGAGCACGATACAAACATGCAATGTACAGCACGTATTGATATGGGCCAATATAACGTAGGGTGCAAGAATAACCCCTATACTGATCGCATGGCTTCCTCTTCCACGCCCGAGACCAGCGCGCGCGGCACTGAGTGTTGCTCCTTAAGCACGGGCCCGCTCAACGACGCCGAGGCGAGGCATTTTTCGCAGCAATTCAAAGTGCTGGCAGACCCAGCACGCCTGCGTCTTTTGTCCATCCTGTGCGATGAAGGCTGTGGACCCATGAGCGTCACGGAACTCACCGAGCTCACTGCGCTGAGCCAGCCCACGGTCTCCCACCACCTAGCGCGCCTGCGGGAGGCCGGCTTGCTATCGAAGCAGCAACGCGGCCGCACCGTCACCCACCAGGTGCACAAAGACGCCTTTATGGCATTGCGCACGCTGCTCTCGTTCGACTAAGCCGCGCCCAGATTATCTGCACTCGAGCACACAGGACGGGTTCGGGCTAAGGGTCAGAAATGACAAAAGCCCGAGCAGTTCACTCATCTTTGTGAACTGCTCGGGCTTTATTGCGCGCTAGGCGCGATGAACTTCTTTAGAGGTTCGGGAACCAGATGGAGATCTCACGCTCAGCGGACTCCGGGGAGTCGGAACCGTGGACGACGTTCTCGCCAACGGTCAGAGCGAAGTCACCGCGGATGGTGCCCGGGGTGGCCTTCTCCACCGGGTGGGTGCCACCGGCCAGCTGACGCCATGCGGCGATAGCGGACTCGCCCTCGACGATGCCAGCAACCAACGGTGCAGAGGTGATGAAGTCAACGAGCTCGCCGAAGAAAGGCTTGTCCTCGTGCTCGGCGTAGTGCTTCTTAGCGGTCTCCTCGTCGGCGACGCGCAGATCCATGGCGACGAGCTTCAGGCCCTTGCGCTCGATGCGAGAGATGATCTCGCCCACGTGGCCGTTCTTGACGCCATCCGGCTTGATGAGAATGAGTGTACGTTCAGTCATAGGGCACATAGTACAGAACAGGTGCTCCCGCGTCCTGACAGTGGGCCCATTTATCAGCCCTACGTGAGGTGTTGCACGATTTCTTCCGCGCGCTCATGGCTCGTTCCGCGAAACCACAACTGCACTTGACGCACGGCCGTGCCGTATTGACCGCTCTCCAGCAGGCTTTTTAGCTCCTCGCGGTGCCACTCTTCCAGATCCGCAAACTCCACCGGCCGCTCATCGCGCTGCTGCTTGAGCATACCGACGACGAGGAAGACGAAGGCCGGAATCAGCAGTGCGAGCGGGAACGCGAAGCCACCGAAATACAGCTTGGCCACGAGCGCGGCGATGCACAGCAGTGCGGAAAGACCGTAGAGCAGAAAGAGCATGCCCGTTAGTCTAGCGCGTTGAGTGTCGACTGCAGCCAAACGCGAGAGCGCATGAGCAGGCGCTTTGCCGCCGCGGTATGGGGAGCCCACAACTCGAAGGCATGCACGCCGCCTTCTACAACCTCGCACTGTGTTGGCACACCAGCAGTTTTCAGGCGCTCGGCGTAATCCATAATCTCGCCGTAGAAAAGCTCGCTGCTACCCGCGTAGAGCCACGCCGGCGGTAGCCCCGACAGATCCGTGCGGCGGCCGGGCACGGCATAGGGTGCTTCCGGGTTGCCATCGACGTAGAAGCGCCACGCCTGCGCGTTGGAATCTGCGTCCCAGATGGGGTTGCGGTCGGTGGATGCTGTGCGGTCATCGAGCATCGGGCAAAACAACCACTGCCCCGCTGGTTGAACCCCGCCTTCATCGTGGAGGCGCTGGCACAACGCGGCAGCCAGCCCTCCCCCGGCGCTTTGGCCGGCGATAACAATCCGATCCGGGCTGATTCCCAACTCTTCCGCATGCCTGAGGAGCCAGTGGTGGGCCGCGTGGACGTCATCAAGCGCAGCCGGAAAAGGGTTCTCCGGGGCGAAGCGGTAGTGCGGCGCGACGACGGTGACTCCAACCTCTGCGGCGGTCTCCTTGAGGTGCTTGACGTCCTGGCGCGGATGTCCCATGAGCAGACCGCCCCCGTGGATCCACAGCACCGCGCCGCGCGGGTTCTCCGGGCTATAGATGGTCGCGTGGATTTCGGTGTTCTTCACCCGCCGCGTGCGCACGCCCTGGATTAAAGGTGCCGGCCACAGCGCTGGCACGATGCGCCCGGCACGGCGGATGAGCGGATTAGTCGGATCGAATAGCGACATGACCGTCGCTCCCGCGCGCAGCTCCGGACGGATGTACACCGCAGCGACCTACTTCTCAGTCAGGTGCTGCGTGGTGAGGTAGCCGCGCTCCATGCGGGCGACGATCACCGAGCGCATATAGGCCGCGAGCGCCCAGAGCAGGGCGAAGATGATGAAAATGGTCGCCACAGACCAGTGGACCATAAAACCGAGCACGATACCGATGACGTGGAGGACAATCTGTACCCCGACGATCCACGGCTTATTCATGAAGGGGAAAGACGCCAGGAGCAACACCATAAAACCAATGACCACGCCATAGTTGAACGGGGTCCACAGGGTGCCGTCATAAAGCTTGTATAGCATCGGCAGTGCGAGGACCAGGGTGATCAGCTCCATTGTGAGGGAGCTCGCCACCACCATGCCGCCGAATTGCTTGAGGGGATCCTTGGCCGGTGCCTGGCCCAAGCCAAGCGGACCAATCTCCTCCTCGGGGACGGGTTTACGGGGGCTCATGCGGGTTCCTTTCCAAAGAGTGCGCGGGCGTCACCGACAGTGACGACCGAACCAGTAATCACGATGCCGGAACCTGATTGCACGTCGGCATCCTCCGCCAATTCGACGGCCTGAGTATAGGCACTAGGGAGGTCGGGCTCGACATACACGCGCTCTTCGCCGAAGATATCGCGGGCCAGCTCCGCCAGCTCATAGGCATCGCGGGCGCGCGGGGAGGTGTTCTGAGTAATGACGATCTCCGTGAGCACAGCCTCCAGGGCGGTGAGGATGCCGGTTGCATCCTTGTCCGTGAAGATGGACACCACGCCGATGAGGCGCGCGAAGTCGAAGTCGCGGTCGAGGGCTGCAACCAAAGCCTTAGCGCCGTGTGGGTTGTGGCAGGCGTCAAGGAAGGTCGTGGGGCTGGTGCGCACGCGCTCCAGACGGCCGGGAGAAATGGCCTTGGCAAAGCCGGTGCGCACTGAAGCAATGTCGAGCGGGTGGCCTGCCGACGCCCCGAAGAAGGCCTCCACCGCGGCCAAAGCCACGGCCGCGTTCTTGGCTTGGTGCTCGCCGTGCAGCGGCAGGAAGATGTCTTCGTACATCCCACCCAGGCCCTGGATGGTCAGCTGCTGGCCGCCCACTGCGATGCGCGATTCCAGTGCAGCGAATTCGGAGCCCGCGCGGGCCACGCCGGCGCCGACGTCTACCGTGCGCTGCAGGATAACGCGCATCGCCTCGGGGTCTTGTTCAGCAACGATGGCGATGTTCTCCCCTGGCGTGAGCACGTCCTCGGCATCGTGCTCGCGGGCCTTGATGATGCCGGCCTTCTCACCAGCAATCTCCGTAATGGTATCCCCGAGGTAGTCCGTGTGGTCGAGGCCTACCGGCATGACCACGGCTACCTCTGCGTTGACCACGTTGGTGGCATCCCACGTGCCGCCGAGGCCGACCTCGACGACGGCGACGTCGATGGGGGCATCGGCAAAGGCTGCGTAAGAGATGGCAACAAGCACTTCGAAGGTGGACATAGGAATGTCGGAGCGGGAATCCACCATCTCCACATAGGGCTTGATTTCACGCCAGATGCGCACGAAGTCGCGCGGGTGGATGGGGTGGCCGTCGATGCCGATGCGCTCGGTGACCAGCTGCAGGTGCGGGCTGGTCACCAGGCCAACACGGCGGTGGAAGGCGCGCAGCAGCGAATCAATCATGCGGGCGGTCGAGGACTTACCGTTGGTGCCAGCGACCTGGATGACGTGGAAGGAACGCTCCGGGTTACCCAAGAGATCCATGAGCATCTCGATGCGCTCGAGGCTCGGCTCGATGATGGTCTCTGGGGCGCGGGCGTTGAGCTCCGCGGTGACCTCGGCCAGCTCCGCGAGCTCTTCCGGCGAAGCTTGCTCGGGGGCGGCCTCCTCGTAATCCTCCTCGCCACCGAGGTTGAGGGTCAGGCCGGAGTCGGTGATTTCCACCGGCCCACCATCGGTGCCCTCCGCGAGGGCATCAACGACCTCAAATTCCTCGCGGTTCTTCTCCTCCGCCACTACTTGAGTCCCTCCAGACGTGCGGTGATGCGCTCGACCTCCTCCTGGGCCACTTGCTGACGCACGCGGATCTTCTCCACGACTGCCTCCGGCGCCTTGGACAGGAAGGCCTCGTTACCCAGCTTCTTGCCGGTCTGGTCCAGTTCCTTCTGGGCCTTGGCCAGATCCTTCTCCAAGCGCTTGCGCTCAGCGGCGACGTCGACGGCACCGGAGGTATCCAAGGTGACCTCAACGGTGGCCTGGGACAGACGCACCTCGATGGAAGCAGACGCGGTGAAGTCCTCGCCCGGCTCCGTGGTATTGGCCAGGTTGCGGATGAGTCCCTCCTGCTCCTGCAGGTCAGCCGCGGCGAAGTCGAGGCGTCCCGGGACCTTCTGGGAAGGCTTGACGCCCTGATCGGAGCGGAAGCGGCGCAGCTCGGTGATGAACTTGTCGGCATCCTGAATGCGGCGGGCAGCCACCTCATCCTTCTCCGCGCCACCGTTGGTGTGCTCCTGGGTAGGCCACTGCGCGGTGACGATGGTCTCCCCGCCAGTCAGAGCCTTCCACAGGACCTCGGTGACGAAAGGCATGGTCGGGTGCAGCAAGCGCAGAACCAGGTCAAGAACGCGGCCCAAAACGATCTGGGTCGTGCGTCCGGTGGCCTGCTCCTCGGCGCTCGCCGCATCGAAGTCGCGCGGGATCTGGGTCTTGGCAATCTCCAGGTACCAGTCACATAGCTCATCCCACACGAAGTGGTAGAGCAGCTCATTGGCCTTGGCGAACTGGTAGTCATCCAGGTAGGCGTCGACCTTGGCGCGGACCTCCTCGGAACGGTCGAGGATCCAGCGGTCGGCGTCGGTCAGCGCGTCGCGTGCCGGCAGCTCCGCCACGCCCGCGCCGTTCATGAGCGCGAACTTGGTGGCGTTAAAGAGCTTGGTGGCGAAGTTACGTCCGGCGGCGGCAGCGTCGACTGCCAGCGGCAGGTCCACGCCCGGGTTGGCACCGCGGGCCAGGGTGAAACGCAGCGCGTCCGCACCATAGTCGCGCACCCAATCCATCGGGTCGATGCCGTTGCCCAGGGACTTCGACATCTTGCGGCCCTGCTCATCGCGCACGAGACCATGGAGGTAAATATCCGTGAACGGCACCTGCGGGCGGCCATCCTTGCCTTCGCCGAGCAGCTCCGGGGTGTGCGCGCCGGCGAAGGTGCCGAACATCATCATGCGTGCGACCCAGAAGAAGAGGATGTCATAGGCGGTAACCAGCACGTTCGTGGGGAAGAACTTCTCCAGATCGGCGGTCTTTTCCGGCCAGCCCATCGTGGAGAAAGGCCACAGCGCAGAGGAGAACCAGGTGTCCAGAACGTCCGGGTCTTGGACGTAGCCTTCCGGCGCTTCCTCGTCGGGACCAAGGCAGATGATGTCGCGCTGGCCGTCCTCGTCCTCTGGCCCGTACCAAATGGGGATGCGGTGACCCCACCACAGCTGGCGGGAGATGCACCAATCGTGCATGTCATCGACCCACTCGAAGTAGCGCGGCTCCAGGGACTTCGGGTGGATGGTGGTATCGCCCTCGCGGACGGCGTCGCCGGACATCTTCGCCATCTTCTCCACGGCCACAAACCACTGCAGGCTCAGGCGCGGCTCAATCGGCTCGCCGGAGCGCTCCGAATGGCCCACGGAGTGGACGTAGGGGCGGATCTCCTTGACAATGCGGCCCTGTTCGCGCAGCACCTCACGGATCTCTACGCGGGCCTCTTCGCGGGTCAGGCCGTCAAACTTCGTGCCGGTATTCGCGATGTGTCCGGTGGTGTCCATGATGGTGGGCATGTCCAGGTCATGGCGCAGGCCCATGGCATAGTCATTCGGATCGTGTGCCGGCGTGATCTTCACTGCACCAGTACCGAATTCCATGTCCACGTAGTCATCGGCAATGATCTTCAGGCTCAGGTCATCGCGGAAGGGGTGTGGCAGTTCCTGGCCCACCAGGTGGGCGTAGCGCTCGTCCTCGGGGTGGACGGCAATGGCGACGTCGCCCAGCATCGTCTCCACACGGGTGGTGGCCACAATGAGGTGGGGTTCATCGTCGTTCAGCGAGCCATAGCGGATGGACACGAGCTCGCCCTCGACGTCCTTGTAGACCACCTCGATGTCGGAGACGGCGGTCTCCAGCACCGGGGACCAGTTGACCAGGCGGTTGGCCTGGTAGATCAGGTCCTCGTCGTAGAGAGTCTTGAAGATGGTCTGGACGGCGCGGGAGAGGCCATCATCCAGCGTGAAGCGCTCACGGGACCAATCCACCGAGTCACCGATGGCACGCATCTGGTTTTGGATGGTGCCGCCGAACTCTTCCTTCCATTCCCAGACCTTGTTGATGAATTCTTCGCGCTCATAATCCCAGCGCTTCTTGCCCTCCTGCTCACGCAGGCGGGCCTCCACCTTGGTCTGGGTAGCGATACCGGCGTGGTCAGCGCCTGGCAGCCACAGGGTGGCATAGCCCTGCATGCGCTTGCGGCGAATGATGGAATCGATCAGAGTGTGGTCCAACGCGTGGCCCATGTGCAGCTGGCCGGTGACGTTCGGCGGCGGCAGCACGATGGAATAGGGCTCGGCCTCCGAGGACGCGTCCGGGGTGAAGTAACCGGCGTTTACCCAGCCTTCGTAGAGGTCTTTCTCTACTGCCTGCGGCTCCCAGGACTTGGGAAGCTGGTCCGCGCGGTTGGTGCCAACGAGTTGCTCTTTATTCTGATCAGTCACCTGGCCAACTCTACCCTGTACGTCAACTGGCACTAGCGCCCTGTCTAGAGTAAGAGCATGTCTCACAATCCTGGCCACCGCGCCCGTCTCCGCACCCGCTTCTTTGCTCAAGCCAAAGAGAACTCTCAGGCCTTTGCGTGCCTGACGAGCTATGACTGCATGACCGCCGAAATCTTCGATGAAGCCGGGGTGGATCTCCTGCTCGTCGGCGATTCCTTGGCCAATGTGGTCCTGGGCCGCGAAACCACGCTCTCACTCACCCTCGATGAGACGATCCCGCTGGCCCGCGCGGTGGTTTCAGCTACCTCCCGCGCCTTCGTGGTGGTGGACTTGCCCTTCGGTTCCTATGAGGCCGGCCCCACCCAGGCACTAGAGTCTGCCGTGCGCATCATGAAGGAAACCGGCGCGCAGGCCGTGAAGCTCGAGGGCGGTGCCGAGCGCGCACCGATTGTTGCCGCGCTTGTCGCCGCCGGCATCCCCGTCTGCGCCCACATCGGATTCACGCCCCAACAGGTTCACGCCTTGGGCGGCTTCGTGGTCCAGGGCCGCGGTGCCGGTGCGGAGAAGCTGCACACGGACGCCCGCGCGCTTGCCGACGCCGGCGCCTTCGCCGTGGTACTGGAGATGGTCCCGGCTGCGTTGGCTGAGGAGGTGACCAAGGAACTGCCCATCCCCACCATCGGCATCGGTGCCGGCGCGCAGACCGACGGCCAGATCCTGGTGTGGACCGATGCCTTCGGGCTGGGCGGACCCAAGGCGCCGCGCTTCGTGCGCCGCTATGCGGACTTGCGCGGCGCGTTGCTGGAGGGTGCGAAGAATTACGTGGCCGATGTGGGCGAGCGCTCCTTCCCCAACGCCGAGGAATCCTTCGAGGACTAAAGTTTGGGCCATGCAGATCTTCACAACTAAATCTGAACTCCGCGCCTTCCGCGCGGCCGCATCCGGCACCGTCGGATTGGTGCCCACGATGGGCGCGCTTCACGACGGCCACGCTTCACTCGTGCGCCGGGCCCGCGAGGAGAATGACACCGTGGTGTGCTCGGTCTTTGTCAATCCCCTCCAATTCACCGACCTCGGCGATTGCGAGGACTACCGCGCCTACCCGCGCGACCTCGACGCGGATGCCGCGCTGCTGGACTCATTGGGAGTCGATGCGGTCTTCGCCCCCAGCGTGGAGGAGATGTACCCGGGTGGTACCCCGCGGGTGTGGGTGCGCACGGGTGAGATGGGCTCGGTCTTGGAAGGTGCTTCGCGCCCCGGCCACTTCGACGGCGTGGCCACTGTGGTGAGCAAGCTATTCACTCTCGTGCGCCCCGAACGCGCCTACTTCGGGCAGAAGGATGCCCAGCAGGTAGCCATTATTCGGCGCTTGGTGGCGGCCCTCGACCTGCCACTCGACATCATCAGCGCGCCCATCGTCCGCGCGGCGGACGGCGTGGCCGAGTCCAGCCGCAACTCTCGCCTGAGCCCTGTCGAGCGAGAGCAAGCCGTGGCGCTGTCTCAGGCTCTCTTCGCACTGCGGGATGGTGCATCCCTGGACGAGGCGAGCGCGCAGCTCGCCTCCTCCCCCGGCGTGACTGTGGACTACCTCACCGTGGTAGATCCAGCCACGCTCGAGCCCGTTGATGCACAACACCGGCCCGCCCTGGCGCTCGTTGCAGCGCAGGTGGGGCCGGTGCGGCTCATCGATAACTTAGTGCTTGAGTCTTAGTCCTTGAGCAGGTGGGCTACGGCCTCGCGCTCCTCACGCAGCTCTTGAACCGAAGCCTCGATGCGCTCCTTCTGGAAATCGTTGAGCTCGAGGCCTTGCACGATTTCCCACTTGCCGTCGCGGGCGACGGTGGGGAAACCTGCGACGAGGCCCTCGTCCACGCCATAGGAGCCATCGGAGACGACGGCTGCGGTACGCCAGTCCTCGGTGCCATGGATCCAATCGTGCATGTGATCCACCGCGGCAGAGGCTGCGGAGGCAGCTGAAGACTTACCGCGTACGGCGATGATCTCGGCGCCGCGCTTGGCCACCTTCGGAATCATCTCTTCCTTGTACCAATCCTCATCCACCTCGGCGTTGGAGAAGGTCAGGTCCGGGAACTGGGAGGCGGAGTGGTTGCCCCAAACGGCAACCTTGGTCAGCTCCGCGGTGGGCACTCCCGTCTTGAGGGACACCTGGCTCAGCGTGCGGTTGTGGTCCAGACGCATGAGCGCGCTGAACTGGCTCGGGTCCAGGTCCGGAGCGCTGTTCGCGGCGATGTAGGCGTTGGTGTTGGCCGGGTTGCCCACGACGAGGACGCGGACGTCGCGCGCAGCGACGTCATTCAGCGCCTTGCCCTGCACGGTGAAGATGGCGCCGTTGGCCTCCAGCAGGTCGGCGCGCTCCATGCCCTTGCTGCGCGGGCGGGATCCCACGAGGAAAGCGGCCTTGGTGTCCTTGAAGGCCACCTCCGGATCATCGGTGACGGTAATGCCGCGAAGGAGCGGGAAGGCGGAGTCATTAAGTTCCATGGCCACGCCCTCAGCGGCGCCAACGGCGTCCGGGATTTCCAGCAATGCGAGTTCAACTGGAGTGTCCTTGCCATAGACATCGCCCGCAGCGATGCGCCACAGCAGGGAGTACGCGATGTTGCCGGCTGCGCCGGTCACGGTGATCTTGACGGGTTTCGATGCAGTCATGTGCGAGTCCTTTCGGCTGGGTATTCACCTTCCCACCCTAGTCCCGTTTTTCGCCCCCGTGGGGTGTGATTTTACCCCCGAAAGATGCGAGTTCTTTGTACTTGAGCTCCACGGCCGTCTTTTTTCGGCATAGTGGACAACTGTACGCATATCCATCGACTAGACGGGACCTTCCATGAGCACTGAGACTTCATCGGTCGACTCCGGCTCTGTTGAGCACGTGATCGATGTTGCGATATCGGAGTTTTCGGAGCATGGTTATGCCGAAACCAAGCTCGAGACCGTATCGAAGCTGTCTGGGATGTCCAAGCGCATGATCCACTACTACTTCGGGGATAAGAAGGGGCTCTACCAGCAAGCCTTGGCAGCGGCAGCGCGGCGCCTCAACCCGCCAGAGGGCAGCCTCGAGATCAATTCTGCTGTCCCAGTCGAGGGCGTGCGCACCTTGGTGGATTGGTTGTTCCGCCAACATGTGAATAACCCCGAAGCCATCCGGATGCTAACGATGGAATCCTCCCACAGTGTGCTGGAGTCCTCGCAGGCGCTTGTCGACGTGTCCGAGATCTCCCTCCACCTCGACAGGCTGCTCATGCTGGGCCAAGATTCCGGCGCGTTCCGCCCGGGAATTTCCGCCAACGATATTTTCACGCTGATTTCTGCGCTCTCGATGTACCGGGTGACGAATCACGCGATGATGAGCAACCTGCTCGACATCAACATGTACACCCACAACAACACTGAGGGGCTGCACCGCATGGCGGTCGATGCTGTGCTGGCTTTCCTTACGGCGAACATCCCGGACATCGGCTTCGAGTCCTACCTCACCCAGAACGAAACCGAGCTTGATGCTGAGTCCGCGCCCTTGGATGTCTACTCCACCGAGGACGAGGGCGACGCGTCAGCGAGCCTCTACGAATGACGCGCCGGCGGGGACTCTACGATTAGAGCCCTCTCCCCAGCACCGCGCGAGCAAAGAAACCAAAGTAAAGGAACCATCTGCGCGCCGGCCTGAGCACAAGCCCAGGTCACAATCTCACTCCACAGCTACATGGTCCCATTCATCTGGTTCCTTTGCCCCAACAGGCAGATGGCATCTGACAGAAGGCGTTTTTAGACCTGAAAACGCCATGTAGACAGCACAAAAGGCATCTTCAACCTTGAAGATGCCTTTTAAGAGATGCCGTTTAGGCGGATTCCTTCGCCTCATCCGAGTACACGAACTCCGGCTCGCCGCCGTCGGTCACGCAGTCCTGCGTGATGTGGACGCTGGCGATGTCCTCGCGGTCTGGGAGGTCATACATGATGGGCACGAGCAGCTCCTCCATGATGGCACGCAGGCCGCGGGCACCGGTCTTGCGCTCGAGCGCGAGCTCGGCGATTGCCTCCAGCGCCTCATCCTCGAAGTGCAGCTCCGCACCATCCATGCTGAACAGGCGCTGGTATTGCTTGACCAGCGAGTTCTTCGGCTCCACGAGCACCTTAACTAGCGATTCGCGGTCCAGGTTATCCACCGTGGCAACCACCGGCAGGCGGCCGATGAACTCGGGGATGAGGCCGAACTTCACCAGGTCCTCCGGACGCACCTGGGAGAAGAAGTCGACTGATTCCTTCTCATCCTTAGTTTCCAGCTTGGCGCCAAAGCCCACGCCCTTCTTGCCCACGCGCTCCGAAATCACCTTATCCAAGCCCGCAAAAGCACCGGCCACGATGAAAAGGATGTTCGTCGTATCCAACTGGATGAATTCCTGATTCGGGTGCTTGCGCCCACCCTGCGGCGGGATCGCCGCCACGGTTCCTTCAAGGATCTTCAGCAGCGCCTGCTGGACGCCTTCACCGGACACATCGCGGGTAATCGATGGATTCTCCGACTTGCGGGAGATCTTGTCCACCTCATCGACGTAGATGATGCCGTGCTGCGCGCGTTCCACATCAAAGTCCGCAGCCTGCAGCAGCTTGAGCAGGATGTTCTCGACGTCCTCGCCCACGTAGCCAGCCTCGGTCAGGCTCGTGGCATCCGCGATGGCGAAGGGGACGTCCAACAAACGCGCCAAGGTCTGCGCCAAGTAGGTTTTACCGGATCCCGTCGGGCCCAGCATCAGGATGTTGGACTTAGAAATCTCAACTTCTTCATCCTGCGCCTTCTTCCGGCGGCCCTCCAGGCCCGCGGCCTCCTCAGCCTTGATGCGCTTGTAGTGGTTGTACACAGCCACCGACAACACGCGCTTGGCCTGGTCCTGGCCAATGACGTACTTATCCAGAAAAGCCGAAATCTCCGAAGGACGCGGAAGGCGCATCTCCTTCTCTTCGTCCGCCTCGGCCTGAGCCGCGCCGAGCTCCTCCTCGATGATTTCGTTGCAGAGCTCGATGCACTCGTCACAGATGTAGACGCCGCCGCCGGCGATAAGCTTCTTCACCTGCTTCTGACTCTTTCCACAGAAGGAACACTTGAGCAGGTCAGCGCTTTCTTGCATACGTGCCATGAAGGCCTTTCAACTCTTTTCTCTGGGGTTATGGTGGGGCGATTTTACCGCAGTTTGTTCCACTCTAGTAAACCACTCAGACTCGAGCGCTATTCCTCACTCAGCGGCGCGCCCTTGAATTTAAAACGGCAGTTAGTGGACATAGACAGAGCGGTTCACTAACTTACATCGAAACCGCTCTATCAGCAGAAAGATTTTCATGGACATCCGCGAACTCATCGACCGCTCCCCCATGGGCGCACGCCAATGGCTCATCATCGCCATTGCCCTCTTCCTCAATGCACTCGACGGCTATGACATGGTGGCCATGGCCTTCGGCGCCGGCACCGTCAGCGAAGAGTTCGCGCTGTCCGATTCTTCCCTTGGCTGGCTCCTGTCCTCCGCCCTCATCGGCATCGGCCTTGGCTCGCTCTTCCTCGCCCCGTTGGCTGACCGCCTTGGACGCACCACCCTCATCACGGTCTCGCTCGTCATTGACCTCGTCGGCCTCGTGCTCACCGCCCTCGCGCCTACATTTAGCCTGCTGTTGCTGTGCCGCCTCATCACCGGCATTGGCGTCGGCGGCGTCCTTGTCTGTGTCACCGTGCTCGTCAGCGAGTACTCCAACCTGCGCTTCCGCGGCCTGGCCGTCGCCATCTACGCCTCCGGCTATGGCCTCGGTGCCTCCTTCTGCGGCGTTGTCGCCTCCTCCTTCGATACCTGGCAGCCCATATTCTGGGTTGGCGCAGCACTCACAGTTGTCGCCCTTATCCTCACGGTTGCTTTCGTCCCCGAGTCCGCAGACTTCCTCGCCGCCCGTGGCCGCATGGACACGGTGCGCACCATCACCGCCAAACTCGGCCTCACGGGAGACGTCAGCGTCCGCCCGCGCACCAGCCACAAGGCCTCCTACAAGGACCTCGTCTCGCCGCAGTTCCTGCGCACCTCCATCAAGCTCTGGCTGGCCTTCAGCTTCATCATGTTTGCCTACAACTTCACCTCGCAGTGGACCCCGAAGCTTCTTACCGCCGAGGGCCTTACCGCCCAGCAGGGCATCATCGGCGGCATCATGCTTTCCTTCGGCGGTGCTATCGGCGCCATCCTCTTCGGCCTGTTCACCACGCGCATCGACGCCCGCCCCCTGCTCATCGTCTTCTGTCTTATCTCCTCCGTCGTCCTCGTCGGCTTCATTAACTCCACCGCCGTGCCTTCCCTCATGTTTGCCCTCGGAGTCGGCGTAGGCCTTACCCTCAACGCCTGCATCTCCGGCCTTTACACCGTCACCCCGGAGGCTTACCCTTCGGCGCTGCGCACCACGGGTATGGGCGCTGCCATCGGCATCGCTCGCGTGGGCGCTACCCTCGCTCCCATCCTGGCGGGCTATCTGCTCGAAAGCGGCTGGACCCCAACGGGGCTCTACACCCTCGCCGGCGCTACCGCTGTGTTGGCCGCAATCTCCCTCATCGGTGTGCGCGCCTACACGGCAACCACCAAGCAGACAGCACCCCAGACCGTGGCGGCCTAGGCTGGAGGGGCACACAGCCCCAACCGCTTAGGAGCAGTACATGTTTAATCTTCAGGACCACGTTGCCATCGTCACCGGCGGCGCCGCCGGAATCGGCCGCGGCATCGTCAGCGCTCTACGCGAAGCCGGCGCGACCGTCGTCATCGCTGACCTCAACCTCGAGGCCGCGCAGAAGACTGCCGAAGAACTCGGGGCGGACGCCCTGCTTGTCGACGTCACCTCGCGCGACTCCGTCCGCAACCTCTACAGGGACGTCGTCAAGCGCTATGGCCGCATCGACATCGTCTGTTCCAACGCCGGTGTCTTCCCCAACTGCCCGCTCGAGGACATAACCGACGAGCAATGGGACGCCATGTTCGCCATCAACACGCACGGCACGTTCACCGTGGTGCAGGAAGCACTGCCCTACATGAAGAAAGCGGGCTACGGGCGCATCGTCATCACGACGTCTATCACCGGCTCGCACACCGGCTACCCAGGCTGGGCGCACTACGGCGCTTCGAAGGCCGCACAACAAGGCTTCATGCGCTCCGCGGCACTGGAAGTTGCCCGTGATGGCATCACCATCAATGGTGTTCTGCCAGGCAACATCCTCACCGAGGGTTTGGAGGGCCAGGGTCAGGAGTACCTCGACCAAATGGCACGCTCCGTCCCTATGCACCGCTTAGGTTCCCCGCGCGATATCGGCAACGCCGCGGCCTTCCTCGCCTCCCGCGAAGCAGGCTACATAACGGGCCAGACCATCATCATTGACGGCGGCCAGATCCTCCCCGAGTCCCCCGAGGCCATCCTGCCGCCCTACGAAGCCTAAGCATGGCCGAAGCCCCGCTATCTACTAGACAGCGGGGCTTTAAGCTTGATTACTTAGGCGTTGAGCTTGCGGTAATCAAAGACGGTATCGATGAGACCGTAGTCAACGGCTTCCTGCGCGGTAAGAATCTTGTCGCGGTCAGTATCGATGCGCACCTGCTCCGCAGTGCGGCCGGTGTGCTCAGCCAGGGTCTCCTCCATGAGGCGGCGCATGCGCTCGATCTCGTTGGCCTCGATCTCAAGGTCCGACACCTGGCCCTGCGTGCCCTGCGTACGCGGCTGGTGAATCAGCACACGAGAGTTCGGCAGCGCAGCGCGCTTGCCCGGAGCACCGGCGGCCAACAGAACAGCCGCTGCGGATGCGGCCTGGCCCAGACACACGGTCTGCACGTCCGGACGGACGTAGCGCATGGTGTCGTAGATAGCCATCAGCGCGGTAAACGAGCCACCCGGGGAGTTGATGTACATCGTGATGTCGCGGTCCGGATCCTGGGACTCCAAGACCAGCAGCTGCGCCATGATGTCGTTGGCGGAGGTGTCATCGACCTGGGTGCCCAGGAAGATGATGCGCTCTTCAAAGAGCTTGGAATACGGGTTGGTGGTCTTCGATCCCTGTGCGTTCTGCTCAATAAACTCCGGCAGAACGTAGCGGGAAGAAGGCATCTGAAGGTTAGACATAGTGATAAAGCTCCTTGTTCCCTAGTTGGTGATAGGACCGTTGACGGACTCGATGACGTGGTCGACGATGCCGTATTCCTTGGCCTGCTGGGCGGTGAACCAGCGGTCGCGGTCCGAATCCTTGGTGATTTGCTCGAAGGTCTGGCCGGTGTGCTCAGCGATGAGCTCAGCCATCTCGCGCTTGGTCTGCGCGAACTGCTCGGCCTGGATGGCGATATCTGCGGCGGTACCACCCACACCAGCGGAAGGCTGGTGCATCATGATGCGGGCGTGCGGCAGCGCGTAGCGCTTGCCCTTGGTGCCGCCGGAGAGCAGGAACTGGCCCATCGAAGCGGCCAGGCCCATGCCATACGTAGCCACGTCGCACGGCGAGTACTTCATCGTGTCGTAGATGGCCATGCCCGCGGTGACCGAGCCACCCGGGGAATTGATGTAAAGCGAAATATCGCGCGTGGGGTCCTCTGCGGACAGCAGGAGGATCTGGGCGCACAGTTTGTTGGCAATCTCATCATCCACCTGGGTTCCCAGGAAGATAATGCGCTCGCGCAGCAGGCGCTCATACACGCTATCGCTCAGATTCATACCCGTAGACGACGAGTTCATTGAAATCTTCTCAGACATTAATGGTTCTCCTTCAAGTGAAGAATGCTTTAACTGGCCCCACCTTACCGGCATTCCTCTCAAACTTGGCCTCTGTTCGCTATGAGCGTTGGGGCGCAGCACCAAAGGCGCATACGGAAGCTGGGTTAACATTTGCTCATGTCTGTTTCCGAGCTATCCACCAGTACCCAGAACTATTTGAAAGCAATCTGGGGGCTAAAGGAATGGTCGTCCGAGCCCGTTACCGCCACACTTATAGCGAAACAGTTGGGACTCAAGCTCTCCTCGGTTTCCGATGCAGTGCGCAAAATGTCGAAGCAAGGGCTCGTGTCACACACGCCCTATGGCTCTGTGGAGTTAACCGAACTTGGCAGGCAGTACGCATTGGTCATGGTGCGCCGCCACCGATTGCTTGAGTCTTTTTTGGTTCAAGCATTGGACTACACGTGGGACGAAGTCCATAATGAAGCCGAAAATCTCGAACACGCGGTGTCCGACATGCTCATAGAACGTGTAGATAAGTTCCTTAATTACCCCACTAGGGATCCGCACGGCGATCCTATCCCTACGGTTGATGGACAGATCACAATCCCCAGTGCGCACCGTCTCACCGACAGCGGTGCACAACCGCAAGTGACCGTGGAACGCATTTCTGATTCCGACCCACAACTGCTGAAGTTCCTTGAAGAGCGCGGCATTGTCACAGGGGCTGTTCTTAGCACGCGCGAGGGAGCGCCCTTTTCAGATTCTCTCGAAATACAGGTGGCCGGCAGCACTCAGTGGGTAGTGCTTGGACGCCCAGCTACCGACGCAGTGTTTGTAGCACACCACAGCCGTTAGACCTTCCCCTTTGCATTAATCCTACTTTCACCTGCCCTTTTCAAAACTACGTTGGGCCGTAGTTGCAACTACGCCATTGCGTAGTTAGTCTTTTCGAATATCACCTATCCCACTTATGGCTAAGGCCAGGATGAGCAGGATTGCTATGTCAGACTCACCAGATTTGGTGTATTTTTCTAGCGTTTCAGAAAACACAAAAAGATTCGTCGAACGCTTAGATAGACCCGCGGTGCGCATTCCGCTGCGCCCCAAGAAAACCGGGATGATCCAGGTTTCACACCCGTACGTACTCATCGTTCCCACCTACGGCGGAGGCTCGCTCAAACGCGCAGTCCCCAAACAGGTCATCGACTTCCTCAATGACCCAATCAACCGCTCCTTTATCCGGGGCGTTATTACCTCAGGGAATACCAACTTCGGAAGTGCTTACTGCGTCGCCGGACGCATCATTTCCGCCAAGTGCCACGTACCGGAGCTGTATCACTTCGAGCTTCTCGGCACCCAGAAGGACATTGCCGCCGTAAAGCAGGGCCTTCAAAAGTTTTGGGAGCAGCAAAAGCAGCTAACGATGACACCCCATTAATCCCCCACAAGATGAAGAACACATCCGCATCACACAGATTGGACAACACAATGTGGTCTCTTGATGCCACCCCCACACAGACTATTGGCGCTACGCCCCGCACTGCTTCAGCAGACAATGCCGGCGGTGTCGGCAAGCGCAAAAGCTACCACGCACTCAACGCGCAGCTGAACTTGTTCGACGCTTTTGGAAAAATCCAGTTTGACAAGGACATTCAGGCAGCACAAGACTATGTCACGCACCATGTCGCTCCCCGCATGCATCAGTTCGATTCCACCAAGCAACGCTTGGAATGGTTGGTTGATAACGAGTACTACGAGCGGGATTTCCTTGAGCTTTATGATGACGCCTTTCTGTGCGCCATGTACGACAGAGCACATCAAGCTAAGCACCAGTTCCGCACCTTCCTCGGCGCATTTAAGTTCTTTACTTCATATGCACTGAAAACCTTTGATGGCTCCCGATTCCTAGAAGGCTACGAAGAACGTGTCGCCACCACAGCTTTATACCTTGCACAGGGCGACGAAGAGCTCGCAGAAAAGCTGGTGGATGACATCATGACCGGACGCTTCCAGCCCGCCACCCCTACTTTTCTCAACGCAGGCAAAGCCCAGCGCGGCGAAATGGTCTCCTGCTTCCTTCTGCGAATCGAAGACAATCTGGAGAGCATTGGCCGCAGCGTGAACTCTGCACTGCAACTATCAAAGCGCGGTGGTGGAGTGGCCTTGTTGCTGAGCAATCTGCGCGAATCCGGAGCCCCGATCAAAAAGATTGAGAACCAGGCTTCCGGCGTAGTCCCAGTCATGAAAATTCTCGAAGATAGCTTCAGCTATGCCAACCAATTGGGCGCCCGGCAGGGCGCTGGAGCCGTCTACCTGCATGCGCACCATCCAGATATTCTTCGCTTCCTGGATACCAAGCGGGAAAATGCCGATGAGAAAGTCCGCATCAAGACTCTTTCGCTGGGGGTTGTTATTCCAGATATAACCTTCCGGCTGGCCAAAGAGAACAAGGATATGCATCTTTTTAGCCCGTATGACATCGCTCGCGAGTACGGCGTAGCCATGTCTGACATGTCCATCACCGAGTGCTACGACGAGTTGGTTGCCAATCCGCGAATTTCTCACACGACCATTAAGGCCCGCGAGTTTTTCACCACGCTGGCTGAGCTTCAGTTTGAATCCGGATACCCCTACATCCTCTTTGAGGATACGGTCAACCGCGCTAATCCCCTCAAAGGACATATCAATATGTCCAACCTGTGTAGTGAAATCCTCCAGGTCAACACGCCATCGACCTACGGAGCTTCGGGTGACTACACCACCGTCGGCCAGGATATTTCCTGCAATCTAGGTTCGCTCAACATTGCGAAGGCTTTTGAATCACCGGACTTTGGGGAGACCGTCGAAACCGCAGTACGTGCCCTCACGAAGGTTTCAGACCTGACGAATATCGAAGCTGTTCCTTCCATCGCTCACGGAAATGCCTCCATGCATGCCATTGGTCTGGGCCAAATGAATCTCCACGGCTTCCTTGCTTCACAGCGTATTCCTTATGGCTGCGCCGAGGCACTGGACTTTACAAATATCTATTTCCTCACGGTGACCTACCATGCGCTCCGCGCATCCCATGCACTCGCGGTTGAAAAAGGTCAACGATTCACAGGCTTCGAAGAATCCACCTATGCCACTGGCGCCTACTTTGACAAATACATCGACCAAGACTGGGTGCCAGCCACTGAACACGTAAAACAGCTCTTCCATGAAGCAGGCGTGCAGATTCCTCAACGCGAGGATTGGCTACGGCTCAAGAAACAAGTGATGCAAGACGGCATCTACAACGCCTACTTGCAGGCAGTTCCACCCACTGGATCAATTTCCTACATCAATGACTCCACCGCGTCCATCCACCCGATTGCCTCCAAAATTGAAATACGCAAGGAAGGCCGCTTGGGGCGCGTGTACTACCCCGCGCCGGAAATGACCAACGACAACCTGGAGTATTTCGATGACTCCTACGCCGTGGGATACAAAAAAATCATCGACACCTACGCCATGGCCACCCAACACGTGGACCAAGGACTTTCCCTGACCTTGTTCTTTACCGCTGATACCACCACGCGGGACATCAACAAGGCACAAATCTATGCCTGGAAAGCCGGAATCAAGACCCTCTACTACATCCGTTTACGCCAATCCGCGCTCCAAGGAACCGAGGTCGAAGGCTGCGTCTCCTGTGCTTTGTAGGAGCACGGCCCTCCCCTTGTCTACAACCATTCACTCAGAAAGAAGGAAGCTATGTCTTCAACATCGAACAGTGCTGAACTAACCAGCATTTCAGTTACCCCGCCGAGCTACCGGCATGATCCTTCAGCCCGCATCCGCGCCATCAATTGGAACCGGGTGAGCGATGACAAGGATCTTGAAGTGTGGAACCGTCTCACCGCCAATTTTTGGTTGCCAGAGAAGGTCCCGCTTTCTAATGATCTCCCGGCGTGGCAGAAGATGACGCCCGAGGAACGCAACCTCACCATGCGGGTGTTCACGGGACTCACCACCCTGGATACTGTCCAGGCCACTGTGGGAGAAATCTGTCAGATTCAAGATGCCCGCACCGAACACGAGGAGGCCGTGTATACCAACATCGCCTTCATGCAGTCAGTCCATGCCCGTTCTTACTCTTCAGTGTTTTCTACCCTGAGCAGTACAAAGGAAATTGATGAAGCATACCGCTGGGCGGTGAATAACGACCTTCTCCAGGCACGCGCCAAGAAAGTGCTCGCGCACTATTTTGGGCCGGATCCACTCAAACGCAAGGTGTCATCGACGCTGCTTTCCTCGCTGCTTCTCTACGCGGGTTTCTATCTTCCCTTGCACTTTTCTGTCCACGCCACCCTGACAAATACGGCAGACATGATTCGCCTCATTCTGCGTGACAAGGCAGTGCACGGCTACTACTCGGGCTACAAGTATCAGCGCGGTTTGGAATCCACGACCCCGCTACGGCAGAAGGAAATGCATGATTTCACCATTTCTTTGCTCGAAGAGCTTTATGCACTAGAGCTGGACTATTCCGGCGAGCTATATGAGCCTTTGGGACTCATGGATGATGTAGCCGTGTTCGTTCGCTATAACGCCAATAAGGCACTCATGAATTTGGGCTACCCGGATTACTTCCCGCCCGAAGAAACGGAAGTGAACCCAGAAATCCTCGCGGCCCTAGCCCCCGGAGCAGATGAGAACCATGACTTCTTCTCCGGATCTGGTTCCTCCTATGTCATTGGTACTGCTGAAGAAACGAGTGATGATGACTGGGATTTCTAAACCTTTTCCGCGACCGGACCAAGGAAGCTGGCTTGAGACCATCGCGCTGTTTGAAGCCATCCGCGAAGGAAACCAACCCGCAGCCATGCGGCTGTTGAATACATCCGCCGCACGAGAGGCCGTCCTCGGGGGTCTTCTAGGGCTCATCGAACTGTACTTCCGCCATGAAGAAGGAGACAAAGTAGATGGCTTCCTCACCGCCGCCCACGCTGCCGGCCCACCACCGGCCTTTGGCTGCAAGCCTTTTCTCCCTTGACCACGTCTCCCTACACCCAACTAAGAAAGAAGGTTTACCATGACCACCCCACGTATCAGCGTTATCGTCGGCAGCCTGCGTCGAGAGTCATTTGCACGCAAGATTGCACACGAGGTGCTCACAATGATCCCTGAAGACTACGAGGCAAACATCGTGGAAATCCGTGACTTGCCGCTCTATGACTTTGACTACGATGACCCCGCCGTCACGGACAAGCCCACTCCGGCTGAGTACACCACCTTTCGCGAGACCATCAAGAACTCGAGCGGGATCCTCTTCATTACGCCAGAGAACAACCGCACTATCCCCGCCTGCCTCAAAAACGCAGTGGACATCGGCTCTAAACCCAACTCAGATGTGGCGTGGAAAAACCTTCCCGCAGGTATCATTAGCCACTCTGTAGGCCGCATGGGCGGCTACAGTTCACAGAAGAACCTTCGCCTCGCCCTGTCCTACTTCGATATGCCGCTCCCTGGTCAGCCCGAAGTATTTCTGGGCCAATCCCCCACCCTTTTCGAAGAGTCCGGACATCTCAATCAACGCACCGCAGACTTTGTCAAGGATTACGTTATGCGCTTCCTGCAGTTGACCGACGAGGCCTTTAGAGCCACGAACGGCTAGCGGTATCCCCAGCCAACACCCATCGCGCCCTCTACGAAGTACTCAAAGACTCCTAGAGGGCGTTCACAATGACACAAACCCCGGATTCAGGCTCATCCTTGAGTTACCTGAATCCGGGGTTTCATGCGCGCTCGCCACCACACATGTGGCAGCAGCGCGTTACAAGCGGGAGATTACTTCTCCTCGGAAGCTTCAGCAGCGTCCGCTTCTTCGATTTCACCGAAGTACTGGTCAACGTCAACCTTGTTGCCCTCTTCATCGGTGACCTCGGCACGGCAGATGGCCATTGCCAGGGCCTTGCCACGGCGAACGTCAGAGAACAGGTTACCCAGCTGGTTGCTGGACTGCAGCTGCTGGATGAACTGGTTCGGGTCCATGCCGTAAGACTGCGCGGTGAACAGGATGTGGTCGGTCAGCTCCTGCTGGGACACCTCCGGCTCCTCGATCTCAGCCAGGGCGTCGAGGAAGAGCTGGGTGCGGACGGATTCCTCAGC
Organism: Corynebacterium sp. HMSC072D12; assembly: GCF_001813925.1. NCBI lineage: Bacteria > Bacillati > Actinomycetota > Actinomycetes > Mycobacteriales > Corynebacteriaceae > Corynebacterium > Corynebacterium sp. HMSC072D12. Next base: position 48,576 of record NZ_KV814402.1, read on the forward strand.
GGACTTGCGAGCATCAGCGTCGAACTCCTCGCGGGTCGTGCCCTGTGCCTCAAGCAGCTGGGCCAGAGCCTTCTCGTCGTGAGCCAGCTGGCCCATGACCTGGTGCAGCTGAGCGTGAACCTGCTCATCAACGATGGAGGACGGCAGCTCGAAGGAAACCTCTGCCAGAGCGGCCTTCAGGACCTCATCGCGGATGGCAGCAGCCTGCTCGGACTTCTTGGACTCTTCGACGCGGGACTTGGTGTCCTCTCGCAGCTCGTCGATGGTGTCGAACTCGGAGGCCATCTGCGCGAACTCGTCGTCGAGATCCGGCAGCTTGCGCTCCTTGGTCTGCTGGACGTGGACCTTCACGGTGGCCTCTTCGCCCTCGTGCTCACCGGACTGGATGGTGGTGGTGAACTCGTTGTCCTCATCGGTCTTCATGCCACGCAGTGCGGTATCGAGACCCTTAATCAGGTTGTCGTCACCGATGCGGTAGGTCATACCCTCGTGGGAAGCCTCATCTAGCTTGGTGCCATCAACTTCGGTGGTGATGTCGACGATAGCGAAATCACCGGTCTTCATCTTGCGCTTGGTGTCCTTGAGCTCACCGAAGCGGGAAGCCAGGTCCTCGAGCGCCTTGTCGACGTCCTCTTCGGAAGTCTCCAGCGCCGGCACCTTGACGGAAATCTTGGAGAAGTCCGGCACCTCAAACTCGGGACGAACGTCTACCTCAGCGGTGAACTCGACGAAGTCGTTGTCCTCCAGCTTGGCAATGTCAATCTCCGGCTGACCAATAACCTTGAGATCGTTTTCTTCAACGGCCTGCTCGTAGCGGGACGGCAGCATGTCGTTGACGACCTGCTCGAGGATGGGGCCACGACCAAAGCGGGCGTCGATAAGCTGGCGCGGAGCCTTGCCCTTACGGAAACCCGGGATGGAAACCTGCTGCGCGATCGCCGCGTAGGCCTGATCGATTTCCTTGTCCAGCTCAGCAAACGGAACGTTGACGGTGAGCTTGACGCGGGTATCGCTCAGCTTGTCTACGGTGGTCTTCACGAGAAACTCTCCTGATTGTGATCGTTCAAAGATGAAATTAGGGGGCCTGGATGAGTGTCCAGGCCCCCATACGTCGGGGCGACAGGATTTGAACCTGCGACCCCCTGCTCCCAAAGCAGGTGCGCTACCAAGCTGCGCCACGCCCCGTATGGAAAGCCTCTGCGCCCGGAAGTTCCGCACGCAGCTGCGCTTCATACTGGGGCTAGTGTACCGATAGCTGCTTGACTATCCCAACACCGGCCCCAATTAAACTTTGTTTCCCCACGTCAGGGGCAGCTTTAGCGCTAGAAGTCGAAGTCGAAATCAAACATTCCGCCATCGCCCCCGTCGCCACCAAACAGGCCGTCGAAAAAGCCGCCCTCCTCGCCTCCCCCGGCGTCACCGGCACCATCCATGGCGCCGCCGTCCATACCCTCGGCGCCGCCCATGTCTCCGCCCCAGTCGCCGCTTTCAGCGGCTGCGGCGGAGTAGCCCACTCCCGCCATGCCGGCGAACATGGCGTTGAACATCATGGAGTATCCCACCATCCACACGCCGGTGGTCAACGCGTCAGCCCACCACGGGCGCGAGTACCAGCCGGCCGGGACCGGGCGTCCTGCGACAACACCACCCGGGTAGTAGTTGGGGGTTTCTGCAGATGCGCTTGGCGACGCCGTCAGCGTCTCCCCGTTGGCCTCCACCGTGCGGGTCTCCGTCACCTTGCCGGCCTGGCGCTGGCCCTCCAGCGGTGGCAGCTCCGGGCCCGGATCCATGCCCATAATCTCACGCGCGGCCGCCACATAATAGAGCCCCTCCAGTGCGGACTCGCGCGCTAGGTGCGCTTGCTTGACGGTTGTGGCGCGGGAAATCGCCGAATTGGCCGCGGTAAAACGCTCAGAGGCATCCGCCATAGCCTGCTGGGAGGCGGTATCCGTACCGCTCAAGTTCATCACCTGGCCACCCAAACGCTCAGTCCAGCGGCGCGCATCCGCCATCGCATCCTCAAAACGCTGGGATTCTCGCAGCTCTTGCTGCTTCTTCCCGTTGCGCGAAGAAAGGAACCAGGCGCCGCCGCCGACGACGAGGATAAGGAGCAATAACGAGCTCACGAAAGCACCACTTTCACTAAAGAGTCGAATTGTGTGTTGTTGGGATTATGTACCTATCCAAAATAACGTCCTTTACCCCTTTCTAGTTCCCATTTTCTTTTCAGCGCCCGTGTGCGCTAAAGTAGTGCGCACGCCGATTCAACGGCTTTCAACGTTGAGACTTTCAAAGTCAAGGCCTTGAAAGTTGGAGATTACCGGTTGTGGGAATGTCGTATAGTGGCTAATACCTCAGCCTTCCAAGCTGAAGACGCGGGTTCGATTCCCGTCATTCCCTCCAAGCTAAACAGCCCCACCTCCTGCACAAACAGCGAGTGGGGCTGAATTTGTACCGGCCTTTACCGGCGGTCATGGTAGCTAAGGCGGTAGCTGGAGGCTCGGGCTAGCCGCTCACCTCAAAGTCGGCTTAAGGGACATTTCGTGTGGATTTAGG
>NZ_KV814402.1:51231-57610 GCF_001813925.1 Corynebacterium sp. HMSC072D12
GATTTCACAGATCGGGCCGTTGGAACCGATTCAAAATCAAGATCAAGGCATTATCCCAGGCTGTTCCGGGAATCCACATCGATCTATCCACACGAAATGTCCCTTAAGCCTCAAAGTCAAAGTCTGCCATCGTGTACGCCGTGCAGATATGCCCCATAAGGTCGGTGTACTCGGAGCTGCCTAGTGCCTCCCCTACTATCTCGTCCGTCAGCAACACCAGCTCCAGGCGGGAGGTCCTGAGCACAAGGCCCGGGAATTGGCAACGCTGCTGCAAGATGCCGTTCCACGTGGACTTGCTCTGATTCCACAGGTCCATGCTTAGACGCACGCTATCCTCCGGCACCTTGCGACCCTTGCTGCGGCTCCTTATGGATGCCGTTCAGACGCTTCAGTACAACGGCCTGAAGTAGGACCTTCTCGTATGGGTCGCGTTCCGTGGTTTCGTACGACGAGACCGGAGTGTTATCATATTCTTGCATCGTGTTTAGATTCCTTTCTGCCGATGCGGCCCCTCACTTATGGAGTTGCAGCTCCGAGGGGTCATTTTACGTTTTAAGCCGCCTACAGTATTTCGGCTTAAGGGTCAAAATGTGTGCCTGGCTCGGCGTGCCAGCAGGCCTAGTTTTAGAGCCTCGGGAACAAGACTGACGCTTCGCAAGAAAGGAAGCTGTCTATGACAAGTCACTATGTTTGCGATGCGCACCGTATCCCCTGGCATTGGCCCTAGGCTTTGCCACGCCGAGCCTCTAAGACGTCGGCTTGAGAGAACCTGAAACGACAAAGTGTGAGTAGACCTTCGCTCTGCTGCCCCTGGTTAGGGCGCGGGTTTTCAACACGAAGACTACAAGTGCGTTAGAAGAGACGTGTTGTGAACTGACCGCTTCACAATCGACCTGCTTTGCCTCAGAGCACGAGAATTCCGCCGTTGTTAATAAATGCGCTTAACGGTGTGGATATATTTAGAGGTAAGGAAAACTCTCTCAAATCCTCGCAACTCTCCTGCTAAGCGCGGCGGAAGGCGAGAGCATCCGCAGCAATGTCGCGTAACTCAACATTGCTGCGTAGCAATCACTCAAGGAAAGCTGACAATGACCTACAACACCCCACCCCAATACCAAATCCCCGCTCCTGAAAAAAGTGGTCGACGACTCCGCTGGTGGCATATCATCCTGAGCATGCTAGCGGGGGCGATTATCGCAACCGCGTCCATCGTAGCTATCGCATTCGCTATACCGGAGGATGCGATAGAAGAAGGTAGCGCGTCCGAAGTGGGTGGTGGCAATGTTGCTGCAACTCAGTATCTTTCAGACAAGGGAATCAACATTGAACCGGAACTAATCGGCAGAATTTCTACAATCGTGTGCGATGGCATGGCCAGCGGGAATACCGGAAGTCAGTTAATCAACGCTGTGGAGGAAACGATGGACGGCATTAACTATATGAACGCATCTGAATTGGTGGCGGCTTCCACGGTTTATACGTGCCCGGAGCATATCGGAAAACTGGCCAGATAAACGCCACATTGATTTTGCGGTTTAATCGCCGTTCAGTCTCCCAAGAAGTATCCGCACTAACCGTCTGTTTTCTGGCAGCTGGTGCGGCTTTCTTTGTTATGCGGTCGGACCTTGCATCTTTTCTGCGCGGGTGACCAAGCTCTGCGTAGAGTGGGCCGCATGACAGTACCCAATATCGAACTCCACGACGGCAACACCATCCCCCAGCTCGGCTACGGTGTCTTCAAAGTTGAGCCCGACAAGACCGAAGAGCTGGTCCTCAAAGCCCTCAAGGTGGGCTACCGCCACATCGACACCGCTGCCATCTACGGCAACGAGGAAGGCGTGGGCCGCGCGATTGCTAAGTCTGGCATCCCGCGCGAAGAGCTATTCATCACCACGAAGCTGTGGAATGACCGCCAGACTGATGCCGCCGCTGCTCTCGACGAGTCCTTGGAAAAGCTAGGACTGGACTATGTGGACCTCTACCTCATCCACTGGCCCTGCCCGGACAATGGCACGTACGTCGACGCATGGAAGCAGCTCATTGAGCTAAAGAAGGCCGGCAAGGCCAAGTCCATCGGCGTCTCCAACTTCGAATTAGAGCACCTGGACCAGCTGGAAACCCAGACTGATGAAACCCCCGTGGTCAACCAGGTAGAGCTGCACCCTTACCTGCAGCGCTGGCGCGAGCTCGATGCCTTCCGCGCCCACCAGGTGCACATCGAGGCCTGGGGTCCACTAGGTCAGGGTAAGACGGATCTCTTCGAGCAGTCGGAAATCACCGAGCCCGCCGAGAAATATGGCGTTTCCCCCGCTCAGGTGATCATCCGCTGGCACCTGCAAAATGGCGTCATCGTATTCCCGAAGTCCGAAAACCCGGAGCGCATAGCGCAGAACTTCGATGTATTCGGCTTCGAGCTTGATGAATCCGAGATGGCTGCGATTACTGATCTCGACCTCGGGGAAGAGGGCCGCGGCGGCACTCACCCCAAGGACATGAACTAAGCCTCCGGAAGCTCCGGCGGAATGTTGGTGCGCTCGTACTCGGCAAGAATGTCGATGCGACGCTGGTGGCGCTCAGCACGGGACCATTCCTGATCAAGGAAGGCATCCACGATGGCGAGTGCCTCCTCCTCGGAGTGCATGCGGCCACCGATGCCGATGAGCTGGGCATTGTTGTGCTCACGAGCCAAGCGGGCGGTCTCGGGGGACCAAGCCAGGGCGCAGCGCGCGCCCTTCACCTTATTCGCGGCAATCTGCTCACCGTTGCCGGAACCGCCCAACACGATGCCGAGTGAGCCCGGATCGTTGACGGTCCGCAGCGCGGCCTCGATGCAAAATGCCGGGTAGTCGTCCTCGGCGTCGTACTCGTGGGCACCGCAGTCAATGACGTCGTGGCCCTGCTTCTTCAGGTGTTCGGCGATGATGTTCTTCATCTCGAAACCTGCGTGGTCTGCTCCTAAATAAACGCGCATGGCCCACATCCTACCGGCCTGTGGGCCATCCCACGCGCTAAACCTGCGGGGATTCGGTGCGGGAGCGCTTGAGCTCGAAGAAGTAGGGGAACTGGGCGAGGCGCACGGAGGCGTCGAAAAGCTCGCCGGCTTCCTCGCCGGTGGGAACGCGCGTGATGACTGGGCCGAAGAAGGCGGTATCGCCGAACTTCACCACTGGGGTACCGACCTCGTCGCCAACTTCGGAGATGCCGCAGTTGTGGAACTCGATGAGCTTGTCATCCATCTCTTCGGTGTTGGCCACGGAGGCGAAGTCGGCGGGGAGGGAGGCGTCGTCAAGCGCCTGCTTGATGATGCCGTCATAAGCGCCGTACCCCTTCTTACCGCCCTGGCCCTCGGTGTGGATGCGGGTGCCCATCGCGGTGTAGAAGGCATCGACCTTCTCCGGGGCCTCCACCGCAATCTTGGCTGCTACGCGGGCAGGGCCCCAGTTGGCCTCCATCATCTTCATGTACTCCGGATCCAGGTCGCGGCCCTTGTTGAGCACGGACAGGGACATCGGTTCGAAGGTCACCTCGATATCGCGAACCTTCTCCACTTCCTTAATCCAGCGCGAGGTCAGCCACGCGAAGGGGCACGAGCAGTCGAACCAGAACGTCACTTGTTGAGCCACAATAATTCTCCTTTGCTTGTGCGGTCTATGGCACCCCACCCTAGGCGTGTGACTACGCTGGTGCAGAGACTTAAGGTACCGAGAAAGAGGAGAGTAAGGTACCGAGAAAGAGGAGAGACAGTACATGACCTCGATTAACCTCACCCGCGAGGAAGCCCAGCAGCGTTCCGACATGGTGGAGGTAAGCCACTACGACGTCGCCCTCGACCTCACCGGGGAAGAGTTCTTCACCTCCACCACGGTGGTGAAATTCCGGGTGAAGGAAGCTGGTTCGACGTTTATTGACCTGCGCGGTGACGAGCTTCTCGAGGTCCGCCTCAATGGTGCGCCGTTGCCCACCAGCGCTTATGACCCGACGTACGGCATCCCACTCTCGGGTTTGCAGGTGGCGGAGTATGAGCTCAAGGTCGTGGCGAAGATTCGTTACTCCCGCACCGGCGAGGGCCTGCACCGCTTTATCGACCCGGTGGATGGTGAGGCCTACCTCTACACCCAGTTCGAGACTGCCGACGCCAAGCGTGTCTTCGCCTGCTTTGACCAGCCGGACTTGAAGGCTACGTACTCGCTGACTTTTGAGGTCCCAGAGCACTGGGCGGTCATTACCAACTCCCCCATCACGCGTTCGGGCAATACCGTGCGCGCGGCGGTGGATTACCCGCTGTCGACCTACTTGATTGCGCTGTGCGCGGGCCCGTACGTTGGTGTGACGGATACGTGGACGGGCACGCTGGCGGAGCACCCGGAGGGCTCGCCGGCACAAACCGTTGAGGTGCCGCTGGGGATTTACTGCCGCCCCTCGCTGCTGGATTCGCTCGACGCGGAGCGCCTCTTCACCGAGACTAAGCAGGGCTTTGATTTCTATCACCGCAACTTCGGCTTTGCCTACCCCTTTGGCAAATATGACCAAATCTTCGTGCCGGAGTTTAACGCCGGTGCGATGGAAAACGCCGGCTGCGTGACCATCCGTGACGAGTACGTCTTTACGTCTCAGGCCTCGCACTACAAGTACGAGCGCCGCGCGGACACCATCCTGCACGAGCTGGCCCACATGTGGTTCGGCGACTTGGTGACCATGCAATGGTGGGATGATTTGTGGCTCAACGAGTCTTTTGCTACCTGGTCAGCGGCGATCTCCCAGGCGGAGGAAACTCAATACGACACCGCGTGGGTGACCTTCGCCAATGTGGAAAAGGCCTGGGCTTACCAGCAGGATCAGCTGCCCACCACGCACCCCATTTCCACGGATGCCTCCGATATTGAGACCGTGGAACAGAATTTCGACGGCATTACCTACGCCAAGGGTGCGTCGGTGCTCAAGCAGCTGCAGGCCTATGTGGGCCGCGAGAACTTCTTCGCCGGCGTGCGCCGCCATTTCCAGGAACACCAGTGGTCGAATGCCACCTTCGGGGATCTGCTGCGCCACTTGGAGGAGGCCTCAGGGCGTGACCTGTCCTTCTGGGCACAGCAGTGGCTCAAGACCACGGGCGTAAACACGCTGGGCGTGGCGTTGGGTACGGACGAGTCCGGCACCATCACGCAGGCCTACCTCACCCAGCGTGGTGATACCCTGCGCACGCACCGCGTCGCTGTCGGCGTCTATGCCTTGCAGGGTGAGAAGGTGGTGCGCACCGAGCGCATCGAGATGGATATCGACGGCTCCTCCACCGAGATTCCGGAGCTTGAGGGCCGCGCGCTTTCCGACGTCCCCTTCGTCCTTCCCAACGACGATGACCTGACCTACTGCCTCATCGATCTGGATGCGGGTTCTTTGCAGTTCCTGTTGGAGAATGTCGACAAGTTCGAGGACCCCATGGCCCGCACTCTGTGCTGGTCCACCGCGTGGGAGATGACCCGTGCAGGTACCATGCGCGCCCGCGACTTCGTGGCACTGGTGGCCCGTGGTGCTGAGGCCGAAACCGAGCTCGCCGTGCTCGAGCGTATCCTCTCCCAGGCCGCCACCGCGCAGTCCACCTACGCCGACCCGGAGTGGGCTAAGGAGGACACACAGCTTGCTGACGCCCTCCTGGCGGGCGCCCGCTCCGATGACGCCGAGCGCTCCATCGTCTTCACCCAGGCGCTGGCCGGCATTAAGCTTCACGACGCCTCCCGCGCCTTCTTCCAGGACCTTCTTGAGAACTCCTCGGATGCGGGCCTGCGCTGGAAGGCGCTCACCGCGCTCATTGCTGATGGCTCGCTTGCCGACGTCACCGGGCCCGAAGCCGCCGGCGCCGCCCTGACGGCGGTGGCTGAGGAACTCAAGCGCGATAACACCGCGACGGGCTACCAGGCCTCGCTTAAGGCGTTGGCTGCGGTTAATACCGAGGACAACAAGCGCGCGGTGTGGGACGAGATTGTCGCCGGTGAACTGGGCAACCGCGACTTGGAATCCAAGCTAGCGGGCCTGGCGTTCGTAGGCTCCGACGAGCTCCTGCCGAGCGCTGAGTTCTTTGACGTGGCGGAAAAGATCTGGTCCGCGCAATCCAACGAGATTGCCCTGACCACGGTAACCGGGTTGTTCCCGCGCTGGGATGTCAGCCAGGAGACCCTCGACCGCGCCGACGAGTTCCTCTCCCGCGACCTAGCCGGTGGCCTGCGCCGCGCAGTCACCGAGCAGCGCGACCGCCTCGCCCGCGCCCTGCGCAACCGCGCCATTGACCGCGGCTAGTCCCCAGAGCATACGCATCAAGCCCCCTCACCTGAGGGGCTTGTGCTCCAGTTCCTCCTCCCCCTGTCCGCCGCCACCGTTCACCCAGCCA
>NZ_KV814403.1:0-103765 GCF_001813925.1 Corynebacterium sp. HMSC072D12
GCACACCCCCAACAAACAACAAATCCCCAGGCAGATGCACTTTTTGGCACTCTTCCTGGGGCGGTTTCCTGGCTGTCGGGCAGTCCACCTGAATGTTAATAGCTAGTGGTAACAGGCCAACAGCCCATCCGGGCCATCGATAACAGTGATGGGTGTTTCGAAGATGGGCGTAAGGATCTCATCGCGCATGATCTCCTCCGGACTGCCGAAAGAAACGATGCGTCCATCCTTGGCCGCACAAATATAGTCGGCGTAGCGAGCAGCGAAGTTGATGTCATGGAGAACGATGATGATCGTCCGGCCAAATTCCTTGGCGGCCTTCCGCAAATGCTTCATCATCTCCACGGAGTGCGAGATGTCCAGATTGTTGAGGGGCTCGTCGAGAAGCACGTAGTCCGTCTCTTGGCAGAGCACCATCGCCACATATGCGCGCTGGCGCTGCCCACCGGATAGCTCGTCGAGATAGCGGTTCTCCAATTCACGCAAATGGAAGAAGTCGATGTAGCGCGAGACTATCTCTTCATCTTCCGCGGTCAGGCGCCCCTTCGAGTAAGGGAAACGGCCGAAGCTCACCAGCTGGCGTACGGTCAGCTTGGTAATGAAGTGATTCTCCTGGCGCAGGATGGAGAGGATCTTCGCCAAGTCCTGCGATTTCGTGGAGGACACGTCGTAACCGGCGACCTCGATGGTGCCCTCGTCGACGTCGAGAAGCCGGCCAATCATCGTCAGCATCGTGGACTTGCCCGCGCCATTCGGCCCAATCAGCGCAGTGATACCGCCGGAGGGGATCTCCAGATCGATAGGGCCAATGTTGGTCTCGCCGGAGTAGGACTTGGAAACTTTGGAAAGTTTGATCACAGCTTGCCCTTTCGCAGAATGACCAGAAGGAAGACGCTGCCGCCCACTAGCTCGATAATGATGGAGACCACGCCCTGCGCATAGAAGACGTGCTGCATGAGGAAGTAAGCGCCGGTGAGAACAGCAAAGGCCGTGGCAATTGCCATTGGGAACAAAAAGCGGTGGTCATACGTCTCCGCTGCCTGGTAGGCCAAGGTTGCCACGAGGAAGCCTAGGAAGGTCATGGGTCCTACAAGCGCGGTGCTCGTCGCCATAAGAATGGAGACCAACATCAGCGTATAAATTGCATTGACCTTGTGGTTAACGCCAAGGTTCGTCGCAGCATCGCGGCCCAGGGCTAGCACGTTGAGCTGGCGGGAGTTCAGGTACATCAGCAGTGTCACCGCGAGAACCAACGGTATGGCGATGGGATAGTACTCGCTCTCCGCGTTGTTAACAGAACCAAAGAGCCGCGCGGTGAGTACGTCGAATTCACTAGGTGTGAGCATGCGCTGCATAAACGTCGACAGCGATCCCAAGCCCCCACCAATAATGATGCCAACCAGCAACATCGCATGCATGTTGCTGCGGCGGCTGGTCAGCAACCAGGAGTACAGCACGAGGGATAGGCCCACCATGAGCACAAGCTGCACAAGGAAGGTTCCCATGTTGCGGGCCTGAGTTAGGCCGGAGGCGCCAAGGAAAAAGATCGTGGCTGTATTAATCGCGACGTACAGGGATTCAAAGCCCATGATGGAGGGAGTAAGGATCCGGTTGTTCGTCACCGTATGGAAAGCCACCGTAGCCACGGCCTGGCATACGGCGACGATCGCCATGGCCGTCACTGCATCAGCGCGGCGACGTGCAATCAGCCACCATTTGCGGGTGCCAAATTCCATGGGGTTGCCATAGGCCAAGAGCCCAAAGGCGAAGGCCAGACCGGCAATAATCAAGGCAGCGAGGATGATCCAGTATTTTCGTGCCGCAGCAGCAGACTGGAAGCTACCCACGTTTCGCCGGGCACGTGACGTTTGCACAGGATTCTTCGTCGCAGGGATAGAGATACTTACACTCACTTGGTCGACCTCACGATCAAGACGACGAATACGATAGCACCGACAACACCCAGGATGACTGATACGGGCATCTCAAACGGGGAGATAATAGTGCGGCCAATGAGGTCACACAAGGTCACCGTGGCGATGCCGAGCAGGCAGACCCACGGGAGATTAGAGCGCAGGTCATCACCGCGCAACATGCTCACTACGTTGGGAACGATGAGCCCAAGGAACGGCAGGGAACCAACGACGACGGTGACTACACCCGTTGCCACCGCGATGAGCCCGGTTCCCAACAGGATCATCCGCTGGTAGTTCAACCCAATATTGGTGGCGATATCCTCACCCAGCCCAGCGACGGTGAGTTTGTCAGCATAGAAATACACAGCCACCAAAACCAGCAGCACGATCCACAGGACCTCGTATTGACCCTCATAGACAGAGGTAAAGGATCCCATGAACCAGATTCCGAGCTGCTGCAAGGTATCCGTGGCTAACGCCACGTAGGAGGATACGGCACTAACGACAGCGCCCAGCATGATGCCGATGATCGGCACAATGAGTGAGGAGCGCAGCGCTACGCGACGCAGAAACGCGAAGAAAACCATGGTTCCCACGAAGGCAAAGCAAACCGAAATAACCATCTTCACCAGCACGGATGAGTGCGGGAAAAGGATAAGAGAAAAGAGCAAGCCCAGTCCGGCCCACTCGGTGGTTCCCGTTGTCGTGGGTTCCACGAAGCGGTTTTGGGTCAGCAGCTGCATGACCAAACCGCTCATCGCCATCGCAGCGCCCGCCAAGACAAGCGCAACGGTGCGCGGCACGCGGGTGGTGAAGAACATGGACCAGCCGTCCTCATTATCGAGGATGCTGTACTCCCCCACCATGAGGGAAAGGAGGAGCAGTGCAATGACGCCGAGCACGCCGAGGCCTAGCTTCCAGGTCAGCACAGGTCCGCGGGAGTTACGCGGGCTGACAGCTGAGTGCTCTGCCGCAGCGCTGCTCTTCACCGTCACGGTTTAGTCTCCTCCTTGGCTGCCGAGAGAGTTGTTTAGGCGTTGGCCTTCTCGAAGGCGTCGGCAAGCGCGTTCAAGATCTCGGTGTAGGTAATGATGGACTCATCAATGTAGGTGTCATTCGGCGCCACGTAAACGTTGCCTTCCTTCACAGCGGTAACGTTCTTGAGCGCCGCGTTGTCCTTGACCAGCTTCTCGCCCGGCGTGACATCCTGACCTTCCTTGGAGATAGCGGAGTCACGGTCCATGACGAGGATCCAATCCGGGTTGGATTCGGCAATGGCCTCAACGGAGATATCGTCGCCCTCGTGGTCATCGGAGGCGTTGGACACTTCCAGGGCCGGGGTCAGGCCAAGCAGCTCAAAGACCGGGCCATACACGCGCCCGATACCGGGAGCGATGTAACCGATTTCACCGCCGGAGGTGTTCACGGCCATGACCTTCTGCGACGGATCGTAAGCCTTCTTAGCGCGCTCGGCAGCGGCGTTGAAATCCTCGATGAGCTTCGCAGCATCCTCTTCGTGGCCGAAAACCTGGCCCAGCGCTTCAGTGTGGCGCTTAAGCTCGTCGAAGAAATCCTTGTCATCGCGCGGCTCGAAGTCGAGAACAGGGACATCCTCGAGCAGCTCCTCCATGTCCCCCTGGTGCTGCTCGAAACGCTGGCCGTTCCACACCACGTCCGGCTCTGCCGCCATAAGACCTTCAAGCTTCGGATCCTTGTGGGAGCCCAGGTCAACCTCGACCGTGTCCTTGTTGTAGGTATCACGCAGGGACTTCGGCACCAGATTCAGCGGTGCAGCAGCAAGGTCAATATCCCACTGTGCCAGGACAGAAAAGGCGCGGTTATCCGTCACCGCAGGGTTCTCCACTGGGAGGGTAACTTCCTTCGATTCGAAGTTATCCTCCACGGTGATGGTGGACGCGCCTGCCGCCGCGGATTCGGTCGACTCAGCGGTCTCCTCAGACTGGCTGGAAGAGCAGCCGGTGAGAGCAAGCGCTGCGACCGAGAGAGTGGCGGCAACTTTGGCGGCGGTCGTGCGCGAGGCACGGCGAGAAAGGTTAAACATAGCTTCCTTGCATATTAGGTGTGGCTAACCACAGTTGGCAAATAAGGACAGCGCCTAACCTAACTCAAGCAAGGCTTACCTTTCAAGAACACTCATGTTTCCTAATTCATGACGGGGGTAGCAGACCTCCGCACGATAGCCCGTGACATGCCCTTTAGAATAAAATATTTACGCTTCGCCCTCCCCCTTTTCTGCAAGCAGATCGCTCACCGCCACAGGCCCTTGCCTATCGAAGTCCTCTTGCGCCGCCCGGCGGAACTCCTTATCCGCCAGAAAATCTAGCGCTACCTGCGCTAATCCCACAGCGGAGTCGACGGCCGCATCCACCGCTTGCGGAGTAGCCGCCCACCGCGCAAAGTCCTCCGTGTGCAGGGCCACGTCGGTTGGCGATACCTTCACCATTGGATGCAGGCCGGGCACGAGATGAGAGACATTGCCAAAGTCAGTCGAGGCGGCCACTGTATCCGGCACCGTCCCAGCGGGCAGCGCGGTGCGTCCGCGGCGCGCCTGCGTGGCCGACCACCGATCCACCAGCGCCGCATTATTGCGCACGGGCAGGGTCATCGGGTGCTCATCCCAGTCGACTTCCACCTCGACACCTGCCATGAGTGCCGCGCCCCGGACGATGTCTTCCACCCTGGCGGACAGATCCATGAGTGTGCGCGTTCCTAACGAGCGCACGTAAATGGTCATTTCCGCCTCGCTCGGAATGATCGAAGGGCGATCGCCACCACTCATGATGGCGTGCACGCGATCCGAGGGCGGCATTTGCTGGCGCATGAGCCCAATCCCCTGGTAGGCCAGGCTCGCAGCGTCAAGGGCGTTGCGCCCCATGAAAGGCTGGGAGCTGGCATGAGCGGCTACGCCGCGAAAACGAACGCGCAGAATGCGGCGGCCCACCCAGGCATGCGCACCGATGTCATAGCCAAAGCCATGGATCATCACCGCGGCATCGACCCCTTCGAGGCTGCCGCCGCGGATCATGTATTCCTTGCCGGAATGCCCCTCCTCCGCTGGGGTCCCCTGGAGGAGGATGCGACCGGACACGGGAAGGGCGTCGTCCAACACGGCAGTAGCCGCCAAGAATCCAGTAACGCCCGCTGCGGCAATGACGTTATGCCCGCACGCGTGCCCAATCTGAGGCAGGGCATCGTATTCCGCCAGGATGGCCACAGTGGGATGCCGTTCAGGGTCGAAATCTGCACTCTGCCAGGAAGCTTCGAACGTGGTCTCCACGCCGTAGACCCCGCGGCACGTGGAGAAGCCACGCTCTTCAACGATGTCCGCGAGCACCGCCATGGAACGATGTTCTTCGAAGGCCGTTTCAGGGTGAGCGTGCAGGTCCGCGACGATGTGCGCGGCCTTCTCCCGCAAGGCCTCAGCCCGCGCGGCCGCCGCTTCCCAGAGCTTCGCCTGGCCCGGGTAGTCCTCACCCTGTTTTTCCGGTGGTGCTGCAGACGCCACGCGCTTGGCGACCCCCTCCTCCATCGCTTCCAAATACGCTGTCGATGGATTGTTGCGTTGATTCATGCGCTTAACCAATCATGACGTTGTTGCCCGGTCCCAACGGAAGATCTACGTAGAACCAGATGGCCAGCAGGATTGCCCAGGCGGTGAAGAACGGAATAACGAAGGGAACGAGGCGCGACATCAGCGTTCCTAGGCCTGCCTCGCGTTCATAGCGCTGGAGGAAACCCAGCATGACAATCATGTACGGGTTCAGCGGGGTGATGATCTGGGTTGCGGAATCACCAACGCGGAATGCGCCCTGAATAAACGCCGGCTCATAGCCCAGCAGGGCAAACATGGGCACGAAGACCGCGGCCATGAGCGTCCACATCGAGGATCCGGAAATAATCAGCAGGTTCAGGCAGGACGCCAGCGCGATGAAGGCGAAAATAGCTGGGAAGCCGGTAAGCCCGATGGATTCAAGGAAGGCCGCGCCCTTCACTGCGGTGAAAGTGCCGATACCGGTCCAGGCGAAGAGCGCCACGAACTGGCCCAGGATGAAGGCCAAAATAAGAAAGCTCATCATATCTTTGAGAGCACCGATCATCATGTTCACAACATCGGTGATCCCCTTGACCGTGCCGACAACCTTGCCGTAGACCACGCCGAGCACCAAGAAGTAGGCGAACACGATAAAGACGATGGAATTCAGCAGCGGGGACTTGGGCAAGAAGCCACCCTCTTCATTGCGCCACGGCGATTCTGGCAGAAGGACTGCGAAGAGAATGATGGCGGTGAGGATGACCGTGGCCACACCGGACCAGATGAGGCCCTTGGATTCGGCCGGGCGCAGCTCAGCGGTGAGTTCCTCGCCGTTCTCGTCGCGGTCACCGCGCTCGGCGGCATCCTCAGGATCGATATCTTCCTCGGTGGGAACTTCCTGCTGCCACATGCGCGGCTCGATCACCTTGTCGATGATGAAGCCGGCCAGCACACCGAGCACGATGGAAGAAGCCACGTTGAAGTAGTAATTCGACATGGCGTTAACCGGAGCGAACTCAGTATTCGGCAGGGTCTCCATGACCGCGGTCGTAATACCGGCAAAGAGCGCATCCAGGGAAGTTGGCACCAAGGCAGTCGAATAACCAGCACCCACGGCGGCGAAGCCGCCGATCAGACCCGCCACCGGATGACGGCCCGCAGCCTTGAAGACCATGGCGGCCAGCGGCGGGACGATGACGAAGGCGGCATCCGCCATGACAGAGGCGGTCACGCCGATAACGCCGACGGCGTACGGAAGCAGCCACGGCTTCGCAGAACCGAAGAGCTTGCGAATCAACGCCGAGAGCATTCCGGAGCGCTCCGCCACGCCAACTGCCAGCATGATGGGCAGCACCGTTACCAGCGGTGGGAAGTTGATGTAGTTCTCACCCATTGTCGTGGTGAACCACGTCAGCCCCTCACCGGTGAACAAGCCTTTGACCGGCTGGATCTCATCCGATCCGGGCACCTTAATCTCGACGCCCATCTTCGCCATGATGGTGGAGAGAACGCCGGTAATGAGGAAAAGAATCAGGAAGATGGTGAAGGGCTCCGGCAGCTTGTTGCCGATGTACTCGACACCATTGAGGAACTTATCCAGCATTCCCCCACTGGACTGTTGACTCGATTTTTGCTCAGCCTTGGCGGGATTTGCTTTCGACTTCTCCGTGGTACCAGCGCCGCCTTGTGGCGCTGCATTGGATGGGCTGTTCATGGGTACTCCTGTCGTAGGGGTCAGTCCCAGTGTTCCACGTCACACTGTTGGAGAAAGGCTACCACGGGAATGTAACTTGGGTAACAAATATTTTTGTTCCGTATCACATTTTGTTCGGCCAGACCTACTCCGACTCCGCTTTCTCGCCGCCCGCTCACCTCCGCATACCTACAGGCTCTCCCCAACTACGCCCACGGTAAATAGTGGCCAAAAATCGCCAGTTTTTAGCCTCTTATCTACCGTGAGCGTCACCAGATTGCCCGAACGTTACGTCCCCACGCTCAGCTTCGTCACCGCTCGCCGGCGCCAGCCCATAAAGCCGCGCGAAAGGATCCCACTCACTGTCGCGGTGCGCATCATATTCCGCAAAGTTGGCAGCATCGATGGCAGCGCTGTCTGATACGAGGTGCGCAATGAGCGCGACCGTCATATCCATGCCCGCCGCAACACCTGAGGAGGTCCATCGATTGCGGTCGTGCACCCACCGCGCCTCCGGCTGCCAGGACACATCGCCCCCGAAGGACGTGGCCCAGCTATAGGCACGCTTATTGCTCGTCGCGGTGTAGCCCTCCAAGAGCCCAGCCGCCGCCAGGACCGCAGAACCCGTGCACACGGAGGCGACCCAAGGCGCTTGTGCACCCACCTCACGAAGCCACGACAGAAAAGACTCGTCCCCCACGAGCTGCCGGGTTCCTTTGCCGCCGGGAATGAGAAGGGCGTCGGCCGGCTCAATCTGCCCATAAGACATTGTCGGCACCACTTCCACGCCCTGCGAGCTAGCAACTGGCCCACCATCCGGTCCTGCGAAAACAACGGAGACATCAGGCACCGCTTGAAGCAGCTGGACGGGCCCGAAGACGTCGAGAAGCTCAAAGCCCTCAAACAAGACGACCGTAATGCGGAGAGGCTCGGAATACATGCGACCATCCTAAAGCAGGCCGTAGTGCCGCTGACGAACATCCGGGACCCGGGTTCAATTCCCGGCGGCTTCACGCCCATTTAAGCCGGGGGCTTCACACACAAAGAAACCCCAGCTAGAACGCTTTCTAACTGGGGTTTTGGTGGAGCCGCCGGGAATTGAACCCGGGTCCTTCGTCACCTCGCCAGGGCTTCTCCGTGCGCAGTCTGCACAGGATCTCTACTCGGCCCTCCGGCTCGGGCAAACTCGCTCCGGATGATGGGCCCAGTTGCTCTCAAAGTCCCCAACCGGCCGAACAACAAACCGGTCAGGCAAGTTCCTTAGTCGATGCCAGGATCTAGGTCAGGAACGAAACCTAGGCTGACAGACACGCGTCGCTGTAATTAGGCAGCGAGGGCGTAGTCACGCTGAGAGTTCTTCTCTGCGTTTATTGGTTGCTACGACGCTTAACGGTGGTCTCTAGCCTGCACCGGCACGCTTCCCCTGGCTCAATGTACGAAGTCGAAACCAAGTCGACCCCTCATTTACACATTGCTGTGAAAGCTGCGCAGAACGCATCTTTATGCGCCCTACGGTCTGTTCAACGCTACTGCACCTGCCCCTATTCCCGCAAGCTTCACCCCAGGCCACATGAGGCATAGCTTTCATAAGCACCCCCTTGTGATTAGCATCAACTTAAACGCTGTTAAGGTGTGTGAGTCCGATACTCCTACTTTGTTAAAGGCTGCAAAGTGAGCACACATACCGAAACCACCAGTTCCCCGGAAGACGCTAAACGCCCAGCAAGCAACACCGAGTGGGCCATCTCGCTCTTCGGCACCGCCGTAGGCGCCGGCATTCTTTTCCTCCCCATCAACGCGGGCAGTTTCGGCTTCTGGCCCCTCCTCGCGGCCACGATTCTGATTGGGCCGATGACATACTTCTCCCACCGCGGTCTGGCCCGCATGATTTGTGCGTCACCACGCCAGGGCGAGGACATCACCGCAGTGGTCACGGACTATTTCGGCAAGAGCGCAGGTTTTATCATTTCGGTGATTTATTTCTGCGCCATCTTTCCCATCGTCCTCATTTATGGCGTTTCGATCACCAATACGGTCAACAGCTTCATCGTCAACCAATTAAATGGACCCACGATTTCACGCCCGCTGTTGGCTTTCCTCCTCGTGGGCATCATGACCATCGTCTTCGCCTTCGGTCAACGCATGGTGCTGGCTGTAACGCAGTTCTTGGTCTACCCGCTGATCTTCTGCCTTGGCGCACTGTCCATCTACCTTATCCCGCGCTGGGATATCGCCTCCTTCATGGAGGTGGGCAACAATGATTGGCGCGTCGTCGGTGCTGTCGCCCTCATCATCCCCGTGCTGGTCTTCTCCTTTAACCACTCCCCCGCGATTTCCCAGTTCTCCTTGGCCATGGTCGCCGCACACGGCCGCGAGAAGAGCTCGGAGAACGCCTCGCGCGCGCTGGCACTAACCGCAATTCTGCTCACCGTATTCACCATGTTCTTCGTGTGGTCCTGTACCCTCACGCTTGGTGCGGACGGTCTCGCCGAGGCCCGCGAGCAAAACCTGCCGGTCCTGTCTTACCTGGCCAACGTCACCGGTGTCCCGGTCTTGGCTTTCCTCTCCCCGATCATCGCGATGATTGCGATTATCTCCTCCTACTTCGGCCACGTGCTGGGAGCTACCGAGGGCGGCAATTTCCTGCTGCGCAGCGCCGCGCCGCGCGCCACCGAGAAGCTCTCGGAAAAGCAGCTCAACTCCATCATGCACGGCATCATCTTTGTCTGTGCGTGGATCGTGGCCATCATCGACCCTTCAATTCTGGGTCTCATCGAGGCCATCGGCGGCCCCTTCATCGCTTCGATTCTCTACCTGCTGCCGATGTATGCCATCCACCGCATCGACGCTCTGAAGCAATTCCGTGGCCGCCCCAGCAACGTCTTCGTCGTCATCACGGGTCTCATCGCCGTGGGCGCCACCATCTGGAGCCTTTTCTCCTAGCGTTCCTCTAACCACGCCTTCAAAACAGTGGCGTGGTTGACCTCGCGGTCCTTGGCGGCGAAAAGTAGGGTGACGTCACCATCCTCCGCTAGTTGGCGCAAGCGCGCCAACTCCTCGCCGTCGTTCTCGTCGAGCTCCGCACGGTAGCGCCGGGCAAATTCCTCGAAGGTGTCAGCATCGTGCCCCCACCACTTACGCAACCCCGGGCTAGGCGCCACATCCTTGAACCAGTGGTCATAGGACAGACGCTCCTTGGCCACGCCACGGGGCCAGAGCTTATCGACGAGCACCGCTACCCCACGCGGCTGCTCACCTTCCCGAATAACATCATGAACCTTAGCCGTATAAATCATGGCTTCCAGGTTAGGCGTTAATCCCCTTTACGCGGCGGCCCAGCTCGCGGGTGATGTCGCGGTCCTGGTCGCGGCGCTTGATTGCTTCGCGCTTGTCGTAGTCCTGCTTACCCTTGGCCAAACCGAGCTCGCACTTGGCGCGGCCGTCCTTCAGATACACCTTGAGCGGGATCAGCGTCTTATTGCCGTCGCGCACCTGGCCCATGAGCTTGTCAATCTCCCTGCGGTGCAACAGCAGCTTGCGTGTACGCTTGGGCGAGTGATTCGTCCACGAACCCTGGGAATACTCCGGGATGTGGAGGTTGCGGATATAGACCTCGCCGTCGTCAATGGTGGCGAAGGCATCTGCCAAGGAGATTTTGCCTTCGCGCATCGACTTAATTTCGGTGCCCACGAGCACCATGCCGCATTCCAGGGTGTCGAGGATGGTGTAGTCGTGGCGGGCACGTCGGTTGGTGGCCAAGGTCGAGTTATTGTCGACGGCCGCCTTTTTCTTCTTTGCCTTCTTCGCCATAGTTCGAACTATATTACGCTACTGCCAGGCACAATCCACAACAGGCCTGTTGGCCTATGTCCGCACGTAGGCGCGCATGGTCACCTGCGCGGTCAGTGCAGCGCACAGGATTGCCACAAGCCCCACGATAGGCAGAGCCGTCCACACGTCGCCTGCGGTCACCGGGGCCAGAAGCTGGTTGTGGTACAGGTCCTTCAGCGCGGGATCGATCACCGTGTTCTTTCCTACGATGACGCCTATCCCGGCGAGAACGACACCACCGACGGCGCCGAGGACCGCCTCCATGATGAAGGGGGCGTGGGTTACCCACCGCGAAGCACCGACGATGCGCATAATCGCGGTCTCTCGCTGGCGCTGATAGGCGGCGATCTGCACCATGTTCGCGATCAGCATGATGGCGGCCAGCGCCATGACAGCAGCTAAGACGAAGGTGGCATTCCGGATGGCGTCGAGGTTGCCTGCGGCGCTGCGGACCTCCTCTTGTTGGTCGATGATGTCGCTAACGGCAGGGTCGGACGCGATGGCGTCGATTGGCGCGGTATCCGTCGGATCCTTCAGCCGCACATGGAAGGCCGCCGGCAGCGCATCCGGGGAGGTTTCCTCAACCATGACTGGATCAGTTTCCTTGAACAGTTCCACAAAGCGCTCGTAGGAATCCTCACGGTTGCGGTAGCTGACGGACTCGATATCTTCATCCGCCTCTAGCTTCTTCTTCAGCCCGGCGCAGGCGGAGTCCTTGCACTGCGGATCGTTGGCAGAAATATCCTCGTTGAGCTGGACCATGACCTCGACGCGTTCGAGGTAGATGTTTTTGGTTTCGTTGGTCATCTGGGTAACCAGCACACCAGCCACCACAAGCGCCACCGAAATGGCCGTGGTGATCACCATGGCGATAGTCATGGTGATGTTACGCCCTAGCCCTTTAAAAGCTTCCCTGAATACAAAGCCCAGATTCACCTAGACCGCCTCCCCGTACATCGCGTTCTTCTCATCGCGCACCAGCGTGCCGTTGTGCAGCTCAATGACGCGCTGGCGGGCCTCGTTAACTGCGCGCGCATTGTGCGTCGACATCACCACGGTGGTTCCGCGGCGGTTGATCTTGGTGAGCAAGGCCATGATCTCCGCAGCCGTGGAGGGATCGAGGTTGCCCGTGGGCTCGTCGGCAAGCAAAAGCTTGGGACGGTTGACAAAGGCCCTTGCAATAGCCACGCGCTGCTGCTCACCGCCGGAGAGTTCATGCGGCATGCGGTGCTGCTTGGCACCCAGGCCGACCATGTCGAGGACCTCGGGGACTTGCTTGGCAATCCGCGCCTTGCGTTTGCCGATGACCTCGAGGGCAAAGGCGACATTGTCGTAGACATTGAGCTTGGGCAGAAGCCGGAAGTCTTGAAAGACATAGCCGATGGATTGGCGCAGGCGGTTGACCTCGCGCCCCTTCAACGCGTTGACGTGGAAGTCCCCGAAGTAGATATCGCCCGAGCTGACATTGGTTTCGCGCACCATGAGCTGGAGGAAGGTCGACTTGCCGGAGCCGGACGGGCCGATGAGAAAGACGAATTCTCCGTCTTCAATCTCAAAGGACACGTTGTCCAGCGCGGGCCTTGTGGAGGTCGGATAGACCTTGGACACATTCTCAAAAGTGATCACTTAAGCCACATTAGCAACATTTGTTACTCGAGCCTAGGACTCCTGCTGCGCCATACGCCACCGGATCCCGGATTCCAGGAAACCATCGATATCACCATCCAAGACCTTGGAGGGATCCCCCACCTCATAGTTCGTGCGCAGATCCTTGACCATCTGGTACGGATGCAGCACATAGGAACGCATCTGGTTGCCCCAGGAGGCATTGCCACCGGCGCCCAGCGCATCGAGCTCCGCGCGCTCCTCTTGGCGCTTGCGCTCCAGCAGCTTCGCCTGCAGCACGCGCATAGCAGAGGCCTTGTTCTGGATCTGGGACTTTTCGTTCTGACAGGTCACCACGATGCCGGTCGGGATGTGCGTCAAGCGCACCGCCGAATCCGTTGTGTTGACCGACTGACCACCCGGGCCCGAGGAGCGGTAGACGTCCACGCGCACCTCCGAATCCGGCACTTCGATGGAGTCGGTTTGCTCCACCACCGGCAACACCTCTACCTCCGCGAACGAGGTTTGGCGGCGGGCTTGGTTATCAAAAGGAGAAATACGCACCAAGCGGTGCGCGCCCTGCTCTACGGAAAGCTGGCCATACATGTATTCGCCATGCACCACGAAGGTAGCGGACTTAATACCGGCTTCTTCGGCATAGGAAATGTCATAAACATCCACCTTGTGGCCGTTTTTCTCCGCCCAGCGCGTATACATGCGCATGAGCATCTCCGCCCAGTCCGCAGCATCCACGCCACCGGCTCCGGAGCGTATGTGGATCACCGCCTCACGCTCGTCGTACTCACCGGACAACATGGTGGTCACCTCGAGTGCCTCGATGGCCGCGCCGAGCTCTTCCAGCTCCGTATCCACGAGCTCCTGGGAGGCCTCGTCGCCTTCCTCCTCCGCCAGCTCAGACATCACGGGTAGATCCTCAATGCGCCCGCGCAGGGAATTCAGTTTGCGTAGCTTTGCCTGCTGCGCCGACAGCTCCGAGGTCACCTTCTGCGCATGATCAGGGTCATCCCACAGCGACGGGTCCCCCGCCTGGGCCTCGAGTTCGCGCACGCGCTCGGACACCGCCTCCGGGTCCATCACCTTTTCAATGGAGGTCAAGGTGGCGCTGAGTTCCTCAAGTCGTGCTGTTTGTTCCGGACGCATAGCCCCCTACTCTACTTATTCTTTCTCCCTGATTAGCCATCGGCCGCGTTTAGCGCGACAATAGGCGGCATGAGTGACCAGCCAAGCCTCACCGAGATGATCGATGCCATCATCAAGACCTTCATCGTCGCCCACGCGGACGATACTGACGCCCACCTTGCCCAAGCGCTTGTTTATAACGCAGGCCGCCTGGCCTGGCGCCTGCGCGAGCAGGGAGTAGACATAGAGCAAAAGACCTCCGTCTCCGATGTCGTCACCGACGCCGACTTCGCCGCCGAGCGTTTCGTCGCCGGTGTGCTCGAAGCCCTGCGCGGCGAGGACGGCATCGTGGGCGAAGAGGGTGCGAACCGCGAGTCAAAGTCCGGCCGGACCTGGGTCATCGACCCTGTCGACGGCACCTACAACTTCGCCTCAGGCTCCGACTATTGGTGCTCCGCGCTCGCGCTTATCGACGCTGGAGGGGTCATCCTCGGCGCCGTCCACCGCCCCGCTATGGGTTATACCTGGTTCGGCGGCCGTGACTTCCCCACCAGCTTGGACGGCAAGGACGTCACCAAGCTCACCGACACCCCCGCCGACAAGCTGTGCTTGTCGACGTACCTGCATCCCACCTCCATGACGGATCCCGCAATCGCGTCCGCCTGGGAAAAAGTAGCCCCGCACTTCGCCACCGTGCGCATGTTGGGTGCGGGCTCCGTGGATCTCTCCTGCGTGGCGGATGGCACGTGGGGAGCGTGGATGCAGCACTCCGTCAAGGACTGGGATTGGTTCCCCGGCCAGGCGCTGGTGCTGGCCGCGGGCGGCGCGGCGCGCAAGGTTAAAGCCGGCGGTGTGGAATGGTGTATCGCGGGTAATAAACAGGTAGTTGATCAGATGGAGGAATGGCTCCGTGGGTAAATTCAAAGAAGACCTCGGCTTGGCCTTGGAGATGGCAGGCCATGCGGACGCCATTACGATGCACCGTTTTGAGGCTGCAGACCTGTCCGTCAAGGAAAAGCCGGACATGACGCCGGTCTCCGATGCGGATCTGGCCTGCGAAAAGGCAATCCGCGAGGCTCTGAAGCGCTCGCGCCCACGCGATGAAGTGCTGGGGGAGGAATTCGGCGGCGAGGCCTGCTTCGAGGGCCGCCAGTGGGTAATCGATCCTATCGACGGCACGAAGAATTTCGTGCGCGGCGTTCCCGTCTGGGCCACCCTGATCGCGCTATTGGAAGACGGAGAGCCGGTCGTCTCCGTCGTCTCCGCCCCTGCCCTGCGCCGCCGCTGGTACGCGGCCAAAGGTGGCGGCGCCTACCGAGTCTTCGGCGGGGAGCCGAAACGCCTGCGCGTTTCCGAGGTCTCCAAACTGGAAGATGCTTCTCTGGCCATGAGCTCCTTGTCTGGGTGGCGGCCGAACCGCGACGCTTTCATCTCATTCACGGACAAGGTCTGGCGCCTGCGCGGCTACGGCGACTTCTGGAATTACTGTCTGGTGGCCGAAGGTGCCGTCGACATCGCTGCCGAGCCCGAGGTCTCCCTCTGGGACCTAGCAGCCCCAGCGCTTCTTGTGACTGAGGCCGGTGGCCGCTTCACCAACGTCCGCGGCGAAGACGGCCCCCACGGCGGCTCAGCACTTGCTTCCAACGGCAAGCTTCACGACGCCGCCCTCAGCGCCTTGTCCTAGCTTCTGCGCGGCGCCCCAACGTCGCACGCCAGCGAACCGTGCCGCGTACAGGTCACTTCGATCACATAGGGCCCCAGATCTTTAAAGATCTGGGGCCCTATTTGTTAGAAACGTACTTCTAGTTCTCCGGAAGCACGAATCCAGAACCTGGGCCCTCGCGGCGGTTGAGATCCGCGATGATGGCATCGGTATTAGCCACGACCGTCGGGTTGTGCAGCGCACCCTGCCACGGGGTGCGGCAGGACGGCAGACCCGGGACCAGTCCACGGGATACCGAGCCGACGATACGGCCGTCGCGGAAGACCGGAGCGCCGGAGTCCCCGACCATCGCGCACACCTGGTTAATCGTGATGCGCTCAGTGTGCTGGAAAGTCATGCCACAGGTGCGGCCAGTAGCTACACCGCTCTTGCAGGTAATATCGCCCGGCTGCGTGGTACCACCGATCGCCTGCGCGCTCACACCGTTGTAGCTGCGGGTTACCTCAGCCTGGGAGCCGAACTCGATGAGCGAATAGTCCAGGTTCGCGTTCTTCGCCACCACGGTGCCGGTGGGGCCTACCTGCCAGGAATCCGCAGAAGACACCGGATCGCCGACATTTCCACAGTGACCAGCTGTAATACCGACCTTGCGGCCTTCGGCATCAGTGCCGGCTGCCGTCAGCGTGCACATGGTGTCCTCACGGATGTACAGCGGAGTTCCCGGGCCGTACAGAGACTTCCCTTCGGTCATCGCAACGTTGGATTCCTCGGGGATCTGGGGAGCATCGTAGAAAGAACCAGGGACTCGGTGCAGAACGTACTCCGCGTGCGGTTTACCAGCAGCAATCTTGGAGAACAGGTCGTTCTTCCACACATAATTCGGATCCGTGCCCTGGGGTACAAATTCCGGCTGCGTGGCTTCCTCCAGCAGTCCGATAGGTGTCGGGTTCGTCAGCGGTTCACCCGTGATAGCATCAGCGCCGGCATAATCTTGCTGCTCGGACGGGGCCGGCAGTTGCGTCTTCAGGTTCGCTTGCTCCGCGAGGCGCTGCGCCGCAGGCGAGTTCACGGCTCCCTCGACTGCCTGATTCACATCCTTCGATGCCGCTGCGGCAGCACCGTTGACGGCGGTATCGAGGGCGTCGGTCAGCTCTTTGTCCACGGGCTTGGTCTCAATACCTACGGACTGCAGATCCGTGCGTACCTGGTCGACAAAACCTGCTGAATCAATCTCCGGGATGGTGGGGAGCTCCTGAGCACCCGCCATTGGGTTACCCAGGAAGAACGCACCTGCGAAAGCCGAGCCCACAATGACTTTCTTAAGGTGCGGAATTTTTCTCATTGAGCAATTCCTCTTTTCACTTCTTCTCGTATTGGTCTATAAGACTTCCCCCATAATGACACGCGCACTGGGGTAGCCGTTTTCTAACGTGTGGGACTGTGTCCAAGCCGTTACACTACTGACAGTTTTCGGGTGCCCCCTCTTATCCTTCACCGCCTGCCGCGCCTCCGCAGACCTACTATGGAGGCATGTCTGAGACTGCCAATTCTTCGTCATCTCCTGCAGGCATTGCTGAGATAGTCGCTGTAATCCTGCGCGATAACCATGGCCGCGTTCTTGTCATCCGCGCCACCGATACTCCAGAATTCGTCCTGCCATTTGGCTCCATCGATGAGACCATTAATCCAGCTCGCGCCGCCCAGCTCATCGCCCACGAGGCTGTTCGCGCCGCGGTTGATATGTCGAAGTTGCGCCGCCTAGCCACCTATGTCTCGCCTGCGGCCAATGACGCACCTCAGACGATCCACGCTCACGTCTATGTCTGTGAAGAAGAGATTTCCGTCGCCCATCCTGACAAGGAGATTGCAGAGCTAGCCTGGGTCGATCCCGCTGCCCCAGACGTCACCGTCGCCCCATTACTTAGGGAGAGGGTATTCCCCGCTCTGCAGGACCTCTAAGCCCATAGCGTCTAGACTCCCCACCATGATTACGCAGCGACTACTCCCCGTTCTCGCCGCCGGTTCCCTTGCCCTTGCACTGGCCGGCTGCGCCACCGATGACAGCACCGACGCCACGCTTTCCGCTGTCGCCCCCACCACTCAAGCCGCCAGCGCCGAATCTGGGGCTTCAACATCCGCAGACCCGCAGTCACACGACGCAGATTCAGCGGCCGCCGAACAGAAGTCACCCGAGACAAGCGAAGACGCGCACAGCGCCCAAGGCGCAATCCCGACTGCCGCCGACAGCGCCTGCACAACGAAACAGCTAGATATCAGTCTTGCCAACGAGCAGGGGGCCGCCGGCTCACGCTTGGCTGACATTACGTTCACCAACACTTCTCCCGCACCGTGTACGTTGCAAGGCTTTCCTGGCGTCTCCGCCGTCACCAATGACGACGGCACCCAGCTCGGCCCCGCCGCCGAGCGTGAATCGGGCCAAGAAACAGCAACCGTCACGCTCGAGCCCGGGCACTCTGCCCGTGCGGGCCTGAAGATGACCAACATCGGTGTCCTCGACCCAACTTCCTGCCAGCCCCAGGCGGCCGACGGCCTGCGCGTCTACCCGCCCGGCGAAACCGCGAGCGCCTTCATCCGCATTTCCGGCTTCGAAGGGTGCGCTGGCGATGCCAACTACCTCTCTATCCAACCGGTTACCGCAGGTTAAACCCGCTTAAAAGCAGCAGGCGTTCACATCGGTCTACACTCGCGGCCATGGAATCCAAGAAGCTGACGTCGCTGGTGTTTGGGAACGTTGTGCTGGAATCGCACATGACGAAGACAACTATTGTCGTCTATTCGGAAGACATGCGCTCCTGGTACTTCCGCCCGAGCCCCTATACGGAGCTCAAGGTGCCGCTCGATGAACTACAAGGACAACTGAGTAGAGCGCGCGCGGAGCTCATCTCAGAGCGCATTTTCGATAACGTCAAACTCGAGCTTGAGGAAAGCTACCCCGGAGGTGTGGACCGCGCACAGAAGGAACTCTGCGCCTGGCTTCGCCGTACAGGCGACAGGGCTTAAGCAATGCCCGAACCACTCTCCTACTCCTCCACCGCAGGCTTCCCTCAGCTGCACATGTCCCGCGTCATCGACGCTGATTTTGACACCGCGGCCGACAAGCTCTTTAGCTGGGGGCTCCAGCGCAGCGGCCTCTTTCGGGTCAAGCCCAGCCACGACATCGTCGAAGAGGGCGCAGAGGTCTCCCTCGGGTTAGGCCCATGGGAGTTCCACTGCCGGGTGGTGGATGTATTCCACGAGGAGGGCCGCTGCGGCTTTACCTACGGCACCCTCCCCGGCCACATCGAGCGCGGCGAGGAGACCTTCACCCTGGAGCGCCTGCGGGATGGGCGCACGCTGCTGCTTGTCGACGCCTCCTCCCAACCCGCCCGCCTGAGCTTCCTGCGCCCGCTGCTCGATATTCCCCGGCGCGCGCTGATCCGCTTTTTCTACCTGCACGCTTTGGATGACTAATGGCGGGGTGTCAATGGGGCGCACTCCCCCTCAGTTCCACGCTCGCCGAGCGAGGTAACCACTTGGCATGTAACTTAACTCACATACACACTTTCCCTCACCATACTTTCCGTTCCTTATCGGTGGCCTTAGCGGCCATTCTCGCGGTGTTAGCCGCGGCAGCTGCAGCCGGGCTGTTTCCCTTAGCCGCCGCGGAAGACAAACCTTCCGAATCGGCCAACTCCACTTCCAGCAACATGGCTCCCACCATGGTGGTTTTCGATTCCTCCGGCTCGATGATCACCAACGATGCCGGCGGGCAGACCCGCATTGATGCCGCCAAAGAGGCTGCCCGCACCTTCATCACCGAGGCTGGTGACGACGCTCCTCTGGGGCTTGTCACCTACGGCGGCAACACCGGCGAAGCCCCCGAAGATGAGGCGGCCGGTTGCCAGGACATCACCGTGGTCACACCACCCGAGGCCGGTAACTCTGAGAAGATGATCGCCCATATGGATGGCTTGCAGCCACGAGGATTCACCCCCATCGGCGAGTCCCTACGCAAGGCCGCCGCTGAGCTACCAAAGGAAGGCCAGCGCAGCATCATCTTGGTCTCCGATGGCGTTGCCACCTGCACCCCGCCACCCGTGTGTGATGTGGCGAAAGAGCTGAAGGAGCAGGGCATCGACCTAGTCATCAATACCGTCGGCTTCAACGTTGAGCCCGAGGCACAGCAGGAACTGCAGTGCATTGCCGACGCCACCGGCGGCACCTACGCCGACGCCTCCGACGCCGATAGCTTGGCCAAAGAACTGAACCGCGCAGCACCCCGCACCTTCAACGCCTACGAGTCAGACTTAGAGGAGATCGAAGGCGGCGAAACCGAAGGTTCCCCGGCCAAGGTAGACCGTGACGTAGAGGCCTTCTCCACCGCTCTTCTTCCGACGGAGGGTAAAGGGCACTCAGCTGAATCCACTACCTTCTTCACCACCCCCATTGCTGAAGGCGAGCGCGTGGTGATTAGCGCCAACACGACGCAAACCCCAAGCATCAACAACTTCCGAAAAGGTGGATCGTTCCACTTAGGTATTGATTCAGCCGAGCTATCCTGCAAGCTCGACACCGCGACGGCCAATGAACTGGGGGGAAACCAGTACCAGACCGCAACCTTGTACAGCACCCCGGGCGGTGAAGAGGGCTGCGACTCCGATGAACTTGCCTTCTCGATCGAGCGAAAAGGTGATTGGAAGCAAGATGAGGAGCTCGGCGTAGAAGTGACCATCACCCGCTTTGGCGAGCCGGATATGGATGGACAACCGGACCCGGCCGAGGAAAAGACCGAACCCGGCCATGTCACGGCTTCCGGCGACGCCACTGAGGTTACTCCCGGAACGTGGTTTACCAACGCTGCTGAGCTCACCCCACAGCAGCCAATTCGCGCACAGATTGTGCCTGGTGAAACGCACTTTTATCGCATCTCTGCCGAACACGGGCAACAGGTTGCCGGCACGGTCTCCATGGTCGAAGAGGCCGATGACTTTGACAACAATGGGCCGGGTGACGCCCTGATCGTTACCGCGTACAACGAAGCCCGGGCACAGATTCACGTTGAGGGGTCCCACGCGACCATTCAGAAAGACACCAAGAAGGATTTCAGCTACCCAGCACCAATCCTCTTTGCCAACCGTTACGGCGGCTCGCACAACGATGGGTCTGGGATGTGGGAAACCGAAAGCGTGTGGCAGGGCGGCGAGCAATACATCGCTGTTAACTACGAGCAGCTCCTGACCGAGCAAGAAATCGACGAAAACACCCAGCTGCCCGTACTGACCTATGACCTCGTGGCGGACGCCGTGGGGGATCCCGTTCCGGAGCCAACTTTTGCACCGGTCAAACTTGAGACTGAGAAGCCTTCTGAGCCCGCGGAAAAAGAAGAGACCGAGAACCGCGCCCAAGACAATGACGACTCCTCGTTCCTCGAAGGCTTCCCCTTCCTCTTGGTAGGGCTCGGCCTTCTGGTCCTTTTCGGCCTCGTCATCGCTCTGGTTGTTGTCATCAGGAGCCTTAACCGCTAGCCAACATCACGCCCAATGTCGTTCACCGTAAATAGTGCCCAAAATTTTCAAAATTTCGGGGCTTATTTACGGTGACGGTCGTGTCGTAGCTGTCGAAGCTAGCCCATAGGGTGGGCGCGCGGCGAAGCAAACCTGATACCTATCTATTCCACGAAGGGAATCCGAAATGTCCTATTTGAAACACAAGAAGTTCGCGGACGACAAAGGGCGCACAGAACAAGGGGAATTGGACATCGTGTGTTTCTCGTGGGACCGATCAGAAGCCGCAGCCACCCCGAAAGATGTCACAAATTACTATTCCGAGATTCAATCTCAGCTGAGTAGTAGCGACTGGGCCCAATTACCCGTCGAAATTAGCGTCGGTGCAGACCCCGACATTACGTATACGCTTTTCCTGCCCCTGCGAATTAGCCTGTCCGACTGGGTAGGCAGCACCGACAAGGCATATTGGCTGGACTTCCTTGTCTATATGGATAGTCAGTATTTCGGCGCTGAGGAGCACAACTATCGGGTTGACCTTGCCCTGCTTATCGAAGCGCGCCGTTCCCGCGTCTAGTCGCCGCTACTGAAGCGGAGCCATCGCGTGTCTTAAAGTGTGTGCAACCGACAACGCCGTGATCGCGGAGGTTTTGGGGTTCACGGGACTAGGAGCAGATTCGCTCACCAGAGAGAACGTACCGGCAGAGCCCGTTACCTCGATGTGATGGTGCGTATCAGCCAGATTCGGAGAAGCAATGAGCTCAACCGATACGCGCTCAAGTGAACGCGCAAGCAACTCGTCGTCGCTGGGGCCTCTGCCACGAGTTGCCCAAGCAAGAGCGACGGAAACATTGACGTTGCCGGGGAATTGTGCAATCGCGTCACTAGGCCTTCCACTGAAAAGTAGAAACGGTTCTGTTGCGTTTTCTAGTTGTGCGCGCTCATCATCATTCATCCAGCCTTGAATGAGGGCTTCGGCTTTCTTGGTCGTTCGAATCTTTACGGTGTCCACGGCATTCGACTCTGCAAGCGCTGCCCACAAATCAAATCCGCCGATCGCACCAGAGGTGACATGCACTTTCCCAGGTCCAGATAACAGTGCTTGGCGCGCATCAGGATCGGCCAAAGCACCTACCGAGGTCAATACCAAATCCTTGCCACGGGCAATCACTGCCGGTCCGTGTTCTTTCGCCGCCGCAACGCCCGCGCATTCAACCACGATATCGTGGGCATCGATGAGCTTCGGAAGATTGTCATCATAAAGGGATACTCCCAGGGTGCCGCGTTCTCGGTGCGGGGCAGCATCACGAACAAATGCACTGACTTCGAATTCCGATGGGTCAAAGAGTGACACCAATTGACGCCCGATTGCGCCAAACCCAAGGAGCAATACTCGTGGAGCTGAAGCAGACATGACAATCCTCCATTACCTTGCGATTTATACGTGACCCCACTCTATCCACTTAGCTCTTGCCACAGGATTCCTAGACACAAACATCGTTCCGCACATCGGGGTTCCGGGCGCTAGTCGAAAACGAAGAAACCCCACCAGCCAAAGTGGCCGGTGGGGCTTGGAAGTTGGTAGCGGGGGCCGGATTCGAACCGACGACCTCTGGGTTCTCACCCTCAAGTTCGAGCCACCTGCAGTTATTACCCTTTTACCTGCTGATTAGAGAGGTATAAGCATACTGGGCCTTACTGCGCCTTACCGCGGATTACCGACTCTTAAGTCTCGTTTTGAGTCCCACTTTCTTCACCGAGATTCAAGGCTCCCCGCATAGCGTCGACATCAGTCCAATCCGTGTAGTTGCGCGCGTTCACGTCGACGTCATGCCCGAAGTAGGCTGCACGCACCTGGGCGGGCACCCCTCGCGCGATGGCCCGGTTATTGAGCACCGTGCGCCAGTCATGGGATCTCATTAAAGCGATGTGGTCGTCCTGGACCTGCGCGCCGACATCTTTAAACAGAGCCGCTGACGCTTTCACGGCGTTGTCGGTGCGCCAGTGCGCCTGCTTGTCTCCTGGCGAAGGGATCAGTGGGTCGGTCGTTCCTAGTCCGTCGAGCCGGTTTAACCAAAACTTTTCGACACGCTTGTCCAGGAACGGGATAGAACGGCCTCTGTGCGTTTTGGATTGATCAGATGTAATGCTGATCGCGATTTGCCCATTAGCGACTTTTACAGATTGTCTCGTCGCCGCCAGCGCCTCTGAGATGCGAAGTCCCGTCCCCGCTTGTAGTAGTGCCAGCGCGACCACGTTGTCATGTTTTGCGATGGAGCTTGCTCGTCTGTCCGTACCCGGTGGTAACGGTCTGGCCGTATCGCGTGCAATGAGATGGTCTACAACGGCGTCGTATTGTGCGTTCGTCAGGGCGTGACCACCTTGCGGTTTATTGCCCTTCTTGACCTCGCCGAGGTCGATACTGATTCCGCGTAACGGGTTGTGGTCGATAACGCCCTCGCGGATGAGTTGATCCAGAATATACTTGCTCACGACAGTACGGGCCTGCCGTGCGGATTCCGACCCGTTTGCGGTGGCGATGGCCTGCAATGCGCGTTCGAGAGTTCGGAATTTCACAGCCTCGCCAATGGCATGTTTTCCAAGCTGTGCTTCGGCCTGTTTCAATGCGAGCTCATACCGGGCGCGCGTGTTCGGCCGCAGCCGTGCCGCCTGGATGGCCGGCTTAGAAACGTCGGTAATGAACGCCGAGAAGTTCTTACTCTTATCCCAATTGGTCGACGTCGAGTTGAGCTTGCTGTCCCGCTTCTCGACGGCAATTCGCCGGAATTCCCCCTTTGTCCTTGCCCGGATTGTCGGGCGGTAAGTCGTTCCCTCCCATAGTCGGACGGTGATTTTCGCTTCGTATGGACCACGCGGCGGTAAAGCATCAACGACGCGATCGATGGAATCTTCCCCAGGGCTTAGTTTCGTTCTGGCGGCACGTATTTGCTTGCCGCCTGTTTGTGAGGGCCGTCTTTGACGGTGGCGAGTACGCCTGAATCTGCCCCGCAGATTCAGGGGGCCGACACCGGAGAAGCGTGACCCTTACAAACAGACTGTGGCCCTGGCTGCATCAGCAGTCGGGGCCACCCTGCCACAGTAAGCACGATAAGTAGGAGGTGGATATGCGAGACAAGTTCTCGACATATTCGCGTACAACCGTGCGCCTCGATAAGGATTTAGACCGATTTGTCGAGGAGGTCGCACGGGTCGTAGGGGTGCAAAAGGCCGTCGTGTTCCGGGAAGCTCTCTATGTCCTCGCGGAGGAGGAGAGCGTGCTGACGCAAAAGCGTTTGGCCCCGGACACGCTGCGCCGCCTGGACGAGATGAACGACCAACTGCGGCGGATTGGCGTCAATCTAAACCAGTTGGCTCGCCGCGCGAATATCGACGGCGTGGCCCCCGTGTCTGAGGCTGTAGAAAGCATTGGCTCCGAGGTTTCTTCTCTTCGCAAAGAGGTGAAGGACTTTGTCCACAATCAAGATTAACTACAGCCAGAATATCCGCGCGGCAACGGTCTACGCCGTCTATGGAACGGCAGACAATGCCCGCAAGGGTGAGGTGCGAGCCGATGCTTTATGCACGGTTCAACCTAACGCTGAATCGTTTTCTCCGGAGGCTACGGCTGGCCGTTGGTCGGGTGTGGACTTCATGGAAGCCAGTGTGGAAGAAATGGAGCGATATGCTCCGGCTCAGCGCACTGACGAAGCAATTATTTATATCCAATCGTGGGCTAAAGACGAGCTGGATAAGGATAACCCGGCCGATGTAGCTCGGGCTAATGCGGCTGGCTCAGAGCTGGCGATGCGGCTGACGCAGGGCACGGGAGTTCCGTTTACCGTGGCTACGCACACCGACAGTAAAAGCGGCTGTGTCCACAACCATATCGTCTTTGCCAACCACGATACGCAGACAAAGAAGGCTGCACCTCGGGATATGCGCAACTGGTACAAGCTGCGCAATATCAACGACGAGCTGATGCGCGATTTGGGGATGCGTGTCCTGGAGCGAGAGCCGGAAATATCGCTGCTTCCTGCTGAGCGCAGGGCACGCAAGGAGGGCAAGTCCACAGACTCGACGGGCCTGGGCGTGGATGAGCTGACCGCAGCCACGTGGGCTGATTTTGCCCGCAAGCGCATGGATGAGCTGTGCGCGGATAAACAGGTGGCAGATGCTGACGACCCACTGGCGAAGGCAGTAGAGATTGCTGGCAAATACAACCTGTCTCTAAAAGTGCAGCCCAACTCAAAAACCGAGGGTGAGTCGCTAACCGTGGCCCTGGTCGACGACGACGGCGAGGATGCCTACTTCACGAACACCACGAAGGCCGGACGTACTCGAAAGCGTAAAGCAGCTAAAGCTGGCTCAAAATTGGGCCGCAGCTACTCGCTAGAGGGTGTGACCGAACGCGTTAACGAGGCCCAATCAGCCCTTCTTGCGCGGCAGCTTGCAGCACTTCAAGCCAATTCAACCGATGACGACCTGGAGGCGAAATACGGCTCCAGCCTTCTCGATGACGAGGAGGAAGAAAACTATAACAACCAGGAGGTATTCAATCATGGTGTCAGTGACCGAGATGACGAAGCTAGCCCAAGCAGCGGCGAAAGGCAAGATGGACAGCGTCTTGAAGGTTCTCAGCCCACGCCTGGACAAGGCGGAGAAGGCTATCAAGACGCTGCAGGAGAAACTGAAGAGTCTGCCGGAGAATACAGGGGACATTCTCAGTTCTCTGCCCAGCGACTTCTCGACGAGGTTGACGCAAGCGGAAAGCGAATTAAGGAAGGAACGTAAAAAGCAATCTCGCCGCAAACAAGAACTACGTGAGCAGCAGTCACTTCCAAGTAACGATGATGGAAGTGCAGCAGATGATCACCGGGCTGATAAGGAACATCGAGGATCTGCCCAACGGCCTGGAGGGGGTAAAAGGGTACCTAATCGAGATAAGCGAGCAGATGTCGCGTCTGACAAGGATGCAACAGCTGGTACTCAAAGCAGCCGAAAGCCCCATCCATCTCGACAAGGATTCCAGCCAAGCAGTAGCCCAGAGCCTGAACGCTCAGATGACTTCGAGCCTGACTTCTAGCCTGGAACCGCTGGTAGAAGTAGCTGTATCTGAGGCAATGTCGAAAGAGTCCGAAAGCCTGCACAAGGCAGCAGAAGCATCTAAGAAGGCTCGCAGCGCCCTGCTCCAGGAGAAGGAGTCCAACGAAAAGCTGCTGGAGAAGATACGTGCAGAGCGCAAAAAGTACAACGACGACATGGAAAAGTCGAACACGAACTTTATTAAGGCCTGCATGTCTGCCTCGTGGATTGCAGCCAGTGTTCTCTTCGTTGCTATCGCACTCGTTGCTGTCGGAGCCTTGGGGAACGGGCTGCTAAGTATGCTCGGCATACCCGACGGCGTGTCTGCCTTGTGGGGTCACGTCCAGGAGGCCAACGGCATCGGCCCAACACTGGGCTGGTTGGCGTTAACACTTATCGTCATAGGGGTTCTTATAGCGCTTATGACCTGGATGTTGTCCCAGGCTGCGCCGGGTATTGCTCACTTAGTCGAGGAATACCGTCGCAATCACCCGAGGAAAGAAACGAACCACTAACTAGAACACGTGCACCGTAAAAAGTAAAAATCCCCACAACACAGCGTAGCGGTTAACCGCTACGCTTCTTTTATGCTCTTCCTATGCCCCAACTTTGCAACAGCACCAATAAACTGGCGCCCCGGTTATAAGTTGGGGCGCCAAGTCGATGTGCTCGAGTCGGGGGATGTTAGTGGCCGGTGCCAAGCCGGCCAGACAGGCGGTTCAGCCGGTCCTGACTGGGACCGTCGAGCCCGATAATGGACACGGTTTTGCCTCTGTCCTGGAACTTCTGCGTAATCGCGTCAAAGGTCGCGACCGTGGAGGCATCCCAGATCTCCGCCTCAGTGAGATCAATAGTGATATGACGGGCAGAATCGGTGTAATCAAAGCGATAAACCAGGTCATTGCTTGATGCCCAAAACAACTGGCCATGCACCCGGTAGGTACGAGTATCAATCTCGCCATCGCCGTCGCCGTCGATCTCGGAGACCTTTTCAATGGAAGCGATATGTGCCATCCGACGGGCGAACATGATCATCGCGGTGACCACACCCAACACCACACCAATGGCCAGGTTGCTGGTGGCTAGGGTGGCAATAATCGTCACGGCCATAACAATGGTCTCAGAGACCGGCATGAGTTTAAGGGTGCGTGGATGCACCGAGTGCCAGTCGATGGTGCCGACCGAGACCATGATCATGATTGCCACCAGCGCAGCCATCGGGATCATGCCAACGATGTCGCCCAGTGCCAGGACCAGGACCAGCAGGAACACACCGGCTAACAGGGTGGATAGGCGGGTACGTGCCCCGGATTCGCGGACGTTGATCATGGTTTGACCGATCATCGCGCAGCCACCCATGCCGCCGAAGAAACCGGAGGCAATATTAGCCACCCCCTGTCCCCAGGATTCACGAGTTTTATCGGAATGAGTGTCGGTGATGTCATCGACGAGCTTGGCGGTCATCAACGATTCCATGAGACCGACCACGGCCATGGCCAGGGCATAAGGCGTGATGATCTGCAGGGTCTCCAACGTCCACGGCACGTTCGGAATAAACAGGGACGGTAAGGTCTCCGGCATCTTGCCCATGTCCGAGACCGTCGGGACAGTCAAACCGGCGGCAATGACCAAACCGGTGAGCACGATAATCGTGACCAGCGGGGCGGGGATCACACTGGTGAGCTTGGGGAAGAAAATCATGATCACCACACCCAAGCCGACGAGTGGGTAGACTATCCAAGGCACATCAATGAGGTGTTCGAGTTGGGCGGTGAAAATCATAATGCCCAGTGCATTGACGAAACCCAGCATCACCGATCGGGGGATAAAACGCTGAAGTTTCGCCACACCGAGGGCGCCGAGCACGATTTGTAGGACACCGCCCAACAGGACGGTGGCGATGAAATAATCCATCCCGTAACCACGCGCCACAGGAGCAATGACTAGGGCAATAGCCCCGGTGGCGCCGGTGATCATTGCCGGGCGGCCACCGGTAAAGGCGATCGCAATGGCCATGACTACCGAGGAAAACAGACCCATGGCTGGGTCAACACCGGCAAGGATGGAAAAGGCAATGGCCTCAGGGATCAGCGCCAGGGATACCGCCAGTCCGGCCAGAATCTCTATACGGATACGGGCGGGGGAAGAAAATGCGTAACGGAAGGATGCGATGATCCCGGTAGGGGCATCAGCGCCGTCTGGACTCAGGAGGGGGCGGGGGGCCGCCGTGCTAGTTTCAGTCATAGATGTCCAATCTTTGAGGGGATAGGTAACTGGGCGAACGCCCGAAAGGAATCCAACCCTCTAGTAACTTTAGGTTTGGTGATGGTGGTCATGGTAGCGGGAGTTTTACTCAACCGCCAACCCAGGCACAGGAACCCGTGGGCAACATCACCGTGAAGGAGAACAGGCAATGCAAAACAGTAATTTCAAGATCGGCGAGGTCGTTGACCAGACGGGGTTGTCGATTCCCACCTTGCGTTATTATGACAACGTCGGCCTGATTACCCCATCGGGGCGTAGCCCTGGTGGGTTCAGGCTTTATAGTGAGGCTGATGTACGTCGTGTTTTGCTGGTGCGACGGATGAAACCGCTGGGGTTTACTCTGGATCAGATGCGGGAATTCCTGGAAGCTGCGGAGATTCTTCATAGTTCAGATGGCGGGCAGGAAAGTGATACCGCACAGCAGGCACGGAGTAATGCCAAGGCCACCCTTGCCGACATTCGTGAGGAGACGCGCACCCGCTACGAAAAGCTACGCAAGCAAATTGCCTACGCTGAGGAATTCCTCGATCTGGTCAACACCCTGGCACCCTAAACTGCCCCCATCCTTCGCAGGGAGAAAAAGACCATCGTATTGAATGCGCTCTGTCGAATCGCGTTCCAGATGAAGTGGACGAACGTCCGCGGCCTCTCCGGAGTGGATGGCGATAGTACAGAGGACTTCTGAAATCCGTGCAGACGACTCCTCAAAACGACACAGTCATCCAAGGTCACAAAATCGAAAATTGTCACTTAACCCCATCACTTCCAAACCGGCTTAAGTGACAAAATGCCATCGCTAAAGTCCCGATTTGAGTCCCAGGACGTGCGCCTTAAGAGAAATAACTAAAGCCCCTACCAGTGTTTCTCCTGGTAGGGGCTTGGAAGTTGGTAGCGGGGGCAGGATTCGAACCTACGACCTCTGGGTTATGAGCCCAGCGAGCTACCGAGCTGCTCCACCCCGCGTCGAGATGTACTTCCAAACATCAAGCGCTCTGCACACTGTCCCGTGTGCTGGCGACGGATGTAACTATACAGACACCTTGGCGCCTACCCAAATCCCCTGGGCAGGCGCCATTTCATAGGTGAGGCGCCGAGTTTTTCGCCGGCGCCTATCCGGACTTACTGAGACTGCAGGGAGCGGTAGTCCTCCACTGCCTTATCGAGCTCGTCCAGGGCCTTGCCATACTCCTCAAAGGAGCCGTTCTTGGCCTTGTCTACACCATCGAGAGCCTTGTTGATGGCGTCGATAGCCTCGCCCTCGTCAGATGCCTTCGGAGCGGAGGCCGGTGCGGAAGACTCAGAGTCCTTCTCTTTGTCCTTCTTATCGGCGGCATTGGCCTCCTCGTCATCCTTCTCCGTCTGCTTACCGGAGTCACCCTCAATTTCGGTGATGTCCTGGGCGGCCTTCGGGTCGATGCCGACCTGCTCTAGGGCCTCACCAATCGTCGGCGCATAGCCCACCCGCCCCTTGTAGGACACCAGCACGCGCAGCAGCTTCGGGAACGCAGACTCCTGGCCCTTGCGCTGCGAGTAGATCGGCTCCAAGTAGAGGATCTCTCCCCCACCCACTGGCAGGGCCAGCAGGTTACCGTTCTTCAGGTCATTCGAGCCCTGCCACAGTGTGCGGTCACGAGCCACCTGATCAGAAGACATCATGGCGTCCTGCGCCTGCTTAGGGCCTTGGGTCTGGGTATTCGTCGGCAGCACGCGCACGGTGATATCACCGTAGGTATCCGGGTCGGAAGACACCGCCATGTGCGCAGAGAGGAACTGACGGTTCAGACCGCGGTAGGAGGTGATGAGCTGGAAGCTCGGCTTGTTGGTCTCCGGGTCGGAAGCCA
The DNA here is from genome assembly GCF_001813925.1 of Corynebacterium sp. HMSC072D12. Taxonomy (NCBI): domain Bacteria; kingdom Bacillati; phylum Actinomycetota; class Actinomycetes; order Mycobacteriales; family Corynebacteriaceae; genus Corynebacterium; species Corynebacterium sp. HMSC072D12. The sequence goes on from NZ_KV814403.1 coordinate 30,094, forward strand.
GGACGTAGTACGGCGGCTGGTTCAGGCCCTGAGACTCACCAGCGGTCGGATCCTCCGGCACGGACCAGAAGGCGTCGTTGTTGAAGAAGACGCCCGGGTCATCCACGTGGTACTTGGCCAGCAGGTTGCGCTGCACCTTGAACATGTCCTCCGGGTAGCGCAGGTGCTGACGCAGCTCCTCGGAGATCTCTGACTCGGGCTTGACGACGCCCGGGAACACACCCTCCCATGCCTTGAGCACGGGGTCTTCGGTGTCAAACTCGTAGAGATCGACGGTGCCATCGTAGGCGTCGACAGTCGCCTTGACCGAGTTACGGATATAGCCCACCTGGTCATTGACCAAGCGCTGCGTCGTGCCCGTCGGGTTCTGCGCGTCCTGGGTGGTCTCCGTCAGGGAGGTGCGCTGCGAATACGGCAGGGAATCCAGGGTGGTGTAGCCGTCAACGATCCACTTGATGCGGCCATCGATAACCGCCGGGTAGGTGGAGGAATCCGTCGTCAGCCAGGGAGCAACCTTCTCCACGCGCTCGCGCGGGTCACGGTCATAGAGCAGCTTGGACTCCGGCCCCACGCGGTCCGACAGCAGGAAGTTGAGTTCCTGGTACTTCAGCGCAAAGGCAGTGCGGTCAACAATGTTGCCGATGTCGACGCCACCCTTGCCGTCATAGGTGTAGGTGGAGGTATCGGTGTCGTATTCGACGGACTCATCACCCGTCTTGCCCACGATGGCGTAGTCCATCCCATCCTGGGCGCTGGCGATAACCGGGCCGAAATAGGTGCGCGGCTGGTCCACCTTGATGCCGAGGGACTCTTCAGCGTTCTTAGTCTCACCCTCGCCCTCGGCGTCCTTGCCCGCCTGGGTCTGCAGGTCCGCCACCGTGAAGATGGGGAAACCACCACGGGCCGAACCGGCATCACGAGCTACCTCATCGACTGTGTTGGCCTGCGCCGCAATGAAACCATTGCCGTGGGTATACACGGTGTGGCGGTTAATCCAGTTCTGCTGGTTCTCCTGCAGCTCGTTCGGGTCCAGCTCGCGGGCTGCGACCACGAAGTCACGGAGTTCGCCATCGATTTCATAGCGATCCATCGCCAGCGTCTCTGGGAAGCCGTAGAAGTTCTTCAGCTGCTGCATCTGAGTAAACGTCGGCGCCAGAATGTCCGGGTCCAGCAGGCGCAGGTTGGAGATGGTGGAGTCATCCGAGGCAACCTTGTCATCGCTGACGTCCTCCGCGCCCCAGTTCTCCTCGTAGGTCACCTTGTCGTCTGTGAGGCCATAGGCAAAGCGAGTGGACTCGATGTTGCGGGAGATCGACTCCGCCTCTTTAGCCTGGCGGTTCGGGTTCACGGAGAAGCGTTCCATGATGAGCGGCCAGCCTTGGCCAATGACCAAGGAGGACAGCACCATGAGCACCACAGCAAGGCCGGGGATGCGCAGGTCCTTAATGACCACTGCAGAAAAGATCGCCACGGCCACGAACACGCCGATGATCATGAGGATGATCTTTGCCGGCAGGTAAGCATTGATGTCCGTGTAGGAACCACCCGTAAACAGCGAGTGCTGGTTGTACAGCAACTCGTAGCGCCCCAGCCAGTAGCCAGCCACCTGGAGCAGCATCCAAATGCCACCGGTGACGGCGAGCTGCGTGCGCGCTGCTTTCGACAGCGAACCACGCACGCCGGCGGCGCGATTGCCCAAGCGAATGCCGCCAAGAATGTAGTGCCCCACGAGTGCGATGAGGAAGCACACTGCGACCAGCATGGAAGCAGCGCTGACCAGCATTGACCACACCGGCAAACGGAAGGCGTAGAAGCCAAGGTCGTGGTTGAACTGCGGGTCGGCCACCCCAAAGTCATGAGAATTGAGGAAGAGCATGACGGTCCGCCAGTTGGCTTGCCCCAACAGGCCGGAAACGACGCCGACAAGCACCGGGATGACCTTGAGGAAGACACTCATCGTGCTCTCAATGGACTTGCGGTACTGATAAACGGGGGAATTGAAGTCCGCCATGTCCATCGAGTCACCGCGCCCCCGCCACACAATCAGGCCCGCAACGTACGTAACAGCCGCTGCTACGAGGCCGAAGAGGATGAAGAGGACGATGCGCGTCACCAGGGTCTTGGTGAAGACCCCACGGTACTCAATCGCGCCGAACCACTTCCAATCCGTGTAGAAGCCCACCAACATGGGGCCAATGAACAAGAGGACCGCGATGATGGCGACAACCCACGAGAGAAATTTGGGCGGACGTTTCATCGGGGCGGCGGGTCGGTTGAGTCCGGAAGCCAACTCCAGCTCCAATCAAGTGTCGTGCGAATATAGAGGTATCAAGCTTCTAGTCTAGAGAAGCACTATGACCGTCAACGAACAAGGACGCTTATGAGTTCCCAACCTTCCTCCCAGCCCGCTGTACACCGCGCGCTCAACAAGGCGATGCGCGAGGCCGTGGATTTCATCCACGCCGAAGGCTGGGATGCGCCTCCTACCCTTTTTGCTCTCGTCCCTACTGAGCTGGTGGCCGCCCAGCTTGGGGACGTCGATGACTCCTCTCCCCTCACCCTCGTGGTGCAAGAGTTGCCGGAAGGCATCGAACCGGGATCGGAGCACCTCGCGGACTACGTCTCGCGGCTAGCATGGCCGCGGGAGATCGCCGGCGTCATCCTGGCCCAGGAGATCATGTTTAAGGACACCTCAGACGCCGCGCTTGGCGACGCCCGCCCCGCCCGCCTCTTCTCCGGAGTCCTGCGGGCTACCGCCCTGGACGGAAGCTCCACAGCCGATGCAGAGAGTGTCGACAACGATGGCGCGGAGCTCACCCTGCTGCAATTGCGTCCGACCGAGGAGGAACTAGCGGAGGCCGGCCCCTTCGCAGAAGACGATATCCAATTGCGTGGCGGACCGAATGTGGCACCGGGGGTCATCGCTGCGCTGCGCTACGGGTTGGAGCAAGATCCGGAGGAAATGCTCTAATCGACTAAACTCAGACTGCAGTGGCCATTAACGCTCAGCTCTCGGGGCTGGGCACGCAATTAATAGAGGAGTCTCTCGTGCGCTTGACATCCCGCTTCACCGCCGCAGCTTCGGCCGTGCTTGCCACCGGCTGCCTGCTCTCCGCATGTGGGAAGGACGATGCCCCCTCCCCTGACCCAGCGCCTGCGAGCGAAGCAACCACCGTCGCCGCGGAGAAGACCAGCGCGCCGGCCCCAGCCACGTCCGCCGAGGAATCCGAGACGACCTCTCCTGCCGCCTCTGAGTCTGAGACCAGCTCAGACGCGAAGGATGAATCCTCAGCCCGCAGCTCCGCCGACCGCAAAGACAAAGACAAGGACGCCAGCGAGTCCGCGGAGCCCAGCGGGGCGTTTAATGCTTCCGTGGAGCAAGCTTATGAGATCTTCGGCGGGCTCGTACCGGAGGGGATCTTCGCGCAATTCGACCGCTGCGATCCCAATGGCGTGACGGATTCTTTCAACTGCTCTGGCTCGGAGGTAGGCCAGTTCCAGTTCTTCAAGTCCAAGACCAAGGCTTCCCAAACCACCCAGGTGCTCACCGAGCTGCGCAGCTCCCGCGTCATCGAGGACAGCGGCAACCGCGTCGTGGGCTGGTCCATGCTGGGCAACACGGCCATCCTCACCGTCGTTGACAACGATGAGGGCCTTATCATGCAGCAGATGATCTCCACGGACCAGGACGATCCGGAAGAGCGCCTTACAGAGCTGGGCTTGGTCTAGGCTCACACTTTTCGTGCCGCCCCGGTGAGGTTAGGTGCGGCCTAGCCTTCGCAGGTCTCGACGGGCTTGCCCGCCCATTGATGTCACCGCAGGGCCGGGGGCTCGACAAGAAGCACTCGAAACTGCCCTACCTGCCAAAGGTTCCGAACTTGCCTAAAGGCGTTTTAGCACGCGATCAATGACTGTACTCACTGGTACAACAACGAACGGTTCCAAAAGCGACTCCAGGGCCTAACTCCGAAGCAATACCGGAATCAGACTCTTGAGCCTCCAACTGCCTCGCCTTAAACCAGTCCAACTTTCGGGGCAAGTCCAGAAGTCACTCTGCTTAATTAGAGCTGAACCGACATGTAAACGTCGTATAGCTTTTGTGACCACTCCTCATAGGTCTGGTACTGACCATCCTTGCCCTTGGCGGTATACATATATTTCGCCATCTCGGAGACTCCCTCGTTCGAGAGCTCTGCACATTCGGTCATAGAGAGGTTAGGGCATTCATTTTGAAGCCGAGCAGAATACTCGTCGTAGATGGCTTGGTAACCATGAGTGGAACCTTCCTGAGAACCGTCTTCAGCGGCGGGAGCCTCGGCGGGGGTTTCTTCTTCTACAGGTGATTCATCGATGGGGTCTTCTTCGGCAGTTGCAACAGGGGCGTTTGCAAAGTACAGGGTCACTGTTTCATCAGAAAACCATGCCTCCGCCACTTTGCGTTCGCTGTCGGAACAATCAGACGATTCTTGGTCGTTCTCCGTCCCTTGCACTGCATCCACTCTCCAGCCTGCTTCTCGAACCTTTTCACAAGCTGCAGAAATGGTAAGTCCATTAACGTCAACTTCCTGGAGCTTTTCCTCCGATGAACATGACGCAAGGGTAGCAACAAGAGCAATTGCCGAAATGCCTGTGGCAATCTTTTTAATCATTATTAAAGAATCCTTAAATTCGAGAGAGGGTTAATTGCGTACCTTCGAATTCGATGAGACGCGTTCTTGAATGAAAGAGCGTGTGCTTCTAGAAGAAACCGCTGAAATATTAATATAGCTGCCAATGCCTTAGGAATCCCATTATTGACCCCTGTAATGTCTGAAGCGTCTTGGGTTTAGTTCGACTTCATTGAGCGGCGCTACGGATCTTGGGTGTGAACGAGTTCCACTCTGGGCGGCGAGTTTGGGCAGTGCTAGTCCTACGTACTTAGCCTTCGCAGGTCTCGACGGGGCTTCCCTCGGCAAAGTCGTGCATGGCTTCGATGGCATCATCCAGTGTATGAACTTTGGCCACCACCATGTCGCCGCTGCCACGGCTGACCGCCTCCGCGCAATTATCTGCAGGTGCGAGGAAGAGCTCCGCACCCGCTTCCTGCGCTGCGTGAACCTTGTGGACGATGCCACCGATGGGGCCGACCTCGCCGTCCTCACCTATAGTGCCGGTGCCGGCGACAAACCGGCCGCCGGTGAGATCTTCGCTAGAGAGCTTGTCAATCACCGCCAAGGTAAACATCATGCCGGCCGAGGGGCCGCCGACGTCCTGCAGGTTGTAATCCACCGTGATGTCCTCGGTGGGAACCGAGGTCATAAGGATGCCTAGCAGGGCCACGTCCTCCTGCTCGGGGTGGGAGCCGAGGGTGACCCCGACAGTTTTTTCCTTGCCCTTGCGAACAATGCCTAGCTCCACCTCATCGCCAGGCTGAAGAGCACGAATCTTCTCTTGCACTTGGCCAGGCTCCGTGACCTTGTCACCGTTGACGGTGGTGATAATGTCGGCGTCGTCAAGCGCGCCTGCTGCGGGGCCGTCATCGAGTACTTGTGCCACCTCGATTCTCACCGGTTTGTCCAGATAGTCCATGGCGGCGACCGTGGCCGCCGACTCAGACTGGGTAAAGGCCTGTTGATTGGCCTCCTGGACCTCCTTATCTGTCTTGCCCTGCGGGATAACATTCTCGATGGGGACGATGGTGTCATCCGTCAACAACCACCGCCCCAGGGCCTGGGCCAGCGTCATGTTGGTGCGCACGGAGACCGTCGTCATGTTGAGCTGCCCCTCCGGCTGGAACGTGTCCGGAGCTTCGACGTTGACGACGGGTTCCCCATCCACCTCGCCCAGGGTATCCACGGTAGGACCTGGCCCCTCGGCGGCATAAGGCACCGACAAGGTGATATCGGTGCCGGGAATGTGGTCGATGCTGAGCAGGGCTCCCGTCAGCACCACCGGGATGGCTCCCCACGTCAAAGTGGACAAGCGGCGGGTTCGGGGGTTCTGCGGAGTTTTCACGGAGGATCAGCCTACAGCCTTGTGGAGCTTGTTCGCTCTCAGCGTTGCCGTGGTCCTAGAATCCGCGCTAGGAAACCTAGTAGATTGGGGTCCATGAGCAACGGATTCGGTTTTTCCTTCCCCAATAACGACGATGACGATGACAACGATCGTCGCGACCAGAACCCGTTCGGCGCCTTCGGCTTCAGCGCAGGCAACGGTGGCCTAGGAGACCTGTTGAATCAGTTCGGCCAGATGCTCTCCGGCATGGGTTCCTCCATGAACTCCCCGGAGGGTTCCGGCCCGGTCAACTATGACTTGGCCAAGCGCATCGCGCACCAGCAAATCTCCCGCGATAAAGAGGTCAGCGAGCAGGACCGCACCGCTGTGCAAGAAGCCGTGCGGCTGGCAGAACTGTGGCTAGATGATGCCACGATCCTGCCCACCGCATCCGGCACCGTCACCGCGTGGAATTCCGCGCAGTGGCTGGATGAGACGCTGCCGATGTGGCAGCGCATGGTCACCCCGGTTGCGGAGCACATGAACTCCGCGCAGCTGGAATCCCTGCCGGAGGAAGCCCGCGAGATGATGGGCCCGATGACCTCGATGATGAACTCGATGTCCGGCATGAACTTCGGCATGAAGCTGGGCCACGCGCTGGGTGATCTGGCTGCGCAGGCATTGACCGGTTCTGACTTCGGCTTGCCTGTCTCCCCCGCAGGCACCACTGCACTCCTGCCGCACAATATCCAGGCCATTGCGCGCGATCTCAACGTTCCGGGCCAAGAAGTGCTGGTCTATATCGGTGCCCGTGAAGCCGCCCGCCAGCGCCTGTTCAAGCATGTGCCGTGGTTGGTCGAGCGCCTCGTCTCCTCCGTTGAGGAATACGCCATGGGCTTGGTTATCGATACCTCCCATATCGAGGAAGCTACCCGCGAGCTCAACCTGGAATCCGGTGACCCTGAGGCCATCCAGGACGCGATGAGCAAGCTACAGGGCATGGACTTATCCCCGCGGATCACCTCCCGCAACGCAGTCGCGGCTTCTCGTCTGGAGACCCTCTTAGCACTCGTCGAGGGATGGGTTGAACACGTGGTGACCGAGGCCCTGGGAGAGCGCATCCCGTCCACGAAGGCAATGACCGAGGCGTGGGCGCACCGCCGCTCCACTGGCGGCTCCGCAGAGAAGGCCTTCTCCCAGGTCGTCGGCATCGAGCTCAATGCCCCGAAGGTGGAGGCCGCCGCTGAACTCTGGCGCCGCGCCACCGTCGCGGTGGGCGCCGACAAACGTGACTCCGCCTGGGACCACCCGGATCTTCTGCCCACGGCCGAGCACCTGGAGAACCCTGCGTCCTTCATCGACGGTTTGCTCGATGACACCCCTGATGAGGGCTTTGAAGCGGAGTTCTCCAAGCTGGAGGAGATGCTCCGCCAGCAGGATGCCGGGGGCGATGCCAGCGATAACACCGGCGACAGCGCTGGCGAGGACACAGACGCCGACGGCGACGACAATAAAGAGGACAAGCCGGGCGAAGAGAACTAGCGGAAACGCTGGTAAGCCTCAAGATATCCTTTCGCGCGCTCGGCTTTGGGCGCGCGGTCAGCCCACTCCCAGAAGTCCGGACCATGACCCGGGATGAAGGTGTGCGTTAACTCGTGGATGATGACCGCGTCGAGCACATAGTCGGGGACGTCCTGCAGCCGGTCAGAAATCCGAATATCGCCCGTTGAGGTAGTGCAGCTGCCCCAGCGGGATTTTTGGTTACTCACCCACCGGATGGAACCCACCGTGGCGCGGCCCGCCAAAAAGCGGGCATTCAGTGTGCGGGCGCGGTCGGCCAGGGAATCGTCGGAAAGCTGCGAAGAGGTGTGCTTTTTGCGCACCTTCGCCACGATGCCATCCACCGCTTCGCGCTCTTCCGCCGCTGACATCCACGCGGGGATGCGCACCTCCAGAACACCGTCGACCACGCGGGCTTGGACGGTGCGACGGCGCCGTGCCGAACGGATGACACGTACCTCGGGATTGCTCGACATGACAGGGCATTCTACCTGTGGTGCAATGGTGTCTACACACACCTGGGGTGGGGCACAACGGGGAGGACAGTCTTGAGTGCACAGACGTACATGCTGGCGCCGGAAACCACGATTCTTAAGCGCGAACCCGGAATGCTCCAGTGCGGGATGGATGCCACGCGCGTCGGCGTGTTTGAAGCCCACCCGCAGCTGGCGGGCTTGCTCAACAGGCTGCGCACGCCGCTGACCCGACAAACTATTGAAAAATCCATTGAGAATACGGGCATGAGCCCCTCAGCTGCCCGCAGCTTGGTGGAGGATCTGATTAGCTACCGAGTTTTGTGGCCGGCGCCCCGGCCGCAGCGTGTGGCTGTGCTGGGGACCTCCGCCCTGGCCAATGAGCTGCGCGACGTCCTGCTTGGTGATTCCTTCCAACCACGCTCTCCTCTCCACAGCGAAACCCCTGCCGAGTACATCGCAAACGTGGCCGGGCACCTGCCTATCGTGGCTGTCGACATGCTGGATGGCGCCACGGAATGGGCACAAGCCCTGCGCAATTCCCCAGCCACCTGGTTGCCGGTATCTATGATCGATGCCCGCGGCATCATCGGACCAGTTCGCATCGACGGGGCTGGCCCCTGCCCGCTGTGCGCGCATCTGCACCGCATCGAATCAGACGAGCTATGGCACGAGGTGGCCCACCGCGCCGCGACAGTGGAAGCGCCGGGCGACCCCATCGTGCGCACTGCGATAGTGATGCATGCAGTGGTGATTATTCGCCGGCTCTTGGGAAGGCCGGCCCCGCCAGGAGCGCCCGGTGGCAAGCCGCTCGCCGGCGAACTCACGGAGATAGACCTCTACGGCCTAGAGCAACGGAGGCTTCTCATGGAACATCCTCGCTGCACGTACTGCGCTGCTTCTTAGTTCCTCTTAGCCGCGGGAAGAAGCAATGATCTGCAGAACCTCCGCGCCATAGCGCTCCAGCTTGGAGGGGCCCACCCCGGAGATATCCAGCAGCTCCGCCTCGTTGGCTGGAAGAGCCTCCGAAATCGCTTGCAGGGTGGCATCAGAAAAGACGACGTAGGCAGGAACCTGAGAGTCCTTCGCCACCGACGCCCGCCACGCGCGCAGCGCGTTGAAGACATCCTCATCACCCTCATACTCGCACCACTCGTGGCGGCCGAGGACCTTCTCTGCCGGGCTGCTGAGCTGCCCCGAGCACACTCGGCAACGGCGCGGGCGATAGCGACGGTTCGAGGACTGGCTTTCCTCGATTCCCGGGACCACGCCGTCCAGGAAGCGGGTTCGCTCACGTGAGGCCCGCGAACCAGTGGTCTTAGCCAGCGCCCACGACAAGGCTAGGTGCTCGCGTGCACGGGTAATACCCACGTAAAAGAGGCGGCGCTCCTCCTCCACGTGTTCATCGCCGGCTTTGATGGCGTGGTTAATGGGCAGGAGTTTTTCGGTGAGACCTACGAGGAACACCGCATCCCACTCCAGGCCCTTGGCAGCGTGAATGGTAGCGAGGGTCACGCCCTCCATCGTGGGGTTGTGCTTGTTTTCGGAGCGGCGGTGCAGCTCTCCTAGCACGCCAGGCAGGTCTATCCCCTCGTGGTCCTCCACGATCTGCGCGATGAGGTCCACCAAGGCCGTGAGCGACTGCCAGCGCTCGCGGGCCTGCGCACCCTGCGGTTCCGTGGCGGACAGCCCCAGCTCCACGAAGGCCGCACGTGCCACAGCCACCGGATCATTCGGCAAATCATCGCGGCGCGTGGCAGCGATGAGCACGCGGATGGCCTCTAAAATCTCTGGGCGGCGGAAGAAGCCTTCGCCACCGCGGACTTGGTAAACCACTCCAGCGTCAGCAAGCGCCTGCTCAAACTGCTCTGATTGCGCGTTGATGCGGTAAAGAATTGCGATTTCGGAAGCCTTCACTCCCTGGTTCAGCAGGGTCAGAACCTGGCCCGCGACCTCCTTGGCCTCAATCTCCTCAGACTCATAGGCCTTAAACGTGGGCTCGGGTCCAGGCTCGCGCATGCCCTGCAACTCCAGGCGGGTCCCCGCCGCGCGGCCCGTGGCCTTCGAGATGACCTCGTTAGCCAGGTCCGTCACTTGCGGGGTGGAGCGGTAGTCTCGCTGCAGCTTGACCACGGTGGCCTGCGGGTAGGTGCGGGAAAAATTCAGCAGATACTCCGGGGAAGCACCGTTGAAGGAATAGATGGTCTGGTTGGCATCGCCCACGACCGTCAGGTCATCGCGCTCCCCCAACCAGGCCTCCAGTACTCGCTGCTGCAAGGGGGTGACGTCTTGATACTCGTCCACCACAAAGGTTCGGTACTGCTCACGGAAGACCTCCGCCACCGCAGGCACGTTCTCGATGGCGCCGGCGATGTGCATGAGCAAGTCATCAAAATCGAGGTACATGAGATCCGGGGTGGCCTTCATGTCCTCATAGCGGCGGAAGACCTCCGCCACCTTGGCCGGATCCCCCGGCGCCTCGCGGTCCGTGGATTCGATGACACCGGGATAGCCCTCGGGGCTAATCAGTGAAGACTTTGCCCATTCGATTTCCCCCAGGAAATCACGAATCGTGTCCTTGTTGTTGTCCAGGCCAAGCGAGCGGACCGCGCGGCCGACCAGGCTGAACTTGTTGTCTATGAGCTGCCAGGGCAGATCCCCAGCAACCTGCGGCCAAAAGTACTTCAACTGCCGGCGCGCTGCGGCGTGAAAGGTTTGGGCTTGTACTCCCCCAACGCCCATCTGGTTGAGCCGCTCGCGCATTTCACTCGCGGCGCGAGAGGTGAAGGTGACGGCCAGAACGCGCTGCGGGTTGACGAAACCCTGGTCCACCATGTGAGCGATGCGATAGGTAATCGTGCGGGTCTTACCCGTTCCGGCACCCGCCAGGATGCAGACTGGGCCGCGCGGCGCCGTGGCTGCGGCTCGCTGGTCTTCATCGAGCAGGGACAGATCCGGTCTCATCACCGTGGAACCACTCCATAATCATCGTGTGTGCAATTGAACCCTTGCGGGCAATGGTCAGTTCTGGCAGCTCAGCGCGGGACACCCACCGCACTTCTGCGAGCTCTTCGTCAGTATCGCACACGGGCTGGACATCCTCCGTGACCGCGGAAAAGCCCACCATCAAAGAGCCACTAGGCGGCCAGGGCTGCGAGCCCCAATAGGAAACTGACTCAACGCGACGACCGGTTTCCTCCAGTGCCTCGCGGATCATCGCTTCTTCAAGGGTCTCGCCGGGATCGACATAGCCGGCGATGAGTGAAAAGAATCCTGGACGGTGACGGTTGCGAGCCAGCAGGATACGGTCCGACTCCGCGTGGTGAATGATGCCGATGACGGCGGGATCCAAGCGGGGAAAGACGAGGCGTTCGCCATCATGTCCCACGCCCCCTGGCGCAGGGTAGGACAGCTCCCGCCCAGTGCGTGGATCAAAGCGCGCTTCCCGACGGTTACGGATCAGATGCAGGGCTTTGAGAATGTCGCGCTGACCGTTAAAGAAGGTGGCATCGCGCAGTGTACCGAGCCGCTCGGCGGCCTCGGACTCCACCAGGAAAGCGTGAATATCCCCGGCCGCAACCACGATCTCCCCCGCCGGCTTAGCCAGAAAGACCGGCTGGCCTTGTGGCGATACCGGGACAAGGCCAGTCTCGGTGACGGGCAGGAACATTAGTTGCCTTCATCCTCGTCTTCATCGGTATCTTCCGCAGCCTGCTGCATCTCATGCTTGATATAGAGCAGGCGGTCACCAGGCTTGAGTGCATACGCGTCTGCCGTATCGACACGGTGTAGCTCGTTGTTGCGCAGAACCGCCAGAACAATGTCGGCGAGGTGACGTGGATTGGAGCCCACTTCGAATTCGCGCACCGCACGCTCGGCCACGGAAAAGCCCTCGTTCGGCGAGAGGAGGTCCTCCATCATCTCCACCACCGTCGGTGTCACGGTGGCTAGGCCCAGGAGACGTCCGGCGGTCTCTGCGGAGGTGACCACCGAATCGGCACCGGATTGGAGGAGTAGGTGGCGGTTCTCGGATTCACGCACGGAAGCGACCACCTTGGCCTTGGGGTTGAGCTCGCGCACGGACAAGGTACACAGCACCGCGGTATCGTCCGTGGACGGAGTCACCACCACCGACGAGGCGTGCTGCGCGCCGGCGATGCGCAGCACGTCTTGCTTGGTTCCGGAGCCGTAAATGGTGACGAGGCCGTGGTGCTCGGCGCTGGCTAGGGCCGCGCGGTTGTTGTCAACAACCACGATTTGGGAGGCGGGAACGTCATCGGCGATGAGGGCGGCGACCGCACCAGCGCCCTTAGTGCCATAGCCGATGACAACGGTGTGGTTACGCAATTGCTTTCTCCAATTCTGGATTTCAAAGGTGCGGCGGGCTCGATCCGTCAGAACCGACAAGGTAGCACCGACCAACAAAACAAGGAAGAGCAGGCGGGCCGGGGTAACGATAATGAGGTTGATGAAGCGCGCGGTGGGGGTGACGGGAACGATATCGCCATAGCCCACAGTGGTCAACGACACCGCTGAATAGTAGGCGGCATCGAGGAAGGACAGGTCTTCGCTGTAGCCATCACCGTCGAAAAAGACGATGATGGTGACAAAGACCATCAGCCCCATAGCCCAGATAACTCGGCGCGCCAGTTGCTTCCACGGGCTGGTGCTCGCGGTACGCGGAATCGTGATGACGTCAAGCAGCGCATGGTCAGGCTGCGAGGTCAGCTCTACCTGCGACAAGAAACGCGACGTAATGCGTTTGCCTAAGTGCTTGGGCACGAAGCGCCAACCTCCCTAGATGATGCGGATTTCCTCGTGAGACTACCTTAGACTCAACCCTGGTGACGTGGAAACTGCAGAGCTTAAAAGCTCAGCCAACCGTGGCCCGGTGGGCAAGTCCTCCGGCTCCAAAAGATAGTTCTCATGCACGTAGAAGAAAGCCGCGCGGACAGTCTCCACGCCATGGATGCGCCGCCATGCCTCCGCGTAGACGGCGAGCTGAATCTGCGCCGAGTACAGAGCAGCACCCTGGGGGCGGCGGCCAGTCTTCCAGTCCACGATGAGCCACGAGCCATCCGGCTGTTGGAATACCGCATCCATGCGGCCGCGGACGACGGAATCGCCAATGGTGATCTCGAAGGGGGCCTCTACGAAAGCCGGCGTGCGCTGTGCCCACTCCGAAGCTAGGAAGGACTCCTTGAGGGACTCCAAGTCGTGGTCCGGTTCATCGTGAGAACCGGGCAGCTCATCCTCCCCCAGCAAGGCAGGCGCGCCGAAACGATCCTCCAGCCACGCGTGGAAAGCAGTGCCGCGCTTGGCGTAGGAATTAGGTTTGAAGGGGATGGGGCGGCGCTGGCGGCGTGCGAATTGGGTGGGGTCTGCCGACATGGCCACCATGTCAGAGGCCGTCAGCTCGCCGGGTAGTTCTACATCGACCACCGGGGCCTGCAGCGCTTTGTGCTCTTCAATGAGCGCGCTCGCCTCTTGTTCCCAGAGACCGAAGACTTCGCCATCGCGCAGCGGAGGGAGGTTCTCCATTGCCGCGCGTACCGCCTCTGCTGCCTGCAGCGCTTCCGACTGCGGGTTCAAAGAAGGGAAAGAGGCCTCAACTGCACCTCCTTCCTCCTCTTCCACAGGGATGTCGGGGATATCCCAATGGACAATCAGCTCCGGATGCTTATCCGCTAATAACTGCAGGTAGGAATAGGGGCCCTTCTTGCTCTTTCCCTTGAGTCTATTCGTGCCGGAACCAGTCACCGTCAGCGTGGACTCGGTGCGGGTCATGGCCACGTAGAAAAGACGCGCCGCTTCCTCTGCTTGGAACTCGCGGTTCTGTTCTTTGAAAGCCGTGCACGCCTTATCAAAGTCAGAGCGCGTCACCGCATCCTCGGGCACATCGATGACGTCCTCGTCACCTGGGGCCTTTTCGATCTTGGTCAGGAAGGTCTCCGCCTGCGCCTTGTAGCTCGAGGAATCCGCATGCGCCACGCAGACGTGTTCCCATTCCAAGCCCTTGGCCTTGTGCACCGTCATGATCTGCACGCGGTTGCGCACAAGCGGGACCTCTCCCAGCTCGAGCCCGTCTTCCTTCTCCTTAGCCAACTCAAGATAGTCCAAAAGGCCAGCCAAGCCATCACCGTGGAAGCCCGCGACAAAGTCGGCGAAGGCGTCGAGGTGCGTTGCCCCGCCCGGCTTGCCTGAGGCGAGGACTTCGGTGCGCAAGCCGAAGAGAAGCTCAATATCGGCCACGATGTCGTTGAGAGTCTTGCCCAAAGAATAGGTACGGAGGTAGCGCAGCTTAGAGGAGACCTCCTCCATGCGCTCCAAGCCTTCGGTGCTGTAGCGATCGCGTTCGCCGAGGTCTGCGAGGGCGTCGGCAAGCCCCAGCACCTGGTCCGGCCCCTCCGCGGTAATCTCCTCAACCTGGGCGGCTAGGTGCGCCAGGGGATCACCGCCTTCCCACCGCGTGCGGCCTTCGGTGGCGCCGGCGAGATTACGCTGACGCGAATGCAGCGCCTGGATATCGGCGATGCCCAGACCGCACATCGGTCCGGTCAGCACACGCAGCGCCGCGGCGGTGTCTTGTGGACGCACCAAAAGCGTGGCTACCGCCACAAGATCTTGGATCTCCGGCTGCCAGAGAAGTCCACCGAGGCCGAAGATCTCGTTGGGCACACCGACCTCATCCAAGGCAGCGGCGATCAACGGCGATTGCTTATTGGTGCGCACGAGTACGGCGGCATTGAAATCCTCGCCTTCCGGCGTGGACTCATAAAGCTGGCGGAGATGCTCAGCGATGAAAGCGCGCTCCTCGTCCTCAGAAGCGAAATAGCCCAGCTCTACCTTGCCGGCCGGCGCCGTGGGCTTGGGCGACAGCTCATCTACTGGGCGCTCGCCGGGGCTTGAGGAGAAGAGCTTCGACGCCACGTCATTAGCCAAGCTGAGTACCGTCGAGGGATTACGCCAGGAGGTGGTGAGTTGGTCCTTCGGGGCCGGGGTGCCGTCCGGCTGCGGAAAGTCTGTGACAAAAGCTTCCAGGTTTTCCGCCGTCGCGCCACGCCAGCCATAGATGGACTGCATGGGGTCACCCACCGCAGTAACTGATAGACCCTCACGCTCGCCACCGAAGAGCGAGCGCAGCAAGATGCGCTGCGCATGGGAGGTGTCTTGGTACTCATCCAGCATGATGACGCGGTAGCGCGCGCTTTGTTGCTCGCCTAAGAGCGGGAAGTTCTTGGCCAGCGTGGCGGCGATGGACATCTGCTCACCGAAAGTGATGACCCCGCGCTCCGCTTGTTCCTTCTTGAGAGCTTCCACCAAGGGCAGGTACTCCAGGCGCAGGCGTTGGGTATCCAGGTATTTCTGCAAGTCCTTGCCGAACTCGCCTTTGGTCCTCTTGCTCTTTTCTAGGTCCTCAGCGGTCTTGCGGAAGATGTCCTCGTGCTCATAGAGATCCTGCGGATTCTTAAGCTCTCCGTCCATCGTTTCCGCGAGCTTGAGCAAGATAGCGGTGACCGTGGCCACCGCATTATCTGTGCTGAGCGAACCCGAGTAATTGCTGACCACCTCGTGGGCGATGGCATAGCGTTCCGCCTCGGTGATGATGCGGGCATTCGGCTCGACCGGCATGAGCAGGCCGTACTCGCGGACAAGATCGCCCGCATAAGAGTCATAGGTGGACACGTTTGGCGCGATATTTTCCACTGCTTCTGCCGCTGGGCTGCCCGGGGCAAGGATTCCAGAGGAACGCAGGGTTAGCAGCTGGCGGCGGATGCGCTGCTCTAGTTGCTGGGCTGCCTTGCGGGTAAAGGTTAGGCCAAGGACTTGCTCAGGCCGCACGAGCCCATTGGCCACGAGCGATACAACACGCGAGGCCATCGTCTCCGTCTTACCAGCGCCTGCGCCGGCCACGACGAGCTTCGGTCCAAGCGGGCCATCAATAACGGCGGCCTGTTCCGGGGTGGGCGGAAAGGGCTTGCCCAGCGCGGCAGCCAGCTCCTCAGGGCTGAAGTGTTGAGCGGGATTCTTAGGCATCGGTCACCAGACCTCCTTCATTCATCACAGGGCAGATAGAGCGGATCGGGCAGCGATCACAATCAGCGTTTTCACGTGCGGTCAGGTCCGGACCACGCAGCTCAGCCACGAGTGCGGGCAGCGACTGCGCAAATTCTTCGAGCTCTTCAGGAGGCTTGGTGGCTTGCTCCCGGGTGGACACGGCGGCAGTACTGGAGCGCGGATACACCAGAACACCTCCGCCACGCGGCAGGCCATCACCGGTCCGGATAGACACAGCCTGCGACTCGCCGCCAGGTTCCGCGGGTGCTGTAACAAGCGCGCCGTGTGCTAGCGCCAACTGATATGTCATGAGCTGGGTATTGTCTTGGGCGCGGGCCGCCGACGGGACTTTTGTCCCCGTCTTGAGATCCACCACGACATAGTCTTCCCCGGCCTTCGCCAACCGGTCAATGAACCCGCGAATGGTGACATCGGAGCCGATGTCCACGCTGACGGGAACCTCAACACCAACGGGTTCAAGTGATGTCGCGCTCGAGAGCACCCAACTATGAGTGCGGTCGATAAGGCGCTCGAAGTCCGCATGCTCAGCCTCGCGATGCCACGCTGGCCCCTCCACAAGCGCATCGAAGGCATCGAGCACAAGCCGCTTCGCAGGCTCGGCGGCAGCACCGCGCCCCAGCGCTTCCAAAAAAGCATGCGCCAAATTACCACGTAGCAGGTTGATGTTCGCAAAATCATCCTCCACGAGCTGCCCGAGCACCGCGTTGAGCGGACACGTGAGCAAGGCATCGACCCGGGATGGCGACACCGTGCTCGAACCACGCAGCGGCAATTCCGAAGCCACGCCGCGCGCGGCCCACCACTGATCCGGATGCGCCCCAGGGACCCCAGCCTCCGCCAAACGGGCCAACTGCCGGACCGCCTGGGAACGTTCCGCCTCATTGGTCTCCGGATCAGTTGCACAACGGCGCAGTTGCGCCACAAACGCGGGCACCGAGAGTACGGAGACATCGAGAGGATCGAGCTCTTCCTCCCCACTAGCAGCACTGGGCAGCGTCACCGGATTCGGCTCCGGCACCTCGAGGCCCAACTCACGTGGCCAGGCCTGGCGTGCGAGGCGCTTGCCCGCCTCCCGGCGCGCTTGTGCGCCGGGAACATCAACGCCGCGAGCGGAAAGGAACTCGTCGATGAAACGCGAGGGTTCTTCCACGACATCGCTCTCCGGTGAGTCCACCGCCACGATGAGCAGCCGTTGCCGGTGACGGGTAGTGGCCACGTGGAAGAGACGGCGCTCCTCCGCCAAGCGCCCCGACACGTGGCTGACTGGGGTGCCGGGAGTGATGCCGCGATCCAGCACATCGATGAGATCTTCTTGCCCAAAAAGAGAGCCGGTCTCCCCTACCGAGGGCCATGTTCCTTCCTGAACGCCCGCCACGATGACGGTGTCCCACTCGCGCCCCACTGCGCCGTGCGCGGTGAGGATTTCTACTGCATTGGGCAAGGCCGAGCGGCGATCCCGCACGCCGGTGGGCAGTTCTTGCTCCGTGATGTGCAGAATGAAGGACTCCAACGACGCCGCCGGACGACGCTCGGCGTAATCGCCGGCGGCGTCGAACAAGGCCATCATCGCGTCCAAGTCACGGTCCGCCTGCGAACCCGCGGCACCGCCGCGCAGGGCTGCTGCCTGTAGGCGTGTATCCAAACCGGTGGCTTGCCACACTTCCCACAGGACTTCCTCAACAGCAGCGCCTTGCTGCAAGGCCGCGCGCCCGGCAGACAGCACCCCGCGAATACGCGCCAAAATCGCTTCCTCGCGCTCGGTGAGGAGGTTATTGAAGTCCGGCAACTCACCGTCCAGCAACTCCCGCAGTGTATTCATTCCGCGCTGCTCCGGCTTCCAACGGCGCAGGCCGCGGATGAGCCTCCGCAGAGTCACCGGATCAGCGCCGCCCACGGGACCTGTAATCAGGTCCTCGAGCTCCACGGGCTCAAGCTCATTTTCCAGAGCACGCAAAGCCAGAAGTACTGCTTTGACCAAGCGCTGCTCAGCGAGCACCACGTCCGTGGGGTTGATGTGCACCGGCACGCCAGCAGAAAGCAGCGTGCGACGGGCCGATCCAATATCCCCGGTAGAGCGCACGATCACTGCGATATCACGCCAGTCCACGCCGTCTTCTAAGTGCCGGCGGCGAACCGTATTGGCCAGGACATCACGCAAGGTGCCGCGGGAATCCACGACGCTCACGCACGCCGGGGACGGCCTGCGGTACGTAGAACTTAGGCGAAGTTCGTTCTCTGCTTTCCAGGTGGTGAGGAATTCCGAATTAGCACCACGGAAGGCGAAGACCGCTTGGTCGGGGTCACCGCCGATCACGGTGAGGCGTGCAGTTTTCGCCAGCTCCGCGATCAGCTGGCCGGAGGTCGGGTCCAGCAACTGCGCGTCATCGACCACGATGGTGTGCCACGGGTGCTCGCGCAACAGCTCTGGGCGCAAAAGCACTTGGCTGACCAGCTCCGCAGCGGAATAGGAATGCGAACCCGCCAGCGCTTGAGTGCGCTCATACTCGCGCAGGAAGTCTCCGGCAGCAACCCACATGGGCCGGCCGTAGCGTTGTCCCAGCTCCTCCAAGTCCGTCGGGCCCAGCCCCCGTTCGATGGCGCGCAGCAACAAATCACGCAATTGGCGCGCAAAGCCCACATACTCCAGGGCCGGGCGCATCTCCTCTGGCCACGCGCCCCGGCGATCGGCCGCATGGCCCTGCAGCAGCTCACGGATCACTGCATCCTGTTCCGCACCAGTGATGAGACGCAGCTCCTCCTCGCTGCTGTGGCGCAGAAGCGCAAAAGCCAATGAGTGCACCGAGCGCACCATCGAAGTCTGTGCGGCGTAGTCATCGAGGTTTTCTGCTAACTCCCGGCGCAGCAACGAGCCGGATTCCTTGGAGGGGGCGACGACGAGGATGCCGGAGGCATCGGCTCCAGCATTGAGTTGGGCCAAGACAACGTCGATCAGCAGGCTCGACACCCCTGATCCCGCCGCACCAAGCACCCGCCAGGTACCTTGCTGTGGCAAAGGAACATCCCACTCGCGCGACGTGGCGCGGCGGCTTCGGGGAATGAGGCGGACTTCCGGCGAGGGAGGAAGCGTGACGCCGGTACGTATGGGGGATTCGCTGCTGTACTTCACGCCCTATAGTGTGTCAGATGCTGCGGACACGAGGGCCTCTTCGACCCTTTCAATATTCGAACGCACGGTTGCTTTGGAGCGCGGGTGCAGGGTATTGACGTAACGGCGATACGCCACTGCACGCAAGAGCAGCTGCTGTATGCCGGGAACCGACGCAAAGCGGGCAGAAATATCATCATCCACTGCGCCTGCGATGAGGCCATCCACTATGACCAGCGCGGCGGACCAGCCAACCGGGCGCGGTGCCGCGGAAGGTACGATATCGGTCAGCGCTGGCGGGTTCGCCCCAGAGAAAACCGTGGTACCCAGCACGTCCATGTGGGCGGTGACAAGTGGGAGCTGCGCAAGCTCAGCATCGGAATAGGCCTCGCCGCTCTCCTCCCACGCTGCCCGTTCTGCCCGTGCGAACACATCATCGCGCCGGTCCACCGTCGGCAACGGCGCCAACTCGAGCGCTTCATCAAGGCGCAGTGCCATCTGCGCAGTCTCATCGATTCGCCCGCGCAACTGCCCCTCCACGAACTGCGTGGCTTTCCACCCGGCAGCAGTGTAGCGCCCATCCGCCGTCAGCACCGGCCGGGCAATACGTGCTCCCGGCAGGCTGAGCTTCTCGCGGACCTTGGCGGACCAGCCAGTCCACGGCCGAGCCTCGGCGAAGACAATATCGCCCACGCGGATCCCGTTATCCCACGCAGGGCCCACAAGCTCACCCTGTGTTCGGCGCGGGTGAAACTCGGCGTTGAAAGCGGCAAGAACGGGCTCAGGTGGCAATGGCATGGGAAAACAATCCTTAGGTTTGGGGCGACCTACTCGGGCTTAGCGTGATCAGAATTAGCCGGGTTCGGGTAGGGCCACGGGTTCGGCTCGCACGTGACATCCTCGTCCGGATAAACCTCGTTGGGTTCCTTCTCAAAAAGCTTGGCGTTGTTCAAGCTCAGCGTTTGCTGCATCATGACCGGCGCGAGTTTACCGTCCCCGCCGCAGGGTTGATGGGCCGCAAAACCGATAGCATGGCCAAACTCATGGTTGATCAGGTACTGACGGTAGTTGCCCAAGTCTCCTTCAAAGGGCGTCGCGCCACGCACCCACCGAGACTCGTTGAGGTTGACCGCGGACTCCCCCGTAATGGTCGTGTGACAGGAGGTTTCTGATTCCAACTGCGCGCCGCACAACTTCGCCGTGGTTCCCAAGGACGTCAGACGGATGTGCGTATCAGGGTTGTCATCGGCTTTGACGTGGATGAATTCAAAGTCACCGTTGGCCGTCCACCCGCGAGGGTCGGCCAGAGTGGCGTCAACAAGCGCAACGACAGCACCGTCCCCACCATATACGGAGGTGTCGATGCCGTTTTCAATCTCAACGGAAAAGCGGATGGTTTGCTTCCCGCCCTTGCCCGCGTGCATGGTGGACGGCCCTGCATCGCGGTAGGTTTCCTCACCTTGCTCGGTGAAGTCACCGCCGGCGGGCAAACCATCCTTGGCGGCGGCCACCGCGCTGGCATTGGCGGGATCCGGCCCCTTACGCGAGGAGGCGGATACGGCTGTGCTGCTTGCCGACGTCTCCCCTGCCGCCGTCACCTCCGCCTCCTGGGCGGGCGAGCGGAAAACATCAACCAGCACCCACACAGTGATGACGACCATGACGGGGATCGCCACCACGCGCCACCAGCCGTACTCGCGCGCGAAGCGCTCCACCGCTGAAAGGCGCTGTGGGTGCTGCTTAAAATCCGCGGGATTCTCCATGGCCATTTAGGCTACCCGCTGAGCCAGCGCGCGCGTACTTAGCCCGCAAATCCGACGGTGTGTGCGCGCGCAGTGCCGATCTCTACGTAAACAACTCGCTCAGTGCGCACGATGTAGGAGCGGCCCTTGGTGTCCTTCAATTCGAGGGTGGAGTTGTCTGCCAAGGCGTTGTTGATGGTCTGGGTCAGTTCTTCGCGCTCACCTTCCGCGTGAATAACCAGCTCACGGGCGGTATCGGCAAAACCAAACTTGATATCCATGTGGTGTGTCTCCCTTAAATCGTGTTCTTTAATCGGTGCCGTGAGAACTGCGCCCCGGCGCTCTAATGGCCCCACTATAGCCACGTCCTCTACTATCAAGGTGTGCTTGCCCCGAAATCATCCCGCGAATCCCGCGAATCCCCTACCTTTGCCGAACTCGGCGTCGCTGTAGAGATCTGCGATGCCCTCGCTGACAACGGGATTACGCACACCTTTGCCATCCAGGAGCTCACCCTGCCCATCGCTTTGAATGGCCAGGACCTCATCGGCCAAGCGCGCACCGGCATGGGTAAGACCTATGGCTTCGGTGTCCCGCTGCTGGATCGCGTGTTCGATGACGCCGACATCCCGGAACTCGACGGCACTCCCCGCGCACTGGTCATTGCACCGACGCGCGAGCTGGCCATCCAGGTCAGCGGGGACCTGGAGCTCGCCGCCGCAAACCTTCCGCTCAGAGTGGTCACTCTGTGTGGCGGGCGCCCCTATGAAGAACAGATCAAGGAGATTGAGTCTGGTGCGGACGTCGTCGTCGGCACCCCAGGCCGTCTGCTCGATCTCTGCCAGAAGAAGCATCTCTCTTTCGACCACATCAGCGTTTTAGTTCTGGATGAAGCCGACGAGATGCTGGACTTGGGCTTCTTGCCGGATATCGAGAAGATCCTCTCGCTCCTGCACGGCAACCCACACCAGACCATGCTCTTTTCCGCCACCATGCCTGGGCCCATCGTGACCTTGGCACGTACCTTCCTGGAAAAGCCGGTCCATATCCGCGCCGAGTCTGGTGACGCCCAGCAGACGCATGCCTCCACGCGCAAGGTCACCTTCCAGGCACACCGTATGGATAAGATCGCGGTCTTGGGAAAGGTCCTGCAGGCAGAAGGCCGCGGACGCACCATCATCTTCACGCGTACGAAACGCTCGGCCGCCGCCGTCGCGGACGAGCTGGCGCAGCGCGGCTTTCGCGTGGGCGCGGTCCACGGCGATTTGGATCAAAAAGCACGCGAACGCTCGCTCGATGCCTTCCGGAAAGGCACCGTGGAGATTCTCGTGGCCACAGACGTCGCCGCTCGCGGCATCGACATTGACGATGTCACCCACGTCATCAACTACCAGGTGCCCGATGACCCGATGACATTTGTCCACCGCATCGGACGCACTGGTCGCGCGGGGCACACGGGCACGGCCATCACTCTCGTCGGCTACGACGAGCTGGGCAAATGGCAAGTCATCAACGATGAGCTCGATTTGGGCCAGCCAGAGCCACCGCAGTGGTTCAGCACCTCCCCGGAGCTTGCGGAAGCCCTCGATATCCCAAAGACGGTTGCTGACACCGTCGGCCCACCCACGAAAGTGCTGGGTGCACCGCGGCGCTCTCACTCACGCGGGGAGTCGCCGCGTGGAGGCTCACCACGTTCCTCCACGGCATCTGCCCGTGCCTCCCGCCGCACCCGTTCCCGCACGCGCAAGCCCCGCCAAGGAGGACGCCGATGAGCACCGAGCAGGGCCCGGAGTCTGCGAAGAAGGCTCCCATCTTGCGTTCCACCAAGGCAGACTGGCTTGCAGTGGGCGCGATCAGCGCGGTCTGTGCCATTGCTATTGGCGGCGCGGTGATTACGGCACCGATCCACAAGTCGGAGCTCACTCCCGCTGTCGATGCCGCGTCTGATGCCAAGACTCAGACTCTCGATACCGTCCCCAACTCCCTCACTGAATCCTTCAGCCTCCCCAACACTGTGGTGCCGGGACAGTCCCGCGCGATATCCACGAAGGGGATGCTGATAACCCATGACGGCGATACCCTCCGCGCTTCGGATACCTCCGGCGATACGGTCTGGACTTACCAGCGCCGCGATGCCGACCTCTGTTCGCTCGGCACGGCGTGGAACAAAGTCGTTGCCACCTATGACGTGGGAAATGGCTGCGGCGATGTGGTAGCCATCGATGCGGTGTCCGGCCAGTACTCAGATACCCGCAGCGCCCGTAATTCCGAGCAGGTGGTCCCCATTGTGTCGAATGACCGCGTGGGGACCGTTTCCGCCGAGCGCGTAGAACTATGGCGCTCTGACCTGGTGCGCACTGTTGAATATGGCGATGTCGAAGCCAAGCAAGAACCGAACCTCCAGCCCCACGAAGACTGCGCCATCTCCTCAGCACTAACCCGCACCGAAACGATGGCCGTCACCGAATCCTGTCCGGATTCTCCAGACTCCACGTGGCTGCGCATCCACAACGCCACACCAGAGGATGCGCGTTCGCCTGAAATCTCCAAGGATATCGAGATTGATAACCCAGGCGCGCGTCTCATTGCCTACGGTCAGGAGGCCGCTGCGGTCTTTCTGCCGGGCGATGCGCCACGTATCGTCTCCTATAACTTTGAGGGCGAAACGCTCTCCTCCACGGACGTGGAGCCATCGAAGGCCATCACGAATTCCGCTTCCCCCTTCGCCCCTGCGGTCGCTGATCTGCCCCACCACATGACGTGGTTCGACGGCGAACGCCTTTATCTCTTTACCCCAACCGAGCTCAAAGTGGACCATGTTCTGGAGCAGGCAGTTGGCACCGGCATCGCCGTCGGCGAGCGGTTACTGGTGCCCACGGAGGAAGGGATCGACGTGGTGGACTGGGCTACCGGAAAGACCGAGCACAGCATTCCCGTCGACCGTGACGGCTATAACGGTCCAATTTCGCTGACTCTTGCGGGCACTGTCATCATCGAGCAGCGTGGAAACACCGCCGTGGCGCTCACTGCCTCTTAACTTCTTAGTTGTTTAAGAAACAGCTTGCCTAGAAGTGGCTTTCAGCCCATTGCGCTGCCTCAGGGCGCACCATGAGCAGGTAGAGCACCAACGCTGCGCTGGCCAGCGTCACGGCGCCGAGCGCTGCTGAGCCTCCGCTGAACATCTGGAAGGCGATGGCACCCAAAATAAACTCCACGAGCACGATAGCTCCGCGGCCCCAGCGCTTGCCCTTAACAAAGGCCCACGAGGCGACGATGACAAAGCCGAAGACGATAAAAATGAAGATGGCCGTCCCTAGGCCGACGAAGCCCGTCGCCCCAGAATCGGACACCATGGAGTCGTTCTCAGCACCGGTTAGCTCACGGACGATGAGGAAGATTCCGAAGATAATTACCGCGATGGACTGGAGCACGGCGATGCCGGCAGCCGCTACCACCGTTCCCGGGGGACGGCCTCCCTCAGTTTGGGCAGGCGTGGTCGAGGACTGTTTCTGCTTCTTATTCACGGAGATTTAGTCTACTTCTCAGCCCTGTACTTAGGACGACTCCACGCCATTACCCCGCGCGCACCCACATGCTTCAGCCTAATCCTCCTCCGCCGCGGTGTTCCTCGGCTTCCTCCATCCGTAATTTCGGGGGCAGAGGGATGAACCCGGATTTGACGCGATCCAGGTCACCACACTCACCACCTTACCCTCATCACCGCAGGTGGAAGCATTTCTGACAGGGTTCTTACAGGGGCCAACCCATAACAATCATATGAATTGACGGAATTTATTTAGTGACTTTGGACACTTTTTAGCCTCTACCCCTAGCGGAGTTTGAGTAAACGTGTCATTATTCTCAGGTAGCAAAAACAACGAGCTGTTAAATCAGTTCTTAACTCGGAGAAAACTCCAAGTTAACCAAAAGTGAACCATGGCGGCGGCGACGCTGGCCCCAACTCGAGACAGGGCCCCACTGACCGCAGACCAGTTCACTTAAACCCCGTAGCACTCGGAACAGTTCACTGCCGTGAACTGCCCTTGGTGCGCCTGCTTTCATCTACTGCTGTCAAAAATTTGTTAGGAGATTTCAATCATGGATTGGCGCCACGAAGCTGTTTGCCGCGACGAAGACCCGGAGCTCTTCTTCCCTGTCGGTAATTCCGGCCCTGCACTCACCCAGATCGCTAAGGCCAAGCTGGTCTGCAACCGCTGCCCGGTCGCTTCCTCTTGCCTCAAGTGGGCCCTCGAGTCCGGCCAGGATGCCGGCGTGTGGGGCGGCCTCTCTGAGGAGGAGCGCCGCGCTATCAAGCGCCGTAACCGCAGCCGCGCTCGCGCCCGCGTTTCCGCTTAAGAAACCCACAGTAGGCGCACCCCCGATTAACACCTCGGCATACCCTGCCGCTACAGTTGAATAAGTTCATTTCCCTTTAACAGAAGGAGCATACGATGAGCAAGCGTGGCCGCAAGCGCAAGGATCGCCGTAAGAAGCCCGCTAACCACGGCAAGCGTCCTGGCGCATAACGTCAGTAATTTAGGGCTCGTTTCTTCCCCTCACGAATCGAGGGAGGGAACGAGCCCTTTTGCATATCCTGAGCCGGTTTTAGGCGGTCGAGGCCCTATCCCCAGGTAATCTCAGTCCGCGTAATCTGCACGCTAATGCGCTGGCGCAGTGACTGAGGTGCGACCTGTCCCCCACAGCATTTGCGCACGAGTGCGCGGACTACTTCCTCGCTCTCGACGCGTTGCTGACAGGCATCGCACTGCGCGAGGTGCTCGCGGATTTCCAGTGCTCGCGCATAGCTCGTTGATTCATCGAATAGCTCCCGAAAGAGCGCTTCAACCTCCGGAGAGTTACACGCACCGCAATTGCGTCCTGTTGCGCGTTCCATTACTTCTCCTCCATCTCTGGGTGGTTGCGACCAATGCCTTTGTCTCGTGCTACGTCCTTCAACGCTGCACGAAGCAATTTTCTTCCGCGGTGGAGGCGGCTCATGACCGTCCCCAACGGAGTGCCCATCACTTCTGCGATTTCCTTATAGGCCAAACCCACCACATCCGAGTAGTACACCACCATGCGGTAATCCTCCGGCAGGTCATTCATGGCCTCGGAAATCTCCGAATCCGGCATCTGTTTGAGCGCTTCGACCTCCGCTGATTCCAGGCCCGTGGAGTCATGTCCGGACGTGGTATACAGCTGAAAGTCACTAAGCTCGTCCGCTGAGGATTCCACTGGGCGGCGCTTGGCCTTCCGGTAGGAGTTGATGTAGGTATTCGTCATGATGCGGTACAGCCACGCCTTCAAGTTCGTCCCCTGTTTGAAGGAATCGAAGTTGCTAAAGGCCTTGAGGTAGGTCTCTTGGATCAAATCCTCCGCGTCTTGCGGGTTGCGCGTCAGACGCATCGCTCCGCCGTAAAGCTGGTCCAGCAAGGGCAAGGCTTGCTCCTCAAACAACCGCTGTTTCTGAAGCGTCTCGCTCGTCGTTTCTGTGGCCATACCGACCATCCTAGCGCTCAGGACTAGGGTGGTTTATATGTCCAAGAAGACCCCGCGTGCCGCTACCCCCGCTCTCAAACTCCTCGAAGAGGCAGGTATTGACCACCACGTCTCCACCTTTGATGGCGGTCGCGAAAACTTCGGCGAGGCAGCCGCTGCGGCCCTCGACGTTACTCCTGAGCGTATCTTCAAAACCCTCGTCATTGATCTGAGCGCCGGCAAAGGCCCCAAACGCCAACTCGCCGTCTGCGTCCTTCCGGTCACACACCAGCTCAGTCTCAAGAAGGCCGCCGCAGCTTTCGGTGCGTCCAAGGCCACAATGGCCGCGCCTGCCGACGCCTCCAAGTCCTCCGGCTACATCCCCGGCGGCATCTCCCCGTTAGGGCACAAACACGTCCTGCCCACTGTCGTTGACGCGACCGCGCTGCTCTTCGATACCATCTTCTTCTCCGGCGGCAAGCGTGGCCTCGACATTGAGATGAATCCGAAAGATCTCCCCCGCGTGCTGGAGCTCTCCTTCGCCGACGTGCTCGCCGACTAGCCTCTCGTGCACTAGAACAAGGCAGTGGCCGGTGGTTCGTCGATAAGCTCTGCGTAGTCGTTGCGCACGTTGCCCACCGCGGGGTCGGCCGGGCGTGCCTGAAAGCCGCGCACAGAGCTCGGCTCCAGCAGCGCCTCCCCCGCCAGCCAGGGCGCGATTTCATCTGCAGTTAGAAACTTGGGCAAGCGGTGGTGCAGCCACGCCATCTCCTCCGTGGCATCCGTGGTCACCATCGTGGCCGAGAGCCTCTCCAACCCCGTGGCCCACAAACCAGCCGCCCACAGCAGGCCATCGGGCCCGGTCACATAATAGGGCTGCTTCTTGGCCTTCTTATCCCCACCGGCTTTCCACTCGTAGTAACCATCCAGCGGGATAACGCAGCGCTGTGCTTTGAAGGCATCCCGGAAGGAAGGTTTCTGCGCCACAGTCTCCGCGCGGGCATTAAACAGCGGTGGGCCGTCGAGGTCCTTCTTCCAGTGCGGGATAAGCCCCCAGCGCGCTGGCTCCACGCGGACGGTCTCCTCCGCAACCCGCACGATGGCGATGGGCTGGGTCGGAGCAATGTTATAGCGTGCCGGCGGCAGGCCTTCCGGCGCATGAACTTCCGTAATGGATTCCCACGCTCCGACTTCCTCCAGTAGGGACTCGGTGAACAGAACAAATCTTCCGCACATGCCCTTTATTATGGACTACATGTCTGCTTTCTGGTGTGCTCCCCAACCCGCCGGCCCGTTGTCCTGGACTCAGGAAGTTCCCGGGTCAAAGTCGATGACCAACCGCGCCCTCATCCTCGCTGCGTTGGCCGACTCACCTTCTATCATCTACAACCCGCTGGTCTCCCGCGATACTGACCTGATGAAAGAAGCTTTGAAGGCCATGGGCGTAGGTATCTCCGAGTGGGGACCGCACCTGCGCGTGACGCCGGGCCAGCTCCACGGCGCGACCGTCGATTGTGGCCTGGCTGGCACGATCATGCGCTTCTTGCCTCCGGTGGCAGCGCTGGCCGATGGGCCCGTTGTCATCGACGGTGACCCTTATGCCCGCAAGCGCCCCATGTCCACGATGACCATGGCCTTGCGTGAGTTGGGCGTCGACATCGAAGGCGATAGCCTGCCACTTAGCATCACGCCCCATGGCATTCCGGAGGGCGCCGAAGTCACCATTGATGCCTCCGCTTCTTCCCAGTTCGTCTCCGGCTTGCTCCTGGCCGGGGCGCGCTACCGCAACGGCATCAGCGTGCGCCACGAAGGCGGCACGGTCCCTTCCCAGCCCCACATCCTGATGACCATCGGCATGTTGCGTGATGCCGGCGTGCATGTGGTCGCGGGCGAGGATAATTGGGTCGTGCGTCCTGGAAAGATTGACGGCCGCGAGTGGTACATCGAACCGGACCTGTCCAACGCCACACCGTTTTTGGCTGCCGCGGCCGTCGCCGGCGGCAGCGTGAACATTCTGAATTGGCCGGAGGAAACGACCCAACCAGGTGATGCTTTCCGCGGCATCCTGGAGCACATGGGGGCACAGGTTGAGTACGTCCCGCAGGCACCTCACCGAGATCCCTACCTGCAGGTCACTGGCCCGCAGGAGGGTCTAGCAGGCCTGCGCGGCATCGATCTCGATATGGGAGAGATCGGCGAGCTCACCCCGACCGTAGCCGCGCTGTGCGCGCTGGCCTCAACGCCGTCAACCCTGACCGGCATCGCGCACCTGCGCGGCCATGAGACGGACCGTCTGGCGGCCCTCGCTACAGAGATTAACGGCTTGGGCGGCAACGTCACTGAGCTTGACGACGGCCTCCGCATCACCCCTGCCCCACTCCACGGAGGGAAGTGGCACTCCTACGCCGACCACCGCATGGCCACCGCTGGCGCCATCATTGGCCTGGCAGTCGACGGTGTCGAGGTCGAAGACATCGATACCACCTCCAAGACTCTGCCCGGCTTCGCCAAGATGTGGGAGGCCATGATCCATGGCTAGGCGCGCGAGCAGCTACGACGAATCTGATGTCCGTATCCGGCCGGGCAAAGGGTCGCGCCCCCGCACGAAGGACCGTCCGAAGCACAAGGATGCCAAGTTCGGCATGGTCATCACCAAGGACCGCGGGCGCTGGGGAGTTGCCCTTGATAATGATGGCCCAGTCGTCACCGCTATGCGCGCCCGCGAGATGGGCCGCACGCCCGTCGAGGTCGGTGATCGGGTCGGCGTCGTGGGCGATACTTCTGGTAAGAAGGACACCCTCGCGCGCATCGTGAAGCTAGAGGAGCGCACTTCCGTCCTTCGGCGCACCGCGGATGACACAGACCCTTATGAGCGCATCGTGGTGGCGAATGCAGACCGCCTGCTGATCGTGAGTGCTGTGGCGGATCCACCGCCGCGCTCCGGATTCGTGGAGCGTGCTCTCATCGCGGCCTTCGCCGGCAATATCCAGCCGGTCCTGTGCCTGACGAAGACCGACCTCACCGACCCCACTCCGTTCGCCCAAGAGTTTGCGGACTTGGATGTCACCGTGGTGGAAGCTGGCGTGGACGATGGACTGGAGCAGGTCTGTGCCGCAATTGATGGACATGTCACGGCCCTCATCGGCCACTCCGGTGTGGGTAAATCAACCTTGGTCAACCGGCTCGTCCCGGATGCCAACCGCGAAACCGGCGAAGTCTCCGCCGTGGGCAAAGGCCGCCATACATCGACGCAGTCGGTGGCGCTGCGACTGCCGGCGGAAGGAAGCACCCCGCATGGCGGGTGGATCATTGATACCCCAGGCATCCGCTCCTTCGGCCTAGCCCACATTGATGCGGAAAACGTCATTGAGGTCTTCGATGATCTTGCCGAAGCGATTGAGGATTGCCCGCGTGGCTGCACGCATGCCGGGCCACCCGCGGACCCCGAATGCGGGTTGGACCTCAGCATAGAGGAAGGGACAGCTTCTGCACGCCGCCGTGATGCGGTTCGCAACCTGCTGGCTTCCCTGCGCACCAACGTTGATTGGGCCTAAGGCCTAAGGGCCTTACTCCTAGCGCAGGAAAGGCCTTAGGCGCCCTAACGGGGCCTAGTTTTAAAGCGGAAGCATTGCTGCCAGCTGCGGCGGCAGAACAGTCTTAAGGAAGGGGCCAGCCGCGCGGAGGACCATCAGGATCACGGCCAAGCCGCCGGTAACACCGAGGATGATAGCGCCGCCGGTATCGATATTGGAGGAAGTGTTGGCACCGCTCGCCTCCCTCTTATTGAACTCTTCCTTCTTCGCACAGGCGTTGAGCGCCTTGATGTACTCCGGCGCGATGCCACGGAAGGCCTCTACCACCGCAATGTTGTTCTTGGCGCGCTTGACCGCGTTCTCATCACCGAGCTCTTCCTCCGCCTCGTAACCTGCCAGTGCACGGTAGAGCTCTTCCGACTGGTCCTCTACGGCGCGAGCACGCTTCTCCGCGTCCTTGGGCGAAATCTTAAGGCCATTCTTTAGCAAGCTGCTGTCGACATCATTGGCCTTCGACTCCGCATTCTTCAGGTCGCTGGCTTCCTCCTCGCTCAAGGTGATGGTGCACTTCTCATCCTTGATGGTGGTGCTTACCGCGCCCGCCGTGGGGGCTGCGACACCACCGGCAAGAACCGCAACCGACAAGCTGGAAGCAGCAACTACGCGGCGAAGGCGAGAGGAAGACATACTGAGGAAACCTTTCGATCGAGCTAAAGTTTTACCCCCGCAGATTATCAATAATTAGCCCAACTTGGGCAGGTAATCACCAAACTCCTTGTAGGCGGCGAAGCCAATGCTGATGATGCCGAAGAGGACGGAGATAATGACGGCCGCTGGACCCTGGGATGAACCTTCCAGGATGCGCAGCCACGGGGTCGTGGGCTTCACGGCCATATCAGGGTCTGGGTTCCCAGGTTCCGGCTTGCTGCGATCCGCGTGCACCTGCGCGATCGGTGCTGCAGGCTCCTCTGCGCCGGCAACTGGTGCGGCGACAAGCGCAGCGGTGCTCAGGGCAGCGGCGGTGACAAGGCTAGCAAGACGGGATCTCTTCATGGTGGTGCTCCTTCTAAAGCGATGGCGTTAGAGGCTTAGACTAGCACCACGCGTGAGGCACCGGTGATTATTTCCCAGTAGATCCTTAGAGAAGCTCCACGAGGATGGGTAGTTCGGTGGGGTCATAAAATGCCATGAAATTGTCCAAAGCATCACCCACTGCGAGCTCAGCGTCCTCATCTCCGAGGTCAGCGTTGTCGATAGCGTCTATAGCCTTGGCCGTAGCGGCTTCGGATTCCTCGATATCCACGTGGATAGCCTGCAGGTTAGCCTTCGTGATCGTGGCAGGGTTGAGGGCCACGACGGGCTCACCCATGTCTGGCTTCGGAGTCACCACGGACTCATCCACGTCGACGGAGATGACCACGCGTCGGTGGGGAAACTTTTCTTCGTCCCCGATAGCCAGCAGGCGCAATGAAGCCATGGAAGCTTCAAGGAAGGCAGAGTACTCAATTTCTTCCTCGTCGCCTTCGGTATAGAACTCACGCAACGCGGGTGTTAGCGCAAAACCCC
This sequence comes from Corynebacterium sp. HMSC072D12, assembly GCF_001813925.1. Taxonomy (NCBI): domain Bacteria; kingdom Bacillati; phylum Actinomycetota; class Actinomycetes; order Mycobacteriales; family Corynebacteriaceae; genus Corynebacterium; species Corynebacterium sp. HMSC072D12. Next base: position 61,604 of record NZ_KV814403.1, read on the forward strand.
AACCACTGCGTGCGGCGAGCTGGCCGGTCTCCTCAAGCTCAGCCAGCATGCCGAAGGTAGCCGGCAGGAAGACGCGCACATCCTTCGACACTTAGAACTCACCTTCAATGTCGAAGACTGCCTGAACCTCAACGCTCGTGCGGTCGAAGACCGTGTAGAGCATGCCCACCATGCCGTTCTCCACAGCAGCGCGCACGTTAACGATGGAATCATCCACCATGACGCAATCATTAATCGGCAGGTCAATAGCATCTGCCGCGGCTTGGAAGGCAGCACGGTCCGGCTTCTCAGCGCCAACCTCGCCAGAAAGCACCACGGCATCCACGATGCCGCGGTATTCCCACTCTCGAATGTGCTCCGCACCTGGGCCGCCCGGATCGTTGGAAAGGATAGCGGTGGCAACTCCGTTGGATTTCGCGGCGGCGAATAGTTCCCGCCAGCGCTTGACGTCCTCTTCGGTGCCGTCAAGCACGCCTACAAAATCGACGATGAGTCCACGCATATTATCTACCCTTCGCATTGAACTGTGTTTATCGTCCGAAAGTATAGCGAACATACCGCCCGCCTGCTCTCACCGGCCAATGCGCTGCAAAGCTCTAGCCGCAGACGGGGCTGCCATGGCACAATGAACGTACATCCAGCTTCCTTCTCTGTGCCATCCCCCGATCCTTGCTTCAGCGCTTTCCTCCGTACCGCGCACTGCGGAAGAGGACGCTATTCACATGTACACCCCCATCCCCGGCATGAGCCACCTACAACTGTATGTCGCCCCGCAACGTATCCGCTATGAGCGCGAGCCCACAGCTCGCGACCTGGCCACGCGGGAAGAGATCCGTGGTCTCGTTGTCATAGTTCTCGAAGTCGCCGCCGCCTTGCGGCCTTTGAGTCATCTCAATAACCCACGCTTCGCCCCAGAAATCACTAAGCATGTGCGCGCCTGGAGGAAAGCCCAGGCAGCTGCAGAATCGCACGGAGGAATGACGCTGCGCAGCTTGCACGCGCGCTCAAATGGTGAGTTCTTCGGTTCGGTGCTCTTAGGCTCAACACGGCGCGCTTTTACCGGCGCTGCAACCGGCCGACACCTGCGGTCATTCCGCTTACTTTCGGGCGGCCTGCAAACCCACTGACACGAGAGACAGAGGTTCTGAAAAGATGAGTTTGCGGTCTTGAGGAGCCCTAGAAATCACGCCTATGACTTAGCGCTGGTCTTAAAACATCGATCCCAGCTTGATCAGGATGGGTGTCCAATCGATTCCGGCGAAGGCTGCAGAAGCGCTCACCAAAGCTAGGCTGATGCCGCCAAACATGGTGGCCCCCACCACGGGAAGCTTCGCAGTAGCTTCATCAAGACTTTCCGGTTCAGACACCGCGCCACACTGAGTGGAGACAACATCCTGCGAACTGAGTGCAGCGCCCTTCAGGGAGTCATCGCTTTGAGAGCCCAATACGGAGGCCAGCTGGCACTGCTCTTCTGGGGCTAGTTCCACAGCCGAAGCAGCTGCGCCGCCACCCAGCAGGGTGGCAGATGCGAACACGGATAGACCTACTCGCAGAGACAAGCGGCGCATACTGACTCAACCTCCGAAGAACAATAATTAATGTTCTGACAGTATATACCTAACTACTTCCAATAAAAAGACGCCGTGGGGAATGATTCCCACGGCGTCCTGCGTTGACTAGCGCTGGCGCATCAAGGTTGCCCTAGGCTTCCGCTTCGCCCACGGCGTTTGCCTCTTCCTGCGCCTTGAACTGCTTGCGCAGCATAAACAGCTGGCGCACGGTTTCTTCCTTGACCGCGTCGTTCATGGCATTGAACATGTCGCCGCCTTCCTTCTGGTACTCCACCAGAGGATCGCGCTGCGCCATGGCACGCAGACCGATGCCTTCCTTGAGGTAATCCATTTCATAGAGGTGCTCGCGCCACTTCTGGTCAATAACCGGCAGGATGATCATGCGCTCGGTATTGCGCATCTGGCTCTCACCACCGATAGCGCTCACAGCTTCTTCGAGTTGGTCGTACTCGGAATTCGCATCAGCCAACAGTGCATCGCGCAGCTGCTCCGCAGAAATCTCGCCGGCGGAGCCGTACTCGGTACCGGCGACAAGCTCCTCGTGCGTCATGGTCGGCCCGTAGAGGGACTCCAGCGCATTCCACAGCTCGTCTAGGTTCCAGTCCTCCACGTAGCCGGTAGCCGTCGCACCCGCCACGTAGGCAGACACGGTGTCGTTGATCATCTCGCGGATGTTGTCCTTGATGTCGCTGGCCTCGAGGATGTCGTGGCGGGTGGCGTATACCACCTTGCGCTGCTCATTGAGTACCTCATCGTACTTGAGCACGTTCTTACGCATCTCAAAGTTCTGGTTTTCCACCTGTGCCTGTGCACCCTTGATGGAGTTAGAGACCATCTTGGCCTCGATCGGCACATCATCTGGCACGTTGAGGCGGTTCATCATATTCTCCATGGACTGGCCCACGAAGCGCACCATGAGCTCATCACGCATGGACAGGTAGAAACGGGTCTCACCCGGGTCACCCTGACGGCCGGAACGGCCGCGCAGCTGGTTATCAATACGGCGCGACTCGTGGCGCTCGGTGCCCAATACGTACAGGCCGCCGGCCTCGCGGACCTCGTCGCCCAGGCGCTTGGAGCGTTCCCTCTCCTGATCGATCTCGGCATCCCAGGCCTCCTGGTACTTCTCTTCATCCTCAAAGGGATCGAGGCCGCGCTCGCGCAGCTTCTCATCCAGGATGACCTCGGGGTTACCGCCGAGCACGATATCGGTACCGCGGCCGGCCATGTTGGTGGCGACGGTTACGGCGCCCGGGCGGCCGGCACGGGCGACGATCTGTCCCTCTTCCTCATGGTGCTTCGCATTGAGTACCGAGTGCTTGATTCCGCGCTTGCTCAACAGTTGCGAGAGGTACTCGGAGCGCTCCACGGAGGTGGTACCCACCAACACCGGCTGGCCGTCGGCAACGTGTTCCTCGATGTCATCCACCACCGCAGCGAACTTGGCTTCCTGGGTCTTGTAGATGCGGTCGGAGTGATCGGTACGCTGGTTCGGCTTATTCGTCGGAATCGGCACCACATCTAGCCCATAGATGGAGTGCAACTCAGCAGCCTCGGTTTCTGCGGTACCGGTCATGCCGGAAATCTTGTCGTAGAGGCGGAAGTAGTTCTGGAGCGTAACGGTGGCGAGAGTCTGGTTCTCGTTCTTGATCTCCACCTCTTCCTTTGCCTCAATAGCCTGGTGCATACCTTCGTTGTAGCGGCGGCCAGCCAGAACACGGCCGGTGAAGCTATCCACGATCAGCACTTCGCCATTGCGGACAATGTAGTCCTTATCGCGGGTGAAGAGCTCCTTCGCCTTCAAGGCATTGTTGAGGTAGGACACCAACTGGGAGTGCTCTGGGGCGTAGAGGTTTTCAATGCCCAGCTGATCCTCGACGAATTCGACGCCCTCCTCCAGCACACCAATGGTGCGCTTCTTGTGGTCCACCTCGTAGTGGATGCCCTCGCGCATCTTCGGTGCCAGCTTGGAGAAAACGCCGTAGAACTGGGAGGAGCCGTCGACCGGTCCGGAAATAATGAGCGGGGTACGGGCCTCGTCGATCAGGATGGAGTCAACCTCATCCACAATGCAGTAATTGTGGCCACGCTGGACCGTGTCATTGAGCGAGCGGACCATGTTGTCGCGCAGGTAGTCAAAGCCCAGCTCATTGTTGGTGCCGTACGTGATGTCGCAAGCATACGCTTCCTTGCGCTCCGCAGGGCGCATTTCGGAGAGGATGACGCCAACGGTGAGGCCCAGCCAGCGGTGGACACGGCCCATCATCTCGGCGTCACGCTTGGCCAAGTAATCGTTGACCGTCACGATGTGTACGCCCTTGCCCTCCAGCGCATTGAGGTAGGCCGGCAGCAGCGAGGTCAGGGTCTTGCCCTCACCGGTGCGCATCTCAGCGACGTTGCCGAAGTGCAGGGCGGCACCGCCCATAACCTGCACCTTGTAGTGCTTCTGGTCAAGCACACGCCAGGCAGCCTCACGCACGGTGGCGAAGGCTTCGAGAAGGATGTCATTCATCTTTTCGCCATCCGCCAGACGCTTCTTAAACTCGTCAGTCTTAGCCTTGAGCTCGTCGTCCGACAGCGCCGCGAATTTATCTTCTAAGGCAATAACATCATCTGCAATTTTGGCCAGGCGCTTGACGGTGCGCCCCTCACCGGCACGGAGCAGCTTGGAAAGTCCAAACACGTCTAGATAGTCCTTCTTGTCGCGACAAATAAGTTAACTCGTCGCCATTGTACTCACTAGCTTTTCTCTCACGATTCGCCACCCAACCCAAAGTGCAATTCTGTCCCCACCCCGACGTTTGCAGGACGCTCCCCTCGGCCGTCACGAAAAAAGATGATCGAAGATTAACAATGCCTAATAGAGACATAAGAAGGCTCCCTGTCTCGCTGCGCGTGTGCGCTGCGGGGCAGGGAGCCTTGTGTGTTAGGCCCTACGGCCTTTAAGGCTCAGGCCTTAAGCATCAGCATCCGTCAGGGAAATAAGACCGTAGTCGAATGCGTGGCGGCGGTAAACCACAGAAGGCTTGTTGTTCTCCTCGTTGATAAAGAGGTAGAAGTCGTGGCCGACCAGCTCCATCTCGCTGAGCGCATCATCAACAGACATCGGGGTTGCCGGGTGCTCCTTGAAGCGGACAACCTGGCCCGGGCGAACATCCTCGACAGTCTCGGCGTAGGGATCGATGTAGCGCTCTTCCTTAGCGGGCTTAGCTGCCTCAGCTTCAGCGACCAGCTCAGCGGCGATCTGACCAGTACCCTTCTGGGCGCGGTGGCCGGACTTCACGTTCTCACGGCGCACCTTAACCTTGCGCAGGGAGCGTTCCATCTTGCCCAGGGCGGTCTCGAGTGCCGCATAGAAAGAATCTTCCTTCGCCTCGGCGCGAGCGATGTGCCCCTTACCGGTAGCGGTGATCTGCAGACGCTCTGCCTCGGACTCGCGGCGCGGGTTCGGCTCGTGCTGCAGCTCCACGTGGAAGAAGGTCAGGGTCGGATCAAGGCGCTCGATCTTGGCTAGTTTTTCAGTGACACGTTCCTGGAAGTGCTCCGGAACCTCCACGTTACGGCCGGTGATGGTGACCTGAGCGTTGGTCTGCTGGGACATGAAATGCCTCCCTATACTCGTGGGGACTGAATGACTGCACATTCTGCGGACTTCTACAAGCCTGTGATAAGGAGCCGGAAGCCCGCTTCCCTGTGACACCCCTCATGTTACCACTGGTCATAACCTACACGATGACTGGCCCCTACACTCATGCATGATGATGGCCCGCCTTACGCATCTGCCAGCACAATCGCGCCCGCGACGTCACCCCCGATAGCCCATACACGCGCGGCGCTAGCACGCAGAGTTGCGCCGGTGGTGATGACGTCGTCGACAAGCATCACGTTCTTCCCCACCAGTTCGCGGGCGGCGGGACGCAACAGCACGGCTGTCCGCATGTTATCGGCGCGCTCCACGGCGCTGAGCTCTGATTGATCCGCACTGCTTTCAGCCGTGCTCAGGGCATTAACCACAGCCCAGCCTGGAAGCCTGGCAGCCGCTGCCTGGCACAGCGCGGCAACAGGATCGCCACCGCGGCGACGAGCCGAGGACACGCGCGTCGGCGCCGGCACGAGCAACCCAGTCTCCGGGATATCACCGCGGGCGCGCAAGTAATCGATGCCGGCAGCGAACACCGCCCCGAGGTGAGCACGCACTGCGTGGTGCCCGTGTTCCTTCATGGCGATGATGACACCACGGCGAGTATCGGAATAGGGACCAAGAGCCCATGCCGGAAACCCCAGGGGCCGCGGCCGTTCCACCCGGCGTGGAACCTGCCGCAAGTGTTCCTGGCAGGAAGCGCACAACACCCCGCCCGCAGCTGTTTCTCCCCCGCACCCAGCGCAGGGGCGTGGCAAGAAAAGCTCCACGAGAGCAGCCGTGGCCTCCCCTATCCCCCGATTCTTCGGCATGCGCCCCACTTTAGCGCGACTCTAGCGCGCGATGATGGGTGAGGATCGCACTCCCTGCAGGCCTTCGACTTCACGCCAATACGAGCGTTCAGATCCGCCTGCGGGAAGCTGCAGTAGAGCATGCGCATCGGTGACGTAGTGCGTCGACGGTGAGGAAGCCACCGCCACCACCGGCGCGGTGATATTTCCGGTAGGTAAGGTGGTAGCAGAGGAACCGTCTTGCTCAATACGCCACACGGGCGAATTCGACGCCGAGGTACCCACGAGCAAAGAACCATCCGTCTGCCACTCCACGGACAAGGCCGAGCCGGTCAGCTCTGGACCAACTTGGTGGATGTTGACGATACGCCGCTCGCCCGAGGTCGCGCGGGCCACCACGCCTGTGTAAATGCTGCCGTCGATGATCATGGCGATACGGGCTCCCGTGAGGGACAGTCGAATGACCGAGATCTCTCCCTCCACGTTCTCCAGTGCAGAGGTGTCCACCTCCGCGGTACTCAGTTCGCCAGTCGCCGGCGAACGCGTCACACGGACTACATGTTTGCCGTCAACAACGGTCCACGCCACCTGGCCGCCCACCTCAAAGGTGGGGCGGGCTAGGGTTTCGCCCTTGACCGAACCCTTGAGTCCGTGGCCGAGCTCGCCCATCGCCAGCTGCGATTCCTTCTCAGAACGCTTACGCACCGCGGCCACCATCCCCTCATCCGAGATATCGGCGGACTGGATGTCATGGATCTGGCCGGCCATGCCCTGTACCTCGGTGCTACCTTCGCCCTTGACTTCCAGCAGGGAGCCGTCGTTGACGGCGTAGAGCTTGGGCACGGATTGGGCAGCTACCTCTGGGTTGAACTCGGCGAAATCATCGATGGTCATCTCCTCCATGTTGTCAACCAAGGGGCTGCCATCGATGGTGGCGCGAACTGAATTAGTGATCTCCGCATTGTTGAGAGTCCAGACCAACTGGGAGGCAAATTTAAGGCGCTCCTCCTGGCTCATTGCTGACATCCCACTGAATTCATACACACCATCGTTGATGCCTAAGAAAGTGGCATCCTTCGGGATCAAGGTGGAGGTCGCCGGAGCGATATCGGAAGACGGCCCCTGTAGCAGGAGGGTGACCAACTCTGAAGCGATCGAGTCCTTTCCCGAGTAGAGCCACCGACGGTCCGCCACCAGTAGGCGCTGGGTTGTACCGAAGAAGTACAGCGACTGCGGGCGGTAGCGGTTGCGCAGTTCCGTGCGCTCGATCACCGCACCAGTAGGCAGGTCGGTAATGCGCCATTGCCCATTGAACTGGCGCAGGCGGACAGTCGCCTCAAGACGCGAGTTATCCGGGACATAGGCCCCACCATTCGCCAGACGGCCGATGATGTTGCCGCGCACCGAATACTCGAGGGCACCGTCTTCCATGTTTGAGGTCACAAGGTCGATGGAATCCACGACGAGCACGGTATCCGTGGGATCCCAGGTATTAGCGATTTCGGAGGAAAGGAAGGTGCGCGCAGCAGCGTAGTTGCCAGTGGGAATCGCCACGGCCGAATAGAAGTCACGGACTAAGAGGTCCGGTTCGCTATCGGTGCGGGGCTCCACGACGGCATCGTCTGCCCGCTCATGAGGTTCAAAGGTGCCGATCACCTGGGGATCAGTGTTATGCGGCAAAGTCGAGCACCCGACGAGGGTAGTAAGCGCGACGCAGCTGAGCACTGCGAGTGAGCGGCGGGCCGGAATCATCGCTGGGCCTCCTCGTCGAAATCGGGGACGATGTCTTGATTGAACGGCGCTTCCGCGCCACGCGCTTCGCGCTCCGAGGGCCACACTATCCCGTTATCCGGCTCTGCCTTTACTGCAGGGGCTCCTAGTTCAGTGCTCACGTCGAGCGCGGACTGTTCCTCCGCTTCGACGGGCTTCGGAGCGCCCGGGACCTCGAGGGCAATGGGCTCAGATTCCACCGCTTCCCCCGGGGTGCGTGGCAGGATTAGACGGAAGCGCGAGCCGGTGCCGAAGTAGCCGATGGCATCCAGAGTGCCTCCATGGAGCACGGCATCCTCGCGAGCGATGGCCAAGCCTAAGCCGGTTCCACCAGAATGGCGCTTGCGCGAAGAATCCGCACGCCAGAAACGGTTAAACACCAGCTCCTCCTGACCTTCCTTGAGTCCCACGCCAGAATCGGTGACGGCGATGCCAACGGCATCCTCAGTCGCGCCGATATCCACGGTGACGGGGTTGCCTTCAGAGTGATCAATGGCGTTCGCGAGCAGGTTACGCAAGATGCGCTCGACGCGGCGCGAATCGCATTCCACAGCCACGGGTTCCTCTGGGGCATGAACGATAACCTCCACCCCCAACTCGGCGGCGAGGTGTTCCACCTGGCTCAGTGCGGAGTCCAGGCAGGAGCGAATGTCAAGGGAGGCTGTGGACAAATCAGCCACGCCTGCATCGTGGCGAGAGATCTCCAAAAGGTCCGCGAGCAAGTCCTCGAAACGGTCCAGCTCCTTGATGAGCAACTCCGCCGAACGTTTGGTGTAGGGGTTGAACTCTTCTGCGTCTTCCGCGATGACATCCGCCGCCATGCGCACCGTCGTCAGCGGCGTGCGCAACTCGTGAGAGACATCGGAAGTAAACTGCCGCTGGAGGTCGCCATATTCCTCCAGCTGGGTAATCTGCTTTGACAGCTTGTCTGCCATGTCATTGAAAGAGGAAGCAAGGCGGCCCATCTCATCATCCGAGTTGACCACCATGCGCTCGCGCAGGTGGCCGGCGGCAAATCGTTGTGCAATGCGGGATGCGGAGCGAATCGGGACGATCACCTGCTGGGTAGCCAGCCAGGCAATACCTACGAGGAGGACCACGACCACCACTCCGGCGGCCGAGAGCAGACCACGCATAAGCGCCATCGTGGATTCCTCGGACTCCATGGACAATACGAGGTAGACCTGGGTATTCGGGATATCACTTTCGATGGGTGTGCCCACCATCAACGCGTTATAGGTCGCCCCCGACTGCTGGTCCACCGTGGCATATTGCTGGACAACCTGACCGCGGCCGACGAGCTCGCGCATGCCATCGGGAATACGGTAGCCCTCCGGCGAGGTCGTGGCCGTGCCGTCTGAGTTTTCCACGACGATGACCGGCTCATACACGGCTTGGGCATCGGGCTGTTGCGCCGACATTTGGCCCAAGGCGGCGCGCGCAGAGTTGATGCGCACCTGCGTTGAATTTGCTGTGCCGGTGGCATCGATCTGCTGCTCCACGGCCACACGGGCGCGGTCGAGCTCCTGCAGTGCGGTGTCTTCCTTCTGGCTCACGAGCTGTTGTGTCAACACCGACACCAGTGCATACGCCAGGATGATCATGACCACCGTGGAGGCGACCAGCATCATGCCCAAGACACGTGTCTGCAGGGACGTGCGCCAGCGCTCGACGACGCCATCCCGGGCTCGCCTTAACCAACCAAAAATAGCGGTAGTCCTTTACTCGGCGATTTTTCCAGTCTTGTATCCCACACCGCGCACCGTGAGCACGATGTGTGGATCTTCTGGGTCGTGCTCGATCTTTGCGCGCAGGCGCTGAACATGCACGTTGACCAAGCGAGTATCGGAAGCGTGGCGGTAACCCCAGACGGATTCGAGCAACGCCTCGCGGGTGTGCACCTGTCCGGGCTTTCGAGCCATCTCCAGCAGGAGGTCGAACTCTAGCGGGGTCAGCGAGATCTCCTCGCCTCCCTTACGGGTGACGGTGTGCTCGGGGACGTCGATAAGCAGGTCCCCTACCTCAATTATTTCGCTCGTACCCCCGTCAATCCGGCGCAGGCGCGCACGGATACGGGCGATGAGCTCTTTCGGCTTGAAGGGTTTGGTGATGTAGTCATCCGCCCCCGATTCGAGGCCAAGGACCACATCGACGGTATCGGTCTTTGCGGTGAGCATCACGATAGGCACCGAGGACTCGGTACGGATGGCACGGCAGATATCAACGCCGTTCATGCCCGGAAGCATGAGATCCAACAGGATCAGATCGGGGTCATGCTCGCGGAAGGCCGGGATGGCCTCATTACCATCGTTGACGGCAATAGGTTCCAGCCCTTCCGCCTCGAGCACGATGGTAAGCATTTCGGCAATCGCCGGATCATCATCCACGACCAAGATTTTCGGTGCCACGTTATTGTTCTCCTACAAGCTCCTTGACAGCTTGGATAATCATATCGGCATCCGCGGTGGCGATCCACCGCCCTGCCCACTGCTGCTCCGCCAACCGACGGTAGGCAGCCGCCGTGCGTGACTGCAGAGCGGCATCGCGTTCATAGCGGTCGCGGTTGCGTCCCTCATCCTCTGCTGCACGGGCCACGGCACGCTGGCCGGCAAGGGCTACGTCGGTATCCAAAAAGACCTGCAGTTGCGGCACCGGCAGGCCGAAGCGCTCGAATTCGAGCTCATAAATCCAATCAACAATGAGCTCCCCTCCCACCCGCGCGGAAGAGTACGCGGCGTTGGAGGCCACATAGCGGTCCAGAATGAGCAGAGAGTCCGAGGACGCAGCGGCGGTGAGGAGCTGTTCCTTGGCGCCCCGCCGATCCAGCGCAAAGAGCGTGGCCATCCCGTAGATCGAATCGGTGAGGTCACCCATACGCCCGTAGAGCGCCTCCTGCGCGAGCTGGGCATGGATGGAGTCTTCGTAGCGCGGGAAGCTTAAGACTTCGACATCGCAGGCTAGTTCTTCCCGCAAGCGCTGGGTGATGGTGTTCTTACCCGCGCCGTCAATTCCTTCAATACTGATCAGCATGCTTGGTGTATCTGGTGCTCGAGCTGTTTCTAGGAAAGCTGGCTCTACGACAGAGCCTCAATGAAGGGCTCAAGGTCATAGTCCTCTTCCACACCTTCGATCAGCTCGAGCGCGTTTTCGTTCAGGTTCTCGCTGCCGGAGCCGGCGAGATCCCGGATGAAGGGGTAGTCCTCAACGACCTCCCCGGCACTGAACGGAGCACCTGCCCAGATGGCAGCAATCGTGGCCGCCGCTAGGGCGTTGCGCTGCTCCTCTTCAGTCTGCGCCTCACCTGAAGCCGCAAGCGCGCAGGCATCATCGACCGCAGCAACGATCTCTTCATCCTCTAGATCAGCCAGTTCATCCAAGAAGTCGACGTTGGCCTCGTCAGCGAAGATGTCTTCATCCCATGAGCTCATTGTTTTCTCCTTTATGCTCTGGTGAATTAGGGGTCTGTGTTCTTATATCCACGGTGGGCCGGTGCGGATTCGCAGGCGGGGGCACGCCGCGCAGCCGCTATCTAATCCAAGTTCTACCATTCTTTAGGCGCACGTATGCAAGGCTTGCTCCCGCGGGCCCGTTTTATTACGGCACTAGCTATCTACCTTTCCTTCCTCTTTCACATTTCTCTCTCCTTCTACAGCGCACCGAAGACCGGCTCGCATAAGAAGCGCGTGGGGATTATTGCCCAGCCCATTTACTATCCTCAGTTTCGTGTTATCGTTGTTACCGTCTTGTGACATTTGAGCAGGCTTTTGCGCAGCAATTTAAGTAGGAAGGAGAGCGCCCCGCATGACGAGCACCCCTCGCCGCATTGTGGCTTTCGTCGTGGCAGGCCTCCTGTGCGCCGTCGCCGTTGGCATCGCAGTTTGGCGCATGAGCGCGCCGGATTCCGTGGTATCCAAGCCCTCCGCCGCCACCGCTGCCTCAAGCGCTCCGGCCACGTCATCTTCGGCAACGCACTCCTACACCACCACGGCCTCCCCGACCTCGACGCGCTCCAAGCAGTCCCAGACTCAGGTTGCCGCACCCGCGGAGGATCCGTACTTGGCACCGAATGCCGTGGTGAACCGCACGGAACCGGCTGCGCCCACGGCTGTCTACCGCCCTGATAATGTCTCCTCGCTGCAGAACCAGCAGCCGCAGGTAACGCCGAACACGCAGTACCCGCAGGCGCCGCTCAGCACGGCGCCCACTGCGCCGCCATCTGAAGGTTCCGCTACGACGGCCCCTGGGTCGCCAGTACCGGGCTCTCCTCAGCCGAGCTCAGAACCGACGCAGCCGCCGACCACACCGGAGTCACCGACGATCGTTCCACAAGAGAGCCCAACGGAGGACCACCACGCTGGCCCGCAGTCCTCCGGGCAGCCACAGCCTGAAGAACCTTCTGACTCCCCTGAGTCCTTCAATCCGCGGCCAGCTGGGTTCACCCACGAAGCTCCCGCACCTGATGCTGAGACCCCCGCAGAACCCCGCGAAGCAGGCAAGAAACCGTGGGAAGGAACCGCCCCACTAGTCGGCGATGGCGCGAAAGCTCCGGGGCGTGACGCCGAGACTCATCGAAGCAACGAGGCTCCCACCCCAGCGGCACCGACGGATGATACCCCCGTCGCCGAGGAACCTTCTGCAGCAACCCCCACCGCCACTGCTCCAGCTGAAAGCTCCCCCGAGCCAACTCCCGGACCGGCGATCACAGAGTCGGCTTAAATTCTCTCACACTTAAATCCCCTCACAGCTGCCCAGGCGCACACAAAGCCTGGGCAGCTGCGCAGTTTTAAGGCTGGCCGCACGCCATGGGCTTAGACGCGGGCGATGAATACCTCAGCACCCTCGGCGCCGGCAGCGCGGACGGTAGCAACAGGGTCGTTGGCAGGGAGCCACGCAGCGTGGCCCGCGCTTAAGTTGAGGCTCTCTGCCTCCGCGTTGCTCAACGCAGCTGCGCCGGAGGTACACAGCAGAATCATCGGGCCATCGCTGTCGACATCGACGCTCTCCTCGCCGGAAAGCTCTACACGGTCCAGCAGGAATTCCTCAATCGGTACCGGATAGGACCATGCCTTCGCGCCCTTCACGTTTCCGGTTTCGGAGGCATCCACTAACTCCACTCGCGGGTCTTCAGCCGCCTCGTAGGTGAGGACCTTGACCAGTTCAGGAACGTCAACGAACTTCGGGGTCAATCCGCCGCGTAGCACGTTATCGGAGTTGGCCATGATCTCTACGCCTAAGCCGGAGACATAGGCATGCAGCTGCCCGGCGTCGAGGTAAATCGCCTCACCCGGCTGCAGGACAATGTGGTTGAGCAGAAGCGCTCCCAGAACGCCGATATCACCTGGGTACTGTTCATTGAGCTTGGCCACGGTACCCATCACGGTGGTCATCCACGGCTCACTTGCCTGGGTGCTGCGCAGTCGCTCACCAGCAGCCACCACCGCACTGATCAGTTCCTTGCGCTTGGGGCCAGGGATCGTAATCCAGGTGGTAAACAGCGCGCGGAGACTATCGCCTTCGGCGGCTGGATCCGCATCAAGCATGCCTTCATAGTGCGCTAGTTCTTCGCATTCCAAAGCCGCGAAGAGGCTGCGGGTCTGCGCAAGGGGGCGGAATCCCGCCATGGCGTAAAACTCGGTGAGCGCCACGATGAGTTCCGGCTTGTGGTTGTCATCCTTGTAGTTGCGATTAGCTGCCGTGAGATCGATTCCCGCCGCGTTCTCGCGGGCAAAGCCTTCCTCGGCCTGCTGTTTCGAAGGATGCGCCTGCAGCGATAGCGGTTCGGCGGCTGCCAGAATCTTCAGCAAGAAGGGCAGGCCGGCACCATACTTGTCAGCCACCCGCTGTCCCAGCTGTCCTTGGGGGTCGGCCGCGATGATCTCATCCAGCTTCTCCTCCCCAATCGTTGAAGGGTCAGCCGGATGCGCACCGAACCACAGCTCTGCTACCGGGCTGTGGGCTTCCGGCTCGCCGAGCAGCGTCGGGATAAGCGTACGCGAACCCCACGAATAATTGCGGGCAGCGCTGGTGAGCAACTTCATTGAAATCCTTTATTTCACGTCGTAGGCGGTCGCGGCATAACTGCGCGTAATCAGCTGCAGCGCGCGGGCCAATTCCCCACAGGAGGTGTCGGCGCTCGCTGCTGCGAAAGAGTGGGGAAGGTTCGCCTCTTCCTGTCCCCATAAAACAATTTTCAAGGGTACCAAAGGCTCGTCCGCTTCAAACGGGTCGTAGAAGATGTCAGTCGGGTCTGTCTGCAGAATCGGCCCTAAGCCTTCCGCATCAACAACGGTCCCTCCCAGTCCGTGGGCTGCCCACAGCGCACCGGCCATACGGGCAACAAGCGCGTCAAGGTGCACGCGCGTGCGCTCCTCCGACAACGCATAAGGATCGGGCCCACAGCTGTGGATGACTCGCCCGCCCTCTACGAATTCACGCAACGCGCGCCCAGGGTTCGTCGTGGAGTCACGTTGCGGGGATAGTGCTTCCAGCTCACGGTCCACTGCATCGGCGACGTCCTCCACACGGCGGGAAACGAGAACTGGGTCTTCGCTCAGCACCGCGTACACCGCGTGCACAGCTGTAATCACGCGCACCGGGGAGATCCCTTCGGCGGTGGGTAGGTTGTCAATGACGATGGTGTCCTCGGGGGCGTCGTCGATCTCATTGAGAAGGACTGTCGTGGCACCCCGGCGCGCAGCAGTATGCAGCGCGCGCTCCACCCACGGGCTATCCCCCACCACCACCACGACATCGAGGGCACCGGTAAAGCGCGGTAGTGACTCGCTGACCATGATGGGGACTTCAGCGGGCTCAGCTAGGCCCACAGCAACGTGAGCGGCAGCGCGAGAAACTTGGTCGGCGGCAAGGATGACGACGCTGCGCGGGCGGAGTCCGCCCAGCACGCGAGCAAGCTCCGGCACGGATGCAGCCACCACGCGCGCCTGGGCGCCTTCGTGGGCAATGTCAAAGAAGCCCACGGTTTCGGGGTCATAGGAAGTCATAGGCCCGAGCATAGCTAGGATTAGTGTCCATGAGCATTCATCCGGTAGTCCTTGTCGGCGGCGGCCCTGGCGCGTGGGATCTCATCACCGTGCGTGGCATGCGGGCGCTGCAGGAGGCCGAGGTCATCGTGGCAGATCACCTCGGCCCTACCGCCCAGCTGGATAAGCTGTGCGATATAGGCACCAAGGAGCTTATCGACGTCTCCAAGATCCCCTACCGCGCCCAGGTGGCCCAGGAGCGCATCAACGAGATTCTGGTTGACAACGCTCGCCAGGGGCGCCGCGTGGTCCGCCTCAAGGGTGGGGATCCTTATGTGTTTGGACGTGGTTTCGAAGAACTCACTGCGCTTGCGGAAGCGGGCATCCCGGCGGAAGTGATCCCCGGGGTGACCTCGGCGGTCGCGGTGCCCGCACTGGCGGGGACGCCGGTGACGCACCGTGGCGTCGTTCATGCCTTCACGGTGGTCTCCGGGCACCTGCCGCCAGGCCATCCCAAGTCTTTGGTGGATTGGGCAGCCCTGGCGCAATCTGGGGCTACGTTGTCCGTCATCATGGGTGTCAAGAACGCGGCTGCCATCGCTGCTGCGCTGATCGACGCCTCCCTGTCGCCCCACACCCCCGTGCGCATCATTCAGGAAGGCTCCCTCGATGGCGAGCGAGCATTCCAGTGCGAGTTGGCTGAGCTAGGGGCCACGATGGAAGAGAACTCGGTGGCTCCCCCGGCGGTCATCGTCATCGGTGAGGTTGCCGGGCTCTAGCGCCAAGTTCTACTCAACTCCGACGCGCTCGTCCTCCGAATCCGCGGAGCTTCCTGCATGGGCGCCCTCGCGGCCGGTCGGCTCCGCTGTTTCAACGACGCGGCTGCCGGTGCGCTGCTGCGAAGTGCTATCCCCCTCCGCGCCCTGCGCGGATCGAGCCCGGCATTGATTCGCCCAGACCGTGAGAGCAACTCCGAGGACCAGCGCAGCGACCTGCAAAAGAAGGATCTGCTGATGCGCCAGCGCCCACCCTAGGGCCCTAGGAATGTTGAGCGTCACGATAGCCGTGCTCACGAATCCCCCAAGGAGCGTGGGGTTGATGCGCGAGATGAGCCAGGCTGCAATCGGTGCGGTAATCACCCCGCCGATAAGCAACGCTACAACCGCGGCAGCGTTAGCCACGATCTCCTCCCAGAGGCCAACGATGAAGCCCGCCGTGGCACCAAAAGTAACGAGGAATTCTGCAGTGTTGACCGTGCCGACGATGCGCCGCGGCTGCTCACGGCCGACCGCCATGAGCGTCGAGGTGGAAATCGGGCCCCAGCCACCGCCGCCTGAAGCATCGACAAAGCCTCCCACCACGCCGAGCCCCGCGAGAAGAGGAGTGGAGTGCTGTCGAGTTTCCTGCGATGTGCGGCTCCGTGGGCGCGAGAAGCGCCAGACGAGGTTGATGCCTAGGACCACGAGAATCGCAGACGTTACGGGCGCGGCAGCTTCGAGAGAAAGGTTAGACAGAACCGTCGCTCCGATGAAGGCTGACAGGCCTCCCGGCACACCGAGCTTGAGCACCGTAGGCCAGTGCACGTTGCCAAAACGCCAGTGGCTAATTCCGGAGACCAAGGTGGTACCCAGCTCCGAGGCGTGCACCACGGCGGAGGCCGTCGCGGGTCCCAAGCCAGCTAGCAGCAGGATGGTGGTGGAGGTGACGCCGAAGCCCATGCCGATGCCACCGTCGACAAGCTGCGCGGCGGCACCCGCAACCGCGATGAGAATGAGGCTACGCATGGGCCACCTCCGCATAACGGTGGGAAACAATGCCGGCGAGTGCCTCACCCAGCGGAGGGAGAATCTGCCGAGTCTCCCCATCGCTGCGCCCTGCATCCTCGTCGAGGCGATCTAAAAGCAGGCCAGGGCTCACAAAGAGTGGCACGACGACCTCCTGTTCTCCGCCCGAGTCAACGGGCTGGCGCGCACCGCGCGTGGCATAGGCAACCTTCGCTGTGCAACCGGCAAGCTCACCGACACGACGCGCTAGACCAGCAACGGCGGCGTTGGCACGCTCATCGGAGGAGCCGACAGAATAGAGCACAACGGTATCTGTTCCCTCTGGAACTCGCTCTGCCAGCAGACGCGCCATGTCCTCACCGGTACCGAGTCCACGGGCTTGGTGAAGGCGCACCCCAGATGCCGCAGAAGCCTGGGCCACAGCTTCAGGAACGTCGATGCGCTGGTGGTAGCCCTCGGTAAAGAGCAATGGCACAACGACCGCCTCGCGTATTCCTTGCGCTGCTAGGCAGCGCGCCGCCTCATCAAGTGGCGGGTTATTGAATTCTAAGTGTGCGGCGGTGGCCGGCACACCGGCCAATTCGCCAGCGGCGTGGGTCAGGGCCATAACGTTCGCTGCAGCCTCAGGGTGGCGTGAGCCGTGTGACAAGGTTAGTAATGCCGTGGTAGCGGTCGGGGCGGTCATGGTGGGTTTCCTTAATTCTGAGTTTTCGCGGTGGAATGGCCGCGGCGAGCGAGAGAGCGCTGCAGCGCCTCCGCGGAGGAGACCGCCGGCGCGGGCGCTACGGGGGCATCGTCTTGGCCGTGGAAGCGTACGGAAAAGATGCGGAGGCACTCTTCGCACTTCCAGGCAAAATCATCTTCCTCATCTGGAAAAAGGTTTGTCCCGGCGCAGTAGGGGCAAAAGGCTGGGTGATTGCGGTTGGGGTTAGGCTGACGGCGAAAATTCACTGCAGGTCCTCCTCGTCCGCGCGCAAGACCCAGTGGCGGAACTGTTCGCCGTCTTCGCGCTGTTCCTTGTACTTGTTGACCAAGCGAATGACATAGTCCGGAACCTCATCCGCCACCACCTTGTGCCCACGCAGCTTTCTGCCCCAGTCCGGAGATAGCCCGAGGGCGCCGCCAAGGTGGACCTGGAAACCTTCAACGCGGTTGCCATCGGCATCCGTCACGATCTGTCCCTTGAGCCCGATATCCGCTACCTGCGAACGCGCACAGGCGTTGGGGCAGCCGTTGAGGGCGACAGATAGCGGGACGTCGAGGTCACCGAGGGTATCTTCCAAGATGTCGACGAGCTCGATGGCGCGGGCCTTGGTGGTCACGTGCGCGAGCTTACAAAACTCCAGGCCGGTGCAGGAGATGACGCCGCGGCGGAACTCCGAGGGCTGGGAGTATAGGCCCGTCTCATCCAAGGCGCGCGAAAGCGCGGGAATGTCCTCTTCTTCCACGTCGAGGAAAAGCAGCTCCTTCATCGGTGTCGTGCGAATGCGGCTGATGCCGAATTTCTCGGCCACGTCGGCGATGGCAATGAGCTGCTCGCCAGTGGCATGCCCCACGGTGGGTTTCACGCCGACGTAGAACTTGCCGTCCTGCTGGCGGTGCACGCCCACGTGATCGCGGTTGCCGGGAGCGACGGGTAGCGGGAGGCCGTCGAGAAGCGGCGCGTCGAGGTATTCCTCCTCCAGTACCTTGCGGAACTTCTCAATGCCCCACTGCGCCACCAGGAACTTCAGACGCGCGCGGTTGCGGTTGCGACGGAAGCCATAGTCGCGGAAGATACGCGCCACACCGGCCCATACCTCCGGCACGCGCTCGAGCGGAATCCACGCGCTGAGGGATTGCGAGAGCATCGGGTTCGTGGACAGTCCTCCGCCCACGAAGCAATCGAAGCCCGGGCCGTACTCCGGATGCTCCGTACCCACGAAGGCAACGTCCTGGATCTCGTGGGTCACGTCCTGACGCACGTTGCCGGAGATGGCGGACTTGAATTTACGCGGAAGGTTATGGAATTCATCGCGCAAGAGGTAATCATTCTTAATCTCCTCGATGGCTGGGGTGGCGTCGATAATTTCGTCGGCAGCCACCCCCGCTACCGGTGAGCCAAGAATGACGCGGGGCACGTCGCCGCAGCCCAACAAGGTATCCAGCCCCACAGAGCGCAGTTTCTCCCAGATGGCGGGGACATCTTCAATATGAATCCAATGCAGCTGGATGTTCTGGCGGTCCGTAAAGTCCGCGGTGGAGCGCGCATAATCGCGCGAAATCTCTCCCACCGCCCGCAGCTTGGCGGGATCCGCGCGGCCGCCGTCGAAGCGCACGCGCATCATGAAGTACTCGTCCTGTAGCTCGGCGTTGCTGAGCTTGGATGTCATCTCCCCGCCTAGGTTCTGGTTGCGCTGGGTATATAGACCCAACCACTTGAAACGTGGGGCAAGGTCCTCTGCGGGAATCGAGGAAAATCCTTGCTTGGAGTAGATATCGATAACGCGCTGACGCACTGCTAGGGCGTCGTCGGCCTGCTTGATTTCCTCGTCGGAGTTCAGCGGCGCGGTGCCGTCAATCTTCCACTGGCCTTCCGGTTTCTTCGCACGTGGCTTTCGCTGTGTGGCGGTGGTCATAATTTGCTGCCTTTCGTCGGTTAGTGAAAACCTACCGGTCTAGCAATAACAGACAAAGCGGTCTTTTTTATTTTCTCCCGAATATGCAAAGCACGCTGGGTTTATGCCACAATGTTCTCCGAATGTAATTAGGCCCAGTTGCCCTCCAGCAGACAAGCCGGTTCAATGAAACCCACGCTTGTTTAGACCTAAGCTTTCGTTAGTTACTACAACATTCCGAAAGGCCATCATGACCCAGCAGCCCCTGAAAGTAGCCGTCATCGGCGCCGGCCCAGCCGGCATCTACGCCTCCGACATCCTGGTGAAGAAAACCGGCGGCAACGTTCAGATCGATCTCATCGAGCAGATGCCCGCCCCCTTCGGGCTCATCCGCTACGGCGTGGCTCCGGACCACCCGCGCATTAAGGGAATCGTTAACTCCCTGCACCGAGTGCTCGACACCGAACAGATCCGCCTTTTGTCCAACATCAACGTGGGCCGCGATGTCACCGTCTCCGAACTCGAGGAGTACTACGACGCCATCGTCTTCGCCACCGGCGCAGTCGGCGACTTGGGCATGCAGATCCCCGGCTCCGATCTCGAGGGCGTCCACGGCGCCGGCGAATTCGTTGGCTTCTACGACGGCAACCCACGCTTCGAGCGTTCCTGGGATCTCTCCGCTACCGACGTCGCCGTGATCGGCGTGGGCAACGTGGGCCTCGACGTCGCCCGCATCCTGGCCAAGACCGGCGATGAGCTCAAGGAATCCACCGAGATTCCCGACAACGTCTATGAGTCCCTGGCCAAGAACCAGGCCACCACCGTCCGCGTCTTCGGCCGCCGCGGCCCGGCGCAGGCCAAGTTCACCCCGCTGGAGCTCAAGGAGCTCGACCACTCCCCGACCATCAACGTGGTGGTGGACCCGGAGGATATCGACTACGACGAAGCCTCCCTCAAGGCCCGCGAAGAGGCCAAGTCCTGCGACCTGGTGTGCCAGACTCTGGAAGGCTACGCCATCCGTGAGCCGAAGGATGCCCCGCACACCCTACAGATCCACCTCTTCGAGCAGCCGGTGGAGTTCATCGGTGAAAACGGCAAGGTTACCGCTGTGAAGACCGAGCGCACCGCACTCAACGGCGATGGTTCTGTCTCCGGCACCGGCAAGTTCACCGAGTGGCCGGTACAGGCCGTGTACCTGGCCGTGGGCTACCGCTCCGATGCCATCGAGGGCGTTCCCTTCAATAAGCAGAAGAACGTCATCAACAACGACGGCGGCCACGTGGTTGACCTCGACGGCGATATCGTCCCGGGCCTCTACACCACCGGCTGGATCAAGCGCGGCCCGGTGGGGCTCATCGGCAACACCAAGTCCGATGCCACGGAGACCATCGGCATGCTGCTTGCCGACGCCGAAGCGGGCAACCTCTCCCACTCCCGTGACGAGGACATCGTCGAGCTCTTCAAGTCCAAGGGCCTGGAGCACCTGACCTGGGAGGGCTGGAAGAAGCTTGACGCCGCCGAGCGCGCCCTGGGTGAGGCCGAGGGTCGCGAGCGCAAGAAGTTTGTCGAGTGGGAAGAGATGGTCAACCACTCGCGCGACTAAGCCGGCTCGTCCCAATTAAAACTGCCCTATCTGACGACGTTATCGCTCCCGCCGCAATGAACGCGGGGAAAATCGTCAGATAGGGCAGTTTTCGTCTCAAGGCTCGAGGCCTTCGTGTGAAGGCACGTGCCTTCACACGCTAGGCGCGGATGATGCCGAGGACCTCGTCGACGATGGCCTGCACCTCGTCGGCAGTCTTGGCTTCGACGTTGAGGCGCAGCAGCGGCTCGGTGTTGGAGGCGCGGACGTTGAACCAGGCGTCAGTGCCCTTGAGCTGTACGGTCACGCCATCGAGCTCGTCGACGGACTCAATCTTGTCCGCCAGCTCATTCAGCACGCGCTGGGTCGTTGCCTTCTGATCCTCCACGGTGGAGTTAATCTCTCCCGAGGCTTCGTAGCGCGAATACTGGGCCATCAGCTCGCTCAGCGGCTTGTCCTGCTCACCCAGGGCTGCCAGCACGTGCATGGCCGCGAGCATGCCGGAGTCCGCATTCCAGAATTCCTGGAAGTAGTAGTGAGCGGAGTGCTCACCACCAAAGACCGCCTTCTCCTTGGCCATCTGGGCCTTAATGAAGGAGTGGCCCACGCGGGTGCGCACGGCCTTGCCGCCCTTCTCCGCGATGAGCTCCGGAACCGTCTTCGACGTAATCAGGTTGTGGATGACCGTGGAGCCTGGGAACTTGTCCAAGTAGCGCTCCGCCACCAGTGCACAAATAGCAGACGGCGGCACCGGCTGGCCCTTCTCATCCACCACGAAGCAGCGATCCGCATCGCCATCAAAAGCCAGGCCGATATCCGCCTTCTGCTCAACGGTGAACTTCTGCAGGTCCACCAGGTTCTTCGGATCTAGCGGGTTCGCCTCGTGGTTGGGGAAGGTGCCGTCCAGCTCGAAGTAGAGGTCACACACGTCGAAAGGCAGCCCCTCAAAGACCGCCGGGACGGTGTGTCCACCCATGCCGTTCGCGGCGTCGACAGCCACGACCAGTGGGCGGGAGTTCTCCAGCGGCACCAAGCCGCGAAGGAATGCCGCATAATCCGGAAGAACCTCACGCTCAGTGACGGTGCCCGGCTCGCCGTCGAAGGCCGGGATGCCGTCGATCAGCATGTCCTTGATCTGCTCCAGACCTGTCTCCTGGCCCACCGGAACAGCACCCGCGCGGCACAGCTTGATGCCGTTGTACTTCGCCGGGTTGTGGGAGGCGGTAAACATAGCGCCCGCGCAGTTCAGGTGGCCGGCGGCAAAGTACAGCTCATCGGTAGACGTCAGACCGAGATGGATAACATCGAGGCCCTGCGCAGCAGCGCCCTCCGCGAAAGCAGCGGCCAGCTGCGGGGAGGAAGGACGCATGTCATGGCCCACCGCCACGGTGCTCTCCCCTTCCCCACGGAGAATCGCGGCAAAGGCCGCACCAGTATCACGCACGAGGTTCTCATCGATGTCCTCGCCCACGACACCACGGACGTCATAGGCCTTGATCACTGCATTGAGCTGTTCACGAGTTCGCATAGCCCACAAGCATACCCCCGTCGGACGCGGTGATCTGCGTCCGACGGGCTAGAAAGCGCCCGAATGGCTACTCTGCGTCCGGCACCACAGTCAGGTGAGCGCGGCGGCGCTGGCGGGCATCGTGCACTCGGCGGGTGCGGAACACAGGGTGGTTGGAGTTACGCGGATCGGCGCCGTCGAAGGTAGCGGAGTAGTCAATGGGATCGGCACCGGAACCAGCCGTGGAATCATCAACCAGGCCAGTGGTCACGCGCCCGGCCTCCCGGACGGCTTCGGCGAGCGCAGTGAGGTCATCATCCTCATCAAGCTCGATGCGGTCAACGCGCACCATCTCCCAACCTTGCGGGGCGGTGATGCGGGCGCTGTGCTTTTCGCACAGGTCCCAGGCGTGGGGATCGGTTTCTTCAGACAGTGGGCCCACGACGGCGGTTTGCTGCGCGTAAGCATAGGTCAACGTCGCCACGGCGGGACGGCCGCAGCCGGGGCGGGAGCAATGGCGAGAGCTATTCACGGGCCCAAGTCTAAACCCTAACTTGAGATTTAGATAGTCCAGCGCGGCGCGTCTCGCCGCAAGCCCTGTTCCGGGCGGCTTAAACTAAGCCGCATGAGCACGCCCCGCCCGCATATTCGCCCGGCCCGCCACCGCCATGGCCGCGGTGCACGCGGACCCCTGCTCCCCCACAACACACCGCGCTATCGCAGCAGCGCTGAGCGCTTCGACATGGCCGTGCTGGAGGCCTACGCACCCATCCACAATGCTTTCGCGGAACAGCTCACCGGGCTCGATCTCGCGGTCGATACCGTGCCCCGAATGCGCCTATCCGTGGATATGACCGTGATGCCGGATGAAATCATCGCCGATGGCCCGGTTCCGCTCGGACGCATTGTCCCCGCAGGGGTCGATTCCGATGGGCAGCCCACACGCGCACGGTTGGTCATCTTCCGCATGCCCGTGGAGGAGCGTGTGCATTCTGCCCAGGAGCGCGAAGAACTACTGTCCACAGTGCTCACCGCGCTGGTGGCACATTATCTCAATGTCGATCCAGGAGATATTGATCCGCGCTTTACCTGGTAAAACCACTGCTCCCCCTTGCGATGGGCACTAAGCCTAAAACAAGGGAGAAGCAATGATTATGCGCTGCTATTTTCGCTACGCCTTAACCAATTTCACGCTTGAGGCGGCGACGCTCACGGTCTGACAGTCCACCCCAGATTCCGAAGCGCTCATCATGCTCCAGGGCATACTCGAGGCATTCATCACGCACCGCACAGGCCTGGCAGATACGCTTAGCCTCGCGGGTAGATCCTCCCTTTTCGGGAAAGAATGCTTCCGGGTCCGTTTGGGCGCACAGCGCCTGGTCTTGCCACTCCTGCTCGACAGCACCAAAGAGTTCATCGAGCGACATCTCTGCAGCAGCACCGCCACGGAGAATAGCGCCGTTATTCGTTGTATTGTCCACGCTGCTTCCTTTCTCCGAGGTCGTTTCTCTCTTAATTCGGTGGCACCGACCCTACACCGAAAAGATTTTTCGGTGCCGCGCCCGCCGTGCCGTTTATTACACTGATGTCATTTCACACCGAATCACTAAATATCGTCAACCTGTCGCGGAAGATTTTTGCGCAGCTCCAGCGAAAACGCTGTACAGAGTCCCCAACTTTCACATCAGTCACAGATCTCCTAGCCGGGGGGTAATCGTCGGGGGTACTACATGTAGTACCCTCCCCCTATCCTGTGAACAATTCCAAGGTTTCTTCGGCGTGTCGCCACCCAGTCCGGCAAAACACATGGATCTCATTCGCACCACGAAAACCACGAGTCACGGCCACGTGTATCGCTTAGCCTTCGGTGCCGTTACTCATACACAAAAAAGGAAAGCGCCGAGAGACACCCCCTGCTCTCCGCGCTTTCCTATCGCTTTATTCCACTGCGCGGCAGCACTTAGGCGTCGGAACTAAAACGCACGCCCGCGTCCGGAATGCTCACACCAGGGAAGACGCGCATGCCGCCCTGCAGTTCGCAGCGCGCGCCAATAGTGGCGCCTTCACCGATAACGCAGCCATCGATATGCGCGTTGGCGCCGATGTGCGCACCCGAGGCAATGATGGAGTTATTGATGATGGCACCCGGCTCAATGGTCACGCCATCAAAGACCACCGTGCCATCCAAACGCGAACCCGCCCCAATGACGGAACCGCGGCCCACCGCCGTACCAGACAGAAGGAGCACGCCACCGGCAATACCCGCGGACTCATCCACCACGGACTCACCCGTGCGGCCCACCAACAACGGCGAATGCGCAATACCGCGCACCAGATCAGAGGAACCGCGGACGAAATCATCCGGACGGCCCATATCGCGCCAGTAGGAGTTGTCCACGTGTCCAACCACCAAGCGGCCGGACTCTAGCAGCTGCGGGAAGGTCTCACGCTCTACAGAAACCACGCGGCCTGCCGGGATAGTCTCGATAACATCCTTCTTGAACACGTAGCAGCCAGCATTAATCTGGTTCGTCGGCGGATCCTCAGTCTTCTCCAAAAAGGCCGTCACCCGGCCCTCAGAATCCGTCGGAACACAACCAAAAGCGCGAGGATCAGCAACGTTGAGCAGGTGCATCGTCACATCCGCATCCTTGGAGTGATGCGTATCGAGGATGCCGTTCAGATCCATTCCGGACAAAACGTCACCGTTGAACACCATGACCGTATCCTGGCGCAACTTGTCATAGACATTGCGGATACCGCCACCAGTGCCCAGAGCGGTCTCCTCCACCACGTACTCAATCTCCAAGCCCAACTCGGAGCCGTCCCCGAAGTACTCCTCAAAGACCTCCGCCTTATAGGAAGTAGAAAGCACCACGTGCTCGATTCCTGCTTCCTTGATACGAGCAAGCAAGTGCTGAAGGAATGGGTAGTTGGCCGTGGGCAACATCGGCTTCGGCGTGCCAATCGTCAGCGGGCGCAGACGGGTGCCGCGACCTCCCACCAGAATGACGGCATCGGCCGTCGATCCCCACTGGGGCGCTGATTCAGTCATATCGTTCCTTAATCTCTTTTCAGATAAGTCACCGTTAGTGTATAAGCGCCCCAGCCCTAGGAGCCGTCGCGGCACGCGCTTAAAACCAGCCCGCGCACCCGCAACCCCAGCCACAAAGCCGCGCGCAGTGGCGCTTGGTACCAGTACGGGTGCCTATCCGCTTGGAAGCGATAGGCGGAGTCATGGTGGGCACGCAGCATCGCGCCGCGATGGGCCTGCGTCGAATGGCCCTTGGCGTGGGTAATCACCGCCGTGGGGCAGAAGATATTGCGCCAGCCGGCGCGGACAAAGCGGTCACCTAAGTCCACGTCCTCCAAATACATGAAGTAACGCTCATCAAAGCCGCCAATCTGCTCAAAAGCCTCCCAGCGCACCAACAGACAGGAGCCGGATAGCCAGCCGGCCGGGCGCTCGCTGTCCATGTCGGCATCATCGCGGTAGGCGCGCGACCACGGATTGGAAGGCCAGATTGTGCCAAAGAGCGCATGGCCAACACCCGTCAGCAACGTCGGCACCGCGCGAGCAGAGGGATAGTTGCTACCATCCGGCTCCACGATGCGCGGCCCCACCGCCGCGGCATCTGGGTGGCGGCGCGCACACGCGATCAGCTCATCCAGAGAACCTTCGCTAAACGTCACGTCCGGGTTAGCAATGAGAAAGAACTCTTCATCGACGCCCTTCGCCCGAGCGAAACGCGCGCCGGCATTCATTCCGGCGCCATAACCGAGGTTTCCCCCGGTATCGAGGAATTCCACGTCCGCGTGCTCCCGCGCGGCAGCTTCCGGCACCCCATCGGTCGAGCCGTTATCGGCGAGGATGGTGAGGGTTGGACGGGACGTCGCCAAGCGCAGCGAGGACAAGAAATCGCTGAGGTAACGGCCAGGAGAAAAGGTCACGGTGACCACGGCCAGGGGTTTCTGTATATTCTTCACGATAAATTTGAGCGTACCCAACGCCAGTGCGCGCACGCGCCCGCGACACTGCTTCACGTTTTTGCAGCGAGCTCACCTAAACTAGTCCCGTGACTTCCCCGAACTCCCCGCGCGCCGCCCGCCATATCCAGGCCGCGCCCTCGCAGTCCGCGCCCACCGCTCAACGAGGATCGACGCCGGTGAAGGCCGTCGTCGCGTTCCTGTCTGCTGTCGTCCTGGTGCTCTCCGGCGTGGGCTACTTCACCGTGGGAAAACTGGGAAATGATATTTCCTCCGCCTCCAACCTGGCGCTGGGTAACCAGGGTGGTTTCAAGGACAGCAGTCTCGATGGCGCGGTCGATATCTTGCTCGTGGGTAAGGACTCCCGCACCGATGCCAAGGGGAATCCGCTTTCCGAACAGGAGCTGGCAGATCTGCATGCCGGCGTGGACGAAGGTGAGGAAAACACGGACACCATCATGGTGATCCGTATTCCCAACGATGGCTCGCGCGCCACGGCAGTATCCATTCCGCGCGATACCTATGTCCACGACGAAGACTTCGGAAACACGAAGATCAACGCAGTCTTTGCGCAACACAAGGTAGCCAAGATGGAGGAGCTGCAGCAGGACAACGCGGAGGCTGAAGCAGCGGGCAAAAAGGCACCTCATACGGACAAGGAGATTGAGAAGGAAAGCACGGAGGCCGGCCGTTCTGGCCTCATTTCGATGGTGCACCAACTCACTGATGTCAGCGTTGATCACTACGCTGAGGTGGGATTGCTGGGCTTCGTGCTGCTTACCGACGCCGTCGGGGGCGTCGACGTCTGCCTCAACGACGCCGTCGATGATCCGATGTCGGGCGCCAAGTTCCCGGCCGGGCGCCAAACCTTGCAGGGATCCGAGGGCCTCTCCTTCGTGCGCCAGCGCTATGATCTCCCGCGCGGTGACCTTGACCGCATCGTGCGCCAGCAGGCCTACATGGCATCGCTGACCTCGAAGGTACTGGACTCGGACACGCTGACCTCCCCTGGCAAACTCAACAAGATTGCCGATGCCGTGGAGCGCTCCGTGGTCATCGATGACGGTTGGGACATCATGGGCTTCGTCACCCAGCTGGCCGGGCTGGCCGGCGGCAACGTGACCTTTACGACGATCCCGGTGACCTCAATTACCGGCGTGGGTGACTATGGCGAATCGGTGGTGACCATCGATACCGCAGAGGTCCACCGCTTCATGGAAGATTTGGCCAAGTCCCAAGAAGAAGCCGAGGAAGAAGAAAAGTCTGAGGATGCCGCCTCGGACGAGGGCGGCGACAACGGCGAGAAGCCCGTGGCTGAAAACCTCAACCTGCACGTCTTGAACGCCGGCAACGTCGACGGAATGGCCGGCGGAATCGGCGCGTGGCTGAAGAACGTGGGCTACACAGTTGAGCGCACGGCCAATGCGCAGTCGGGCCTGTATACCGAGTCCCAGATTGTGGCCGCGGATGCTAACGATGAGCGCGCCCGGGCCCTGGCTGAGCAGCTCGGCGGACTGCCAGTCACGGCCAACGAAGAGCTCGAGCCGGATACCTTCATCGTGGTGGCTACTGATGATTACTCCGGCCCGAAGGATGACTCCGCGCAGGAAGAAGAGGCTGCTGCGGAGCCCAGCCAGGGTGGCGACACTCAGCAGGTTGGTACCCCGGGCGATGATTTCGGTACCGCGGAGGTTTCGCCTGAGATCGACGCTGGCGGCGATGGCCCGCGCTGCGTGAACTAGTCTGCTGCGAGGTGAACTCGCAGTAGACTCAAGGGCCTAGTCACCGGTCGTTCGTGGCGGGCTGAGCGCCTGCCACCTACGATGGGCGGACATGGAACTCCTACAGCATCTCCTGTCCGCCGATGCCTCTGCTCCCCGGCTCAGTGTTTATAACGAAACTGACGGCACCCGCATGGACTTCTCGGCGCAAACGCTGGAGAACTGGACCTCCAAGATTGCCAACATGCTGTTGGAAGAGCTCGACCTCGAACCAGACACGGATTCTCGCATCCTCATTGACCTTCCGGTGTCCTGGCAGGCTGCCGTCATTGCGCTTGGGGCGCTCGCCGCCGGAGTCCCCTTCGACATTAAGAATGGTGCGGTTGCTACAGAACCGCACGCCGACGATATCGCCGTGGTTTTCACCTCCCCGGAGACCTATCTCAAGGCTGCGGCGGGCGCCGACTCTGCGTCAGCCCCACTGGTCGATACGGTGCTAGTCACGCAGGATCCTTTTGGCCGCGGCGTTGTCGAAAGCGGCGGCGAGCTGCCGCTGGGCACCATCGACTTCGGCCCCACCGTGCGCTTCTATGGTGATCACTTCTATGGCACCACGACCCCACTGCCGGAGCTTTTCCCCACGGATTTGGGCGCTGAGCGCGTGCTTTCACAGGGCTGGACGGACACCGCTTCCTTCCAGCGTGCAGTGCTCGAACCGCTGGCCGCGGGCGGCTCCGCCGTCATCGTGGCGGGCCTGTGCTCAGCCGACCGTTTGCAGGAAATCGCAGACAACGAGAAGGTCACCGTCCGCTCCTAAAAGCCTTCATGAGATAGTAGAGCAATGTTCAGCTGGCTCTACATCTTTATCGGCGTGCTCATCCTCGTGGGGACAATCTGCCAGGGCACCATCGGATTTGGGCTGGGCACCATCGCCACCCCCATCTTGGCGCTGATCAAACCGGAGCTGGTTCCCACGCTCATTCTCTTGCTGGCCTTCGTCATTTCCACCACGACGATGCTCAAAGCGCGCTCGGCGGTGTCCTGGGACATCGTGGCCATCTCCTCCATCGCGCGAATACCCGGATCCCTGCTCGGCGCGTGGGCCATTGCTTCCCTCTCCCACCGCGGGCTCTCCCTATTCATCGGCTGCGCGGTCATCTTTGCCATGACTTTGTCCAGCCTCGGCTGGTCCCCCAAGCGCACCACCACCAACATTGCGGTGGCAGGCGTTGCCTCTGGGTTCCTGGGAACATCCACCTCCATCGGCGGCCCGCCCATGGCGCTGGTACTCAAGGGCTATGACCCAGCCCGCATACGCGGCACCCTGTCGGGTACCTTCATCATCGGCTGCACCATCTCGCTGGCGATCTTGGGCTTAAGCGGGCAAATCACCAGCCTGCAGCTCACCGCTGCCGCGGCTTACCTGCCGGTAGCCATCGTGGGCCTCATCGCCGCCAGCTACCTCAACCGTTTCATCAACGCCAAGGTGCTCAACCGCATCGTCCTCGTCGTGGCTATCAGCGCGGCCCTGGCGCTCATCGTTGAGGGGCTGGTTGCTGCCTAGCGTCAGCCGTATGCTGCCGGGCACAACTGCCAGGAACATGCCCCACACTGCCCGTCCTGCCAAAGTTTTCGCCTCTGACTCAAGATCTGGCAATAACTTCGTCACCTAGGGCAGTCGGGTGGCTCCGGGAAGTCGGGCGGTTCTGGATAGTCGGGTGGTTCCGGCGGCACAGGCGGCACATACCCCAAGTGCTCGCTGTATTCCCACGGTTTCGGCTTGGGCGGCAACACTCCCTCGTGCCAGAAACCGATGAACTTGAAGTAACGCTTCTCAAAGTCCGGATTCCTGGCATTAGCTATCTGGTCAATGACATAGTCCAGATGATGCGCCACGCAATGACCTGTATAGCGCAGCGTTAGCCACCCAATCAGTGCGCCCTCATTGTTCTTCCAATGGTCCCGCAACCATGACTCTTGCTGGGAATGGAATTTCATCCCGTTGATTTCTACCGCAACTTTGAGCTCTGGGAGCACGATGTCCCAGGTGTAGTGGCCGATAACAACGTTGCACTCGACCTTGAGCCCACGCCTTTTCAGCCCCTTGGCTACTTTCACCTCCGCACCAGAATCCGTGAACAACGCGGCCTGCTCTAGCATTCGTTGGCTTGCAACAGGGGTGACATTGAGTGCTTCGCGGTGACTATCCAGTCGGGCGCGTCCGGCCTTCGAGGAGTAGATGGACTCAAACACGCGAATCCCCAGTTCAGGACTAACAGATTTCATGGCGACAAGAGGATTAAGGACCCGGATCCCAGACGAGGTAACGAAACTCTCGACGCTCACCCGCGAGTGCACATAAAAGGTTGATGTCGGCATTCTCTCCACACTGGCGAGCCGCAGTGGAAAAGTCACGGTCTCGCCAAGAAGCACCTGGGCAGCCGTTGTTCCTGTCGCCTTAAGGAATGGCCTGTGCTCCTGTAATAGCTTTAATAGTTCTAATGGCTCGGGCCTGCCCCAGACATAAAGCCCCTTGGCAAGTCGCGTAATCTCTCCTCGGCGCACGCGAGTTGCAAGCGCACCTTTAGATAGGCCGCACACAATGCCATGTTTCATGTCATTCCCCCCGGAAAGTTAGGCTCCAAGGTAACACGGCACGCCGCTGTGTGCTGCGCAACCGCCCTACTCGCCAAAGTTATTGTCTCCGCCTCAAGATCTGGCCAGATCTTTGGCAACTGGGGCAGTTTTGTCGACTGCGAAACTAGGCGCGCGAAGCGCCCAGCGCCAAGAAAACGCCCTAGCGAAGCGACCCCTCAATAAAACTGCGGAACCGTTGGGCAATCTGCGCAATCTCTTCCCCCGCATAGTGTCCCGGGGACCAGGCCGCGACCAGCGGTACCCCTGCCAGAGCGCGCTCACCATCGACCACGTCGAAGCCCACCAGCCGCACTGGTTGCAGCTCCGTCATGAGCGCTACGGCTCGCCCAGCACGCGCCAAGGCGCATAACGTTGCCGTATCATCGCACTCCACGTGCGAGCCTAAGGCGTAGCCAGCCGTGCCCACGAAGGAATCCACCACCCCGCGAGACACACTTCGCCGCGAGGGCAGCGCCACATTCTCTTGCAGCAAGCGCTCGACCTCCACGCTTGTCGAACCCGCGCACTCCAGTGCTAAGGGATGCGTCGGCGGCACCCAGGCACGCACCGGAATCGTGCCCAGCGGCAAGGAGACCACATCATTGCCCGGTGGGATGGTGGCAATCACCACGTCGGCGGTTCCTTCCAGCGCGTCGAAAACGTCATAGTGCATGACCGGGGTCGTGGTGAGCAGAGGGATAGTTGAGCCAGCGGCCTCAATAAAAGGAGCGAGAAGCGTCGAAATCGTCGTTGGCGTAGCCGCCACACGCAACGCCGGGACACTGCCCGCCCGAAGTGCCTCCACCGCCTGCCCGGCGCGCGCGGATTCCGCGAGGAGGCGGCGGCAAGTCGGGATGAGGGCATGCGCCGCATCGCTGAGCGCTAGCGAGGAACCAGCCCGCACGAAGAGCTCCAGGTCCAGTTCTTTCTCAAAGCGCCTAAGCTGCCGACTCAGCGCCGGCTGAGTTATTCCAAGGCGTTCCGCAGCAGCAGTCACCGTGCCGGAATCCACAACCGCAAGGAAATATTTGGCCTTCACCATGTCCATTTCCCTACTTTTACCACCAACCATGCCCTGAGGGTTTGGCTTTCCAGCTTTTTAGACATTAGACAACATGACATCACCAAAGAATAATGAGACCACCAACACAACTACTTCAGGGAGGTTTCCATGTCACACGTCGGCGCCGCCATTGCCGAATCCCTCGCCGCGCACAACGTCACCCGCGCATTCCTCGTGCCCGGCGAAAGCTTCCTTCCCGTGCTCGACGGCCTCTACGATTCCCCTGTGAAGGCCATCGTCACCCGGCACGAAGGCGGTGCCACCTACATGGCTGAAGCCCACGGCAAAGCCACCGGCCAGCCGGGCGTCGCCATGGTCACCCGCGGCCCCGGGGCGGCCAACGCCTACGTGGGCATCCACACCGCTTGGCAGGACGCCACCCCGCTCGTCCTCTTCGTGGGTCTCATCCCCACCTCCGACCGCGACCGCGAGTCCTTCCAGGAATTCGACCCTAAGGCCTGGTTCGGCACCCAGGCCAAGCAGGTCTTTGTCCTCGATGATCCAGAGCGCGCCTCCCGCGTTGTGGCCGAGGCATTCTTCCAAGCCCAGCAGGGTCGCCCCGGTCCCGTCATCGTGGGCCTGCCGGAGGATGTTCTCCACCAGGAGTTCACCGGTAGCATCCACCCACCCATCCCGGTATCGGAGGGCGCGCTTTCCGACGATCACCTGGACCTCCTCTCCCACGAGCTGAGCCACGCAGAGCGTCCACTCATTTTTGCCGGCGGTCCGCGCTGGACCCCGGAGGCCGCAGAGAGGATCACTCGCTTCGCCGAAGAGCACCGCATCCCGATCGTTCAAGACTTCCGCGCCGCTGACCGCGTGCCTTTCGACTCCCCCGCCAACGCCGGCTGGCTCGGATATGGCCGTGATCCGCGCGCAGCGCAGCTACTCGAGGACGCCTCCCTGGTCATCGAGGTAGGAGCTGTGCTGGGTGACGTCCCCACCGACGGCTACACCCTGCGCCAGTCTCCGCAGGCACGCAACATCGCGATCAATCCTGATACCAGCCTGCGCGGGCACTCGGTGGCGCTGCTAGAACACATCGTGGCAAGCCCCGTGGCCTTCGCTAACACGCTGGGCCGCCTAAACGTCGAGGGCAAGGATAAGCGCGGCGAGTGGTTTGATACCGCGCACGCGAACCACCTCGACTTCGCCACCCTCCCCGAGCCAGCGAACTACCGCCCCGGAAAAGACGGCACCGCCCACATGGAGGCCATCCTCGCAGCACTCCACGAGCAGCTGCCGCAGGATCCCATCTACACCTTCGGCGCCGGCAACCACTGCATCTGGGCCCAGCAGTTCCTGCGCTCGCAGGTCTACCCCTCCCAGTTCAGCGTGCGCAACGGCTCGATGGGCTACTCCATCCCGGCCGCGGTAGCCACCAAACTGCAGTTCCCGGAGCGCACTGTGGTCACCATTGCTGGCGACGGCGAATACCTCATGAACGGCCAAGAGCTGGCCACCGCGCTGCAGTACGGCGCGCCCTTCCTCATCATCGTCATGTCCAATGGCGAGTTCGGAACCATCCGCGATCACCAGAAGAAACACTTCCCTGCTCGCGTCTCCGGCACGCAGCTTATAAACCCGGATTTCGCGGCCGTCGCCCGCGGCTTCGGCGCGCATGGCGAGCTCGTCACCGATGACTCGCAGGCACAAGAGGCTGTAGCCCGGGCCTTGCGCGCCATCACCGAGGACGGCGTACCGGCGCTCATCAACGTCATCACCGACCAGGACCACTCCCTGCCCATCGAATAGAGGAGGCTCACCATGAGCTCTGCCAATACTCCACCAACACCATCCACGCCGCCCACCACTGATCTGAAGGAGGGCGTGCACAGTGTGGGCGAGGGGGACGCTGCCAAGCAGCGCCCCGCCGCCTCCACCGCATCGTGGATCATTACGCTCTTCGGCACCGCGGTGGGTGCGGGCATCCTCTTCCTTCCGCTCAATGCGGGCGGTTTCGGTTTCTGGCCGCTCGTCTTCGCTACGGTCTTCATCCTTCCGCTGGTGTATTTTTCACACCGCACCTATGCACGCATCGTTGCGGGCGCGCCCAAGGAGGACCATGGCAAGGACATCCTCGAGCTGGTTTCGCAGTACCTGGGCAAAGGCCAAGGAATTGGCTTCGCGGTGCTGTACTGGATCACGGTCTTTTCCACCGTCCTGATCTACGGTGTCTCCATTACCAACGCGGTGGATAGTTTCATCGTCAACCAGCTTGGCGGGCCCTCCATCGACCGCTGGCTACTCGCCACCATCTGCGTCGGAATCATGACCGGCGGTTTCGCCATCGGCCGCAAACCCATGATTTGGCTGGCCCAAGTGCTGGTCTACCCGCTGATTATCGCCCTGGCTATCACCTCCGTCTACCTCATTCCGCGCTGGGACCTGCACAGCTTCATCCATTTCGACGATGGTGCCGATGGCTGGGGCCAAATGCTCAAGGGCATCTTCCTCATCCTTCCGGTACTGGTCTTCTCCTTCTCCCACATGGCGGCGCTTTCGCAGTTTGCCATCGACATGCAGCCGCAGTACGGCGAGAAGACCGAGAAGCGCGTCTCCCGCACGGAGTTCTACACCGCCATCCTGCTCGTCGTCTTCACCATGTTCTTCGTGTGGTCCTGCGTCCTCGCACTTGGCGCCGACGGCATGAATGAGGCACTCGAGCAAAACATTCCGGTGCTCTCCTACTTCGCTAACGTCACGGGCACTCCGTTCATGGCCTACATGGCCCCCATCGTGGTCATCTGCGCCATCGTTTCCTCCTACTTCGGCCACATGCTCGGTACCGAAGAGGGAACGGAATACCTGCTGAAGAACGCCGCGCCACAGCTGGCGGAAAAGGTCTCACACCGCACGCTGCTCAACATCATCTATGTCATCGTCTTCGTGTGCACCACGCTAGTTGCCATCTTTAACCCCTCCATTATTTCGATGATTTCCGTGGTCTCCGGTGTCTTCGTGGCGTTCATCGTCTATCTGGTTCCGGTGTACATGTTCAAGAAACTGGACGTGTACAAGCAATTCCGCAATGACCCGTGGAACTACTTCGTCTTCGGCATGGGCCTGCTGATCATGGCCGTGACCATCTGGGACATGATTTAGAAAGGACGTGATTATGCTCCGTAGTGATCTCTCAAGCTTCCCCGAGTACAAGGTGGGCAAGGATTTCCCCAATGCCCTGAAACTTTCCTCCAACGAGGTCCCCTTCCCTCCCGCCGAGGACATCATTGCCGCGGTTGCCGACGCCGCCCGCACCACCAACCGCTACCAACAGCCCGGCAGCTTGGAGCTCACCAATGCCTTGTGCAATTACTTAGATGTTCCGGCGGATAATATCTTCGTCTCTGCGGGTTCCACGCCCATCCTGCAGGCCACCATCTTGGCCTCCTGCCACACCGGCGATGAGGTCATCGTGCCCTGGCGCAGCTTCGAGGCCTATCCCCTGTACGTGCGCATGGCCGGAGCGGAACCAATTCTGGTCCCGCTCACGAAGGATTACCGCGTCGATCTGGAGGCAGTGCTCGATGCACTGACAGACAAGACCAAGCTCATCATCCTGTGCAATCCCAATAACCCGACGGGCACCGTCATCACGCGCGGTGAATTCCGCACTTTCATGGAACGGGTGCCCCAAGACGTCGTCGTACTGCTCGATGAGGCCTATTGGGAGTACAACGACGCCTCCGATACCCCGGATTCGGTGGAGGAATACCAGCGCTATCCCAACCTGCTCGGCGTGCGCACCTTCTCCAAGGCGTGGGGTTTGGCTGGCATGCGCGTGGGCTACGCGGTGGCGGGCGAAGAAATCATCAATGCGCTGCGGCTACTCTCCCTACCGCTGACGGTGACCGCCATGGCAGAAACTGCCGCGGTGGAGGTGCTCAAACGCCACGACGAGCTTGACGACGCCGTCGAGATCACCAAAGCACAACGCGACCGCGTCTGCGCGGAACTGGGAGCCGAGAAGTCCTACGGCAACTTCGTCTGGCTGCCGCGCCCAGATGCCGAAGAGGTGGAAAAGAAGATGCTTGATGAAGGCGTGGTCATCCGCCGCTACCTCGATGAGGGCGTGCGCGTGTCTATCACGGACGAAGCCGAGACCACCCAGTTCTTGGAGGCCTGGCGCCGCGCAGGGATTCAGCCTTGGAGAAACTAACCAATTTTCTCCTCTGGAAGGTCCGCAAGGAGAGCTTCAAGGCCCAAGCGGAACGGCTCATCTGCATAAGGGTTGCTTTCCTCCGCGCCTTTCTCGGCAGAGGCAGCCGGCAAGAAAGCACCGCGCGCATCGGCTAGTGCCGGTGCGCGAGCTTCGCTATCCATTGGTAGATCAAAAATGTCCTCGGGGGCGTGGACATCGTAGGCGCTGCCGTAGATGAAGGATTCCAGCGCCACAATGCGGGGCATAATGGCCGAATTCGGCAAGCCTGTTTGTTTTAGGACTCGGGCTAGCACCTCGTACATCTCTACTGTGCGGGGCGCTCCGGAAATGGGGGTCAACGCAATAATCCGTACCAGCGGGACATGCCGTGCGCAGACGTCACGGTAGGACGTCGCCCAGCTAACTAGAGCATCACGGGGTGAAATCTTCGGGTCACTCTCAAGCGCGGCATACAAGGAACCACACTCCACCTGCTCCATAACCGCGTCTTCGATGAGCGCGAGCAAGTCCTCCTTCCCCGAAAGGTGGTTATACAGGGCACTGGTTCCCACATTCAATTTGCGTGCAATACGAGCCATTGTGAGCTTTTCATAGCCATCCTCCCCCACAATGGTTAGCGCAGCTTTAGCAATTTTTTCACGAGTGACCAGCGCTTTATGGGGCCGTCCTTTGGGGCGATGAGAACTCACAGCGTTTAAACCTTGTCTTGCGTTACGTTCCTTCTGTACAGTGATACGAGACACAAAATGAATGTTGTTCATTTTGCCGTATCTACCCTTCTATCGTCCCATAGGAACGGAGACACCTTCATGACTTCCCCCGTTAATTCCGACAAGGCCGTTATCGAGCGCGATGTCGTTGTCATTGGCGCTGGCCCCGCCGGACTCATGGCTGCCCACACCCTCAAGAAAAAGGGCTTGAGCGTAGCCGTCCTCGAGGCTCGCGAGCGCGTCGGCGGCCGAACCTGGAACGGGAAGGTTAAGGATGCGCAGGGTGTCGAGCACTTCGTCGAGTTAGGCGGCCAATGGATCTCCCCTGACCAGACCCGCCTCATCGAGCTCGTCGACGAACTTGGACTTGAGACCTTCTCCCGGTACCGCGAAGGTAAATCAATCTATGTTTCCCCGGATGGCACCCGCCACGAGTACGAGGGCACCGTATTCCCCGCTGATGAGAAGACCATTGCTGAAATGGATCGTCTCATCAAGATCATGGATGAGCTTGCGGCAGAGATGGACCCGGCAAACCCTTGGTCCCACCCGCGCGCTAAAGAGCTGGATTCCATCTCGTTCCGTTCCTGGCTCGAGCAACTCTCCGATGACACCGAGGCCATCGACAACGTTTCGATTTATGTGGCGTCCGGCATGCTGACCAAGCCTTCCTACACGTTCTCCACTCTTCAAGCAGTGCTCATGGCTTGTTCCGCAGGCTCCTTCAGCAACCTTGTGGATGAGGACTTTATTCTAGATAAGCGCGTCGTCGGCGGTATGCAGTCCGTCTCCTTAACGCTTGCCAAGGGCTTGGGCGACGATGTCCACCTCGGCACACCTGTGCGCGAGCTTCACTGGGCGGAGCCGGATGCATCTACCGCGGACGAACTCAACAACATCAAGGCAGATGTTCGCAACGGTGTCGCGGGAAATGGCGAGGCCGGAAACGTTACCGCCATTTCGGAGAAAGTCACTGTAAAGGCCCGTTTCGCTGTACTGGCTGTTCCGCCAAACCTGTACAACCGCATCTCCTTCGTCCCGCCGATGCCGCGCGACCAGCAGATTGCGCACCAGCACATCTCCATGGGACTGGTTATCAAGGTCCATGCCATCTACGACACCCCGTTCTGGCGCGAAGAAGGACTCTCCGGCACCGGCTTCGGTGGCGGCCGCCTCGTTCAGGAGGTTTACGACAACACCAATTACGGCAAGAATTTTGCCGAATCGACCGCAGACAAAGAAGACACCTACGGCACCCTCGTGGGCTTTGTCTCCGACGTTTATGCAGAGGAGATGTGGCACCTGCCGGCTGAAGAGCGCAAAGAACGCATTCTCGACGCCATGGCAGATTACCTTGGGCCCAAGACCAAGGAGCCCATCGCTTTCTACCTGTCCGATATGGCAGCCGAGGAATGGACCCGTGGCGCCTACGCTACCTCCTACGACCTTGGTGGACTCTCGCGTTGGGGACACCTTCAAAATCAGCCGACTGGCCCTATTTACTACGCATGTTCCGACATCGCCGCCGAAGGCTACCAGCACGTCGACGGCGCCGTTCGCCAAGGCGAAATCGCTGCACTAGCTATTGCTGAAAAAGCTGCAAAGGCTTAAATCATGGCACCCTCAAATTTCCCTCGCCGAAGCACCAGCGGTTGCATCATCGTTGGCTATGTTGCCACCGACTTCGGCAAAGACGCTTTGCGCTTAGGAATTGCGCTCGCCAAAGAGCGCAACGTGCGTCTCGAACTCGTCATGGTTGCCCCCGCACATAATTCCTTCTCTGGCGTTTACCCACATGACCGCGGTTATGACTCTATC
Source organism: Corynebacterium sp. HMSC072D12 (assembly GCF_001813925.1). Classification (NCBI taxonomy): domain Bacteria; kingdom Bacillati; phylum Actinomycetota; class Actinomycetes; order Mycobacteriales; family Corynebacteriaceae; genus Corynebacterium; species Corynebacterium sp. HMSC072D12. The sequence continues at coordinate 99,924 of NZ_KV814403.1, forward strand.
CTCGAGGAGCAAATCGCAGGGTGGCTGGAGGAGGCTCTTGCAGAGGTTCCTGAAGAGATCACTGCCACCGCGCGCATCGTGACGGGGGACTCCGAGGCTGCTGCTCTATGCGAAACTGCCGAGGCGCTGGGGGCTGACCTGCTCGTCGTTGGTGCTCGGCAGGGCGGCCTGTTCGGCCGTTTCCAGATGGGCTCTGCGGTTAACGCGCTACTGCACTCTGCCCCTGTTCCCGTTGCGCTTGCACCACGGGGATACTCTCACCCAGGCCCTATCACTCGAGTCACGACGTTTTTTGGCCCTCGACGAGGCACTTCTGATGTCATCGCGATTGGTCTTGACCGTGCACGTCGTCGAGAAATTCCCCTGCGCCTCGTTTCTCTCGTCCTTAGCGGGGAGTCTGAAATGCAAGGTCTTGGAACCGACGTACCTAGCGCGCTCAATGCTTATGCCAACCGCAAGCTTGCAGACTCCGCTCAGCACATGCTTGATGCTGGGCACGCCACCACCGAAGTGGCATCGGGCAAAGACGTCAGTACGGCTTTAGAGAAACTCAGCTGGCAAGATGGCGAAATCGCCGTCGTAGGTTCATCCCGCTTGGCCGTTCCGGGACGACTGTTCCTGGGCTCGACAGCGTCGCGAATGCTCCGTTTGATCCCGGTCCCCATGATTGTTGTTCCTGCCGGATATATGCAGGCAGGAGAGGAAAACAATCTGTTATCGAAAGGCGGTGACAACACATGACCACCACTACCCCCTCACCGTCCGTCACTTCCCCATCCGGCGGAGTAACGTCCGGTAAAGGCCTTGCTACAGGTCGCGTCGGGCTGCTAGGCGCAGTAGTTATCGGCGTTAGCTGCATCGCCCCGACCTACACACTGACCTCTGGTATTGGTCCGACGATTTCCGCCGTTGGTCAATATGTCCCAGCAGTACTTCTACTGGGTTTTATCCCAATGCTGCTTGTGGCTTTTGCTTATCGAGAGCTCAACAACGCAGTCCCTGACTCCGGTACCTCCTTCACATGGGCTACCAAAGCCTTTGGCCCATGGGCTGGTTGGATGGGTGGCTGGGGGCTTATCACCGCCACGATATTGGTCCTGTCGAACCTGGCGGCCGTAGCAGTAGACTTCTTCTATCTGCTGCTCGGTCAGCTCTTCAATAATCCGGCTATCAGCGAACTAACTCGAAACCTGTGGGTCAATATCCCCACCACCTTCGTCTTCATCGCTATCGCAGGGTACATCTCCTACCGTGGCCTTGACTCGACCCAAAAGCTACAGTACATACTCGTCGCGATCCAGATTCTTGCCATCGTGCTGTTCGATGTCGTCGCAATCCACAATGCGTATAACAACGGCGGATTCGATTTCACACCAATTTCACTCGAGTGGTTCAACCCAGCCGGGATCGGAAGCTTCTCCCTCATCGCTGCAGGCATCTCATTGTCTATCTTCATGTTCTGGGGATGGGACGTAACCCTGACGATGAATGAAGAAACGAAGAATCCCGAGAAAACACCTGGTCGTGCGGCTACTATCACAGTGCTCATCATCATCGCGCTGTATGTCCTCACCGCACTGGCGGTCATCTCCTGGGCCGGTACCGGCGACACTGGTCTGGGTGCTGGCAACCCAGATAACCAAGAGTCAATCTTTGCAGCACTCTCAGAACCTGTCCTGGGCAAAGCCTCGATCCTCATCTACATCGCGGTCCTATCGTCCTCATTCGCCTCGCTGCAGTCCACGATGGTTGGTCCTGCTCGTACCTTGCTTGCGATGGGCTACTACCGCGCATTGCCGCCAGCATTCGCCAAGATCAGTCCGCGCTTCCGTTCACCCTCAACAGCCACCATCGTTTCAGCAGCGGCGGCAGCTGTGTTCTACGCAGTCACCCGCCTTATTTCAGAAAACGCATTGTGGGACACTATCGCTACCATGGGCCTCATGGTCTGTTTCTACTACGGAATCACGGCCGTGGCCTGCATCTGGTATTTCCGAACCGAACTGTTTAGCTCGATGCATAACATTGTGTTCAAGTTCCTCTTCCCCACTGTGGGCGGCGGTTTCTTGCTCATGATGTTCTTCATTACCGCATTCGATTCCATGGATCCGTCCTACGGTTCTGGGTCTGAAATCGGTGGTATCGGCATGGTCTTTATCTTGAGCGTCGCCGTTCTAGGACTCGGCGTCTTCCTCATGTTGTTCACCCGCTTTGCCCACCCAGGATTCTTCAAGGGCGAAACCCTCACGCGAATTTCCTCGCGCGACGACGACCAGCAACCGCTGGTCTAACTACACACGAGAAAAGGAGTAATCAATGTCCAACACCTATCGCGTACAGAACCCCGTAACCAATGAGGTAGTCGAAACCTTCGATACCGCTACCGATGCTGAGATCGAAGCAGCACTGGCAAAGTCCGCCGCGGCTTACAAAGAATGGTCTGCACGCCCCATTTCTGAGCGCGCGGAAATCATGACCCGCGTCAGCGAGCTCTTCGAGGAGCGCAAGGAAGAACTAGCCCAGATTGCCGGCGAGGAGATGGGCAAGTTCCACTCCGAGGGCATCGAGGAGGCTGAGTTCTCTTCCGCCATTATCAAGTACTACGCCGATAACGGCGCTGACTTCACCAAGGACCAAGAGATCCCGACTGCCTCCAACGGCACTGCAGTCATCCGCCGCCTGCCTATCGGCCCGCTGCTCGGCATCATGCCGTGGAATTTCCCCTACTATCAGATCGCTCGCTTTGTAGGCCCCAACCTGATGCTGGGTAACACCATCATTCTCAAGGATGCAGAGATTTGTCCGCGCTCGGCTCTCGCTGTTCAGAAGATCATGGATGATGCCGGCGTCCCAGAGGGTGTGTACAACAACGTCTTTGCCTCGCACGACCAGATTTCCACCATCATCGCGGACTCCCGCATCCAGGGCGTCTCACTCACCGGTTCTGAGCGCGCAGGTTCTATCATCGGCGCGCAAGCCGGCGAAAACCTTAAGAAAGCAGTTCTTGAGCTCGGTGGCTCCGACCCGTACGTCCTGCTCGACACTGACGACGTTACGGCAGCTGCGGAACTGGCATGGGGCACGCGTATGTACAACACCGGCCAGGCCTGCAACTCGAACAAGCGCATGATTGTCATGGAGGACATCTACGACGAGTTCGTTGCTGAGCTCGAGCGCCTCGCAAACGCGGCCGTAAAGTCCACTCCAGACAACCAGTCAGAAGGCGCATACTCTGCGTTGTCCTCCCGCGAAGCGGCTGAAAAGCTGCGCGACCAGTTGGACCGCGCTGTTGCGGCCGGCGCTAACTTGCGTGCTGGTGGCGAGCTCTCTGAGGAAGGTGCTTATGTCTCTCCTGCTGTAATCACCGATATCCCAGTTGGCTCCGACATCTACTACGAGGAGTTCTTCGGTCCAGTCGCAACCGTCTACAAGGTCAGCAGTGACGAGGAAGCCCTCGACTTGGCGAACAACACCCAATACGGACTCGGCGGCACCGTGTTCTCCCAGGACACTGAAAGGGCCGCTGCCATTTCCCGACGCCTCGAGTGCGGCATGGCCAATGTGAACACGCCTGCGGGCGAGGGCGAGGAAATGCCTTTCGGTGGTGTGAAGCGCTCCGGTTTCGGACGCGAGCTCGGCCCGCTGGGCATGGATGAATTCGTCAACAAACAGCTCTATTACGTAGAGAAGTAAACGAAATAGATCAGCAAAAGGATGTTGGGATTATCTATAGATAATCCCAACATCCTTTTTATTTAATAACACCCCAGCTCAAGAAAACTTGTTTGGTCCGCCCCTATTAATAGTTGCTCTACCGGCTCTTCCGGTTTCGGGGTGCGTAG